>JACQHZ010000279.1 GCA_016198745.1 Verrucomicrobiota bacterium
AAGCACGCGGGACGCGTGCGCTCCCCATCCCTTTATCCCATTCCTATGGGATGCTTGTGTCCCGATTTCGTTTCTGCGGATTAAGCAACTTTCGTCAAGAATCAAGAGTTGATCCCGAATTGAAATCCAAAATCCAAGGATTGACCCCTTTTCCCTTTTTAGTCTCATCTTGAACGGAAACTGGAATGCGCAGAGAGGCAGGAAAGGGCCGAGATGGAGGTAATGCACCCCTGGCGCGGTTGGGGGGGCAACCCGGAATGTGAGTCGTCGCCAAATTCCAGTGTTGCGCTTGCATCCGGGCTTGATTAGCCTGCACCTGCTTTCCCGCCATGCCAACCATCGAATTCCTGATCGAAAAAAAGAAAATCAAGGTCGGCAAATACGCCAACCTGCGCCAGGCGGCGCTCAAACATGACATCGATGTCTATGTCGGCGTTGACCGTCTGGCGAATTGCCGGGGCCACGGTGCATGCGGCACCTGCACCATGGAGATTGTGGAGGGACTCCAAAACCTCAATCCGAAAACGCGCCTCGAACAGTTCCATCTGAAGGACCGCCCTGAAAATATCCGGCTCTCCTGTCAGACTGAAGTCCGGGGCGACATCTGCGTGGTGACCAACTTCAAGCCCAAACCACCCCATCAATGAGATCGCCCCCCCCGATGCTTTTTCTGGCGCTTGTGGCATGGTGCGGATTCGGTCTCGTCGGATGTCAGACTCCGCAGCGCGATCGGGGCGCCCCGGCGAAAGCAACGCCGCCGCCCAATGAATTCCGGGGCGCATGGGTTTATGATCCGCGGCGTTTTGAACCGGACGAAGTGATTCGCGACCTCAAGAACGCGGGTTTCAACGCCGTCTTTGTGCGGTTGAGTTCCGCCGGCGCGGCGTACTATCCGAGCCAGGTCCTTCCCAAGGCGCGGGGCACAACCCGCAATTACGCGAGCGAATACGCCGAGGCTGGAAAAAAACATGGCGTGCAGGTGCATGCCTGGCACGTTTGTTTCATGATGCACAATGCCCCGGCCGAAAGCGTCAGCACGGCGATCAAGAAAGGGGAGGTGATGCGGGATGCGAAGGGACGCGCCCTGAGGCCCACGTACAAGGTGCCCGTGCGCACTCCCGCGCTGGCGTCAAACCGTTTGTTGGAACTTCGCGCCATGGTTGAACTGGTCGCCGCCTATCCGCTCGATGGCGTCCAGTTTGACTATATCCGCTATTTCAGTCCGCAGGTGGATTTCAGCCCCGCTTCGCGCACGGCCTTTGAAAAGGAGATCGGAACCAGGGTGAAAAAGTGGCCGTCGGATGTCGTCAGCGGCCGTCTGCGGAAGCGGTATCATTCCTGGAAGACGGAGATGGTGTCCTCCGTGGTGCGCGATGTCAGCCAGGCGATACGGGCGGCCAATCCCGCGGCGAAAATTTCCGCCGCGGTATGGCACGACCCCGACGTGGGCATGCGAGATTACGGACAGGACTGGGTTGGATGGGTCCATGAAGGCTATCTGGATTTCGTTGTGCCCATGAACTACACCACCCGTCCCCGTCTCTTGCGCGCATGGATTGACGACCAGCGTTCACTGGTGAACGGACGAATTCCGTTGTATGCCGGAATCGGCTCCTACATGCTCAACCGCCCCGATGAATTGAACCAGCAAATCGCCATCTGCCGCCAGGCTGGATTGCCTGGCTTTGTGCTTTACAACTACGACGAACGCCTTAGGCAACGCTTTCTGACGGAGGTTCAGAATTAAGATGAAAAATTCCCGCTTTGGATTGACGGCCATGCACCCGTTTTCATCACCCAAAATTGCGGCGCTGCTGCTTTCCGCCCTCTGGCTTCTGCCTTCCACCCTTCTGCCCGCCGCCCAGCCGCCTCCGCCGGAAGAAGTTCAAAAAGCGATCTCTGCCTTTTTCAATTTCCTCAAGGAAAGCAAGATTGACGAAGCCTACGAGGTCGTGCTCACCAACACGAAAATCAAAGGACGCGAAGATGAGGTCAAAGGTTTGAAGAAACAAACCAAGGACGCAATCGTCACCTATGGTCCCATCCTGGGATTCGAGCTGGTCGAACAGCGCCGGGTCGGAACCAGTCTTCTTCAGGTCATCTGCCTGAGTTGGTCCGAGAATTTTCCCTTGCGCTGGCGGTTCACCTACTATCGCCCCGGCGACAAATGGCGGCTGCTGGACATTTTTGTTGATGACAAGGTGGGCGAGCTTTTTGAGACACGCGCCGCCCGCGTCAGTCAGATGGACAAATCATCCTCCGCGCCATAATCCCGGTCACATACATGGCGGAATTCCGGGTTGCGAAACGCCGGCATAACCGGTCATCGGGTGTTGTTGCGGCATGTTTGAAACACAACAAGAATGAACCGCACGCTTGCCCCGGCCCCGGTTTAACAGGTTGGCGTCACCATCCCTGCTCCGCGATCATGCCGAGGCGCTGTTGGCGTTGCTGAAGGACGAGCGACACCGCGCCCGTTGTCAAAAGAGTCGCCGTAAGCAGGAGGAGCAGTCCCTGCGCGACTGATTTCCGGACGGCCACAAGCGAAGGACGCGGAGAACCAATCGCCATCACCCCCCACCAAAGCATCCAGCCGAGGACCAGGCTTGAGAACAGATACGCGCCGCCCGCCGGCCATTTTGAAAATGTCAAAGCAAACGGCGCCACGGCGAATGTCAGGCCGGCGACCCCGCACCGGCGCGGCGCAAACAAAAGAGACGCGCTGGAATTTCCCCGTTTTTCAGGCGCCGATGTCAAAGAAAAAACCGCCAGGGTGCACCAAACCAGGAAGAGACTGAAGCTTTGGAGAAACAGGCAAGCCAGCACCGCGGAGGCGTTCCAAGACGACAATGCCTGAATTCGCCTCCAAATGGAAAGATTCCCGGCCTGACGGCTTTGCCGATCTGCCATCTCCGACAACCAGGCGCGCGCTTTCATCGCGTCGAGTTTGTCGGCGTGTTCCTCCAGAAAGTGGAGGAAGCCTGTTTCCGCCGGGGAGGCCGCTGGCGCTGCTCCGCGTCGTTCGGTGAAGGCATCCATTGCGTGATGCGCGATCGCATGAGCAAGCGAGACATCGGCCGGCGTCCATGCCGCTTCCATCAGTTGCGCGGCAAGCCCGAGGTGAAGCATGCCGAGTTCAACCGCCTTCTCCAGGTTGTACCGCCGCAGCATGATTCGTTCCTGTTGGGAAAGGTTTCGGCTGAGCGCGTAAAGCGGTCTTTCGAGATCAAGCCCCCAATTCCGCGGCGTTGGCGGCAGCAGCAGCCACGGCCGGGTCTCGGCTTTCCACAACGAATACTCGGCTCGATTGAGTTCCTTCAAGCCCGCATCAAAACGACGGCATTGCCGCGCCTGTCTGATCGCCTGAATGGCATCCGGTTCCTTGCCCGAATAAAAAAGCGCGAGCGATTCGGCGAGCCAATAAAACCCATTTTCCGGTTGAGACCTGATCTCGGCCGCTGAAAGGTCGAGGATTGTCCGGTTGAGATCGCCATGCTGCGGCAACCCCCCGCTCCAGGCGGCGGCCTCCGGCAGTTGCTGAACCAGCAAGCGCAACAACAGGAGCCGCTCGACAGGAGCGCAATTCCATTCCTCACACCACTCGCTGACAACGGAGGGGTTCACCCGGAATTTTTGCGTGCGGAATTCCATGCTGCGCGCTTTCCGCGCCAGTGCCGATTCTGCGGATCGCTGAGGCGCAGACCAATCGCTGCGGACCGGCTCAGGGTGAATCAAACGGAAAAACGGCCGGGTCAGGGCGCGCCCCCCGGTTTGAGCGACACCCCGGTAAGCAGGCCACCCAATCACACAGATCAACCCCATGGCGAGCAGGCCTGGGATCCACCACTCGGAAAGCCCGCCATGATCCGAAAATCCGGCGTCGCGCTTTTCCGTATCGTCCATCAGATCGCGGCTGACTGATCTCCCTCAGCGGGCGGAGAAGCCGGGGCGCCTCCGGACTCGTCGGGCACAGTGATCTCGCTGTGGCAAGTCGGACACTCGAAGCTGGCCCCGGCGTATTCCCTCCCGACAACGATTCCGAGGGCGCATTTGGGGCAGTTGAATTTGATCTCATCCTCCCCGGCCTTGGCGTGGGTTTCGACGAAAATTTTTGGCGGATGACGGCGTCTGACCTCGTCGGCAAACGAGCGCCAGAAACCGAGCGTTTCCGCGTTGAGGCACCCCTTCGGCTGCATGGCAGCGACATAAAAGCCGCTGGCCAACAACAGCAACAGATCATGCGACTCGAAGCCGATGACATGCACATCCGTGTTGGCGAGGTTCATCTGGAATTTCCCATCGTGAAAAGGGCGCAGAAAACGCGGGATTTCGGCAGCGACCGCGTCAAAGCGCGCCGCCGGATCGAGGACAGAATCGCCGGATTGAAAAAGAATATCCCCTCCTTTTGCCGCCATCAGGCATCCGGAGGCGCCGGTCTTTTTGCAGATCGCCTCCAATAATTTCGGAAGGGGCTCCGCCGTTTGCGTCTGCAATCCAAGGGCGCCCTGCAGCGGCGTGTTGCAACCTGTGACCGGTTTCGGATTTTGCCACCCTTCGAGAAGCTCCTCCGTCATACCCTTGAGCTTGAGCAACTTCTCGAGATTGAACACAAAGCGCAGTTCCTCGCGGTACTCCTGCAAACCGCGCGCGATGAACGGGTCCAATCCAAAGGCTTCGCAAAACTCCTTCACGGTGCATGCGTTGAAATCATACTCCGTCAGGCTGGGATCATCGGGTTTCCAATCGTCCATGCCTCAAGCAACTACCAGAGCTTTCGCAATCCCGCAAGCACGAATCCATCGCCCATCGACCAGAGGCGCATCCCTTGTCAGGCGAGGTTACGGCGAGGGGGTCAGGGGTTCCTCAAAGAGGCTCAGGAAATGGGGAGTCAGAGCGCGAAGACTGAATTTTTCCTCCACCGTCTTGTGGCCGCCGTCAATGATCTTTTGACGCAAGTCGCGGTTTTTGATGAGGGCAAGCAATTTTTCGGTCCATTCTGTTTCGGTGGCTGCCAGCATTCCGTTTTCGCCGTCGCGGATGATTTCCTTGTAGATGCCCATGGATGAAGCGATCACGGGGACCCCTGCCGCCCAGTACTGCAGAATCTTGAGTCCGCATTTTCCGCGATTCCAAGCGTTGTCTTCCATGGGCGCGAGGCCGTAATCAAGGTGCGCGATGTCGTTGATCTCGGTTTGAAGGCTCCACGGTTTCCATTCGATGGGGAAACGCAACGGCACCGGTTCCTGGGAACCCCCGATGATGCGCACCACAAATGGCGTCCTCGAATGCAATTGAATGAGGGGCGGAAACAGCAACTTCAGGTCCGACTGGGTGCTGCGGCTTCCCACCCAGCCGAGAACGGGGATTTTTTGAGCGCGTTTTTCGAAGTTGGACCCCGCGGCAAAGGCTTCGGTATCAACCGCTGTGGGCAACACCACCGGCGCAGCTTTCGCCTTTCGGACGAATTTCGCGAGAAACTCGTTGCCAACCACCACCCGGTGCGCGCGGCGGCAAATACCCGCCACGCGGCCTGACTGGGGCCAAATGTTGGCGATGGGCATGCCGCCGCGTTTTTTCATAAAAATGGCGTCGTCGAAATCGAAGATCATCTTCGCCTCGCGGCTGATCCGCAATTCCATGTTGAAGAACGGGCCGGGAAGGATGGGTTTCTGGACGAAAATGTAATCGAAATCACGGAGCTGATGCAGATCGCGCACGCGCCTGGTGAATGTGCGGAAAAGCCGGCGAACGCCCGTCTGCCAGGAACGCGCAGCAAAGGCTTCGCGGGATTCCTCGGTGGTCACCGCGGGATGAACCACAGCCTCGATCCCTGATTTCTCCAGTACCGGCAGGTATTGAAAAACGCGATGCCGGCTGGAGGCGATCTCAATGTCGCCTTGTGTTAGAAAAAGGATGCGTTTCACTTGATTTCGGATTTCGGATTGCGAATTGCGAATGGGCCGGGCACGATGTCATGCTGCCCTTTGGTTTTACCGGGCGATGGCGCTACTTATGTCGGATTCTACAACCCAATATCGGCATTCGGCAATCGGCAATTCTCTTGCCGGCGTGACGGCGGCGATTCCGGCCTATAATGAAGGGGCGCGCATCGCGTCGGTGGTCCACGGCTGCCTCGCATCGGGCGCGGAAGTCTGGGTGATTGACGACGGTTCCTCGGACGACACTTCCGCGCGCGCAAGCGAGGCGGGCGCAAAAGTCATTCGTCATGCGCGGAACCTCGGAAAGGGAATGGCCATCCGGACGGCGTTGGATGCCTTTGCCCGATCCACGGGACGGTTTCTGGTTTTCATGGATGCGGATGGCCAGCATGATCCGGCCCATCTCGGGGCTTTTGTGGAAACGGCCTGTCGGACCGACGCCGTTCTGGTGGTGGGCAATCGCATGCGTTCCGCAGGGGAAATGCCCCTGGTCCGTCGCTGGACCAATCGCTTGCTGTCCCGCATCGTGAGCCATCTTGCGCGTCAAAAGATTCCCGACAGCCAGTGCGGTTATCGTTTGGTCACCCGCGAGTTCGCCGCGCGTTTCAAGCCGACAACCGCGCATTTCGATCTGGAAAGCGAGATGCTCATCCAGGCCGGGCGTTTGGGTATGCGCATTGAATCGGCGCCGATCAGCACTCTTTACCAGGGCCAGGCCAGCCACATCCATCCATTGCGGGACACGTGGCGATTTTTAAAACTGCTCGCGCGTTATCTGCGCTCCTGAAAACAGCCAATGGTGGCTAACCGGCTTTTCTGCAAAAAATCTTCTACTGAAACTTGCCGGTCGTGTTGAACTCACTTGCACTCACTTTTTCACGCAGCTTCCATTCCACATGTCCATCCAGGTACAGAATGTTCGGACCGCCACTATGCCGTCGCGGCAGACAGGCCGCGGTAAAGGTTGTGCCGTTACCCGGCGCATAACAGCTAGGTACAAGCCTTGTCGACCGGCGCGGCGCCTGGCTTGGTGGGGATGGACGGAGGGGCTGGTTGACGGCCACAGCCGACGATCGTCAGACAAAGGGCCATCGCCACAGCGCGCATCAGATCGTCTGGTCGGAGTGGCGGTTTCACCATGACGGATGACGATAAGGGTTACTGCAACGCGAGTTCGACCAGAATAACTGAATTCTTCGGGACCGGAGAGCACATAGAGACTGGTCTGGTCAAACAGCACGGCAAATTCGGTCGTTTGCGTGGGATGCCCGCCAGTCTGCAGCAACCGAAAACCATCAACCCATTCGGCCGCTTGCCAGGACGGTTCGTTCAACTGACCATCCACAACCACCTCTTTCGCCTCGGCGGCCAGGTAGTACGGTCCGGCCTCGGCCTTGACCGAGAGAAAACAGATGAAACCCGCCACAGCCAGCCGCGGCTTCAGCCCCGCTTTACTCAACAGCTTTAAGAACAACTCCCGCTCTCGCTCGCCACCGCTTCGCGCGACTTTGTTGGAAATGCTTGCCTCATGTGTCAAGGCCGACTGTTTATTGTCCAGATACCCCCGCAACAATGAGCCGATCAGAACCGCCTTGCCTTTGCCATACACCTTTTTGTTTGGCGTAGTGATGGAACTATAGAGAAAAGACAGGGAACTCGTGGGCAACAAATAACCATGTTCGTCACGCACCCCAGGACCGGTGTCCGCGATCAAAAGGCCGCCATTCTGCACAAACTCGGTGATCGCGACAATCCTCAAGACCGGTCCGGTCAAAAATCAGCATCCGCAAAATAAAGTTTTGGGATTCGAGTTGACTGACCAGTTTGAGGTTGATCGGCTTCTCGCTGAGCCGCGCTCGCTCGCAGGACAACTCGCCGGGCGCCTCTTTGAAAACAACCTCCGGGACCTTGCCGCCCGCCCAGAGACAGGCCTTCGCCAGAACCGACATGAACAGCTCGTACCAGCAATTCTTATCCGCATAGAGGCCTGACGGAATGAGACTTCGAACTTGCGCCCCAGCCGTTCCTTGAGATCGTCCGCCACCCGTTGGGGCGCCACCGTCAGATATCCCGGCCCCGTAAAAGCGTTCGCGGTGGAGGTCATCAGGGGGATAAAGTCGAGGGCCAGCCGTTGGCTGAGTTCGATCGTTTCGCGCTGGGTCCAGGTTGGCGCGATGACCAGAACTTTCAGGCGCCCCGCGGCGCAGGGGTTGGCCCACTTTGAGGTCGCGAACTTTATTGAGGCCCACTATTCGGAAGCGATTAAACTGAACGCCTTGGCCCAGATGGTGCATGTGAGTCCGTCCTACCTGTCGCGCATGTTCAGCCGGCGGATGGGCATGGGGATCATCGACTACCTGCATCACATCCGGATCGAGGAGGCCTGCCGGATTTTGCGGCACGCGGACGAACCCATCAGCCGCGTTGCCATGCTGGTGGGCTACGCGGAAATCGCCTACTTCGCGCGGCGTTTCCGTCGCGATGTCGGTCTGTGCGCGCGCCAATATCGCCTCAGGAACCGCGGAGATTTTAGCCCGGATTTCTCATCCCGCCGGGGCGGGGCTAATCCCGCCTGGGGCGGGCGGCCTGAAAAAACCGCTCCCAAGCGGTTTTTTCAGGTGCATTTCTCACCAAAAAGTGGTGAGAAATGCAGATTAGCGGTTCACCTTCAGCAGACCCCTTTTCGGGAACAAGAGCGCGAGGTCTTTTAGGTGGACGCGAAATTCCCAGAAGCCTGGTGGCTGAGAGATTGTTTTGAAAATGGATTTATTCGAATTGGGCCGGAATGTCCCGTGCTCCATGCAACACCCGCAGAATTTCAATGCCATCCGTCATGGGGCGATAAAAGATCACGTAATTGCCAACGGGAAAACTGCGGAGCAAGGGAATCAGATCATGTCGCGCCCGTCCCATTTCGGGGGATCGGGCAAGGATTTCGAATTTTTCAACGATGGCTGCGATCAAGCGGTCTGCGGCGGCAAAATGATCCCCGGCAATAAAGACCCAGATTTCATCAAGATCGGCTGTTGCACGATCCGAAACTCGAAGGAATCCCATGCTCAACGATTCCGTTTCGGTTGGACCAGTTTTTTCCGTCCACGGACACAGACCTCTTTCACCAGTTCATTCAACGACTTTCCATCGTAAGCCTTGTATTGGTCCTGCTCCATTTGATCAATTCCGATTGCAATTTCCCTCCGCAATTCTTCGATCTGAATTTTGTGAACCTCATCGGGACTGGTCAACCACTTCAGCAGTTCATACCGCTCAGATGGAGCGAGCGTGGCCGCCGCCGCTTTCAATTCATCCACAGTGCTCATGATGAAAAACTAGCAGGTGGACGCAGGCAATGCAAGCGCCTTGAAATTTCGGCGATGTCCCACCCGTCGCCGTGCGCGAACTTCTCACGGGTGGCGATAAGTTCGGGTTGGGCGGCGGAAGGGAGAATCACTGGAATCGAATGTCTTGCAGGTATTTGGGATTCGTGGAAAGATCAGAAGGGCCGTGAACGCTGCCCAGAAGATGTTTGGCGACATCGTAGGCAGATGGCCGAAATTTTTTGAATTTCCGCGTGAGGATTTCTTTCAGAGCGCCGCGAACAACTTCCGATTTTGAAACATGTTGCTAATGGGCAACCGCCTCCAATTGAGCTTCCAGCCCGGGCGGAATTTTGCAGGTGATGGTCGTCATAAAAAAAAGCAATACATTTCTTTAAAAATGCAATACCGCTCATCTGTATTTCCCACCGGTTCCTGCCACGCCCCCTCCCACGGCGCGGCGCCCTCATCAATCATGAAACCCGAACTGATCCCGGATGGGTCGCATTGCGCCTGTTGGAGAAAATTGGAAAGACTCGGCAAATGATGGAAAGTGGATTTATTCCCTTTCCGAATCGTAGGATTTCTGTTGAAGGATGACCCAGATGGGAAAGTGATCGGAACCCAGGTAGGTCCCCCGATGAATATCAACGACACACAGTTTGTTTTGAGTCAGAACCGTATCAATGGGAATTCCAAGCAGAGGCATGATGCTTGGCCAGGAAGGAATCATGCCTCGACCTCGGCGCGGATCACGCAACTTTCCCTGATCCAATAAACCTCGAAAAAAAGGAGAGTATGGCGTCACATTCAAATCGCCAATGATCAGGCGGTTGCCTTTTCCCTGACGGCACCACTGAGCCATAGCTGCGAATTGACGATTCCGAATAAGCCAGGTTTCACGATGCCCTGGTGGCAGGGGATGAGTGGCCAGCGCCTCAAACGGTTGACCGGCAAAGTCGAAGCATGCGGCGATTGACGGGGATGTGTCATCCGATATCGGATCGAGTTTGCTCCCGATCAAATGAAACCGGGAATAGAAACAGATCCCGAAGGCATCCTGGGCCGGGCACTCGACTTTTCCAGCCATTGTCCCGGACCATGGCCGCAATTTTTCCAGCCAAGCGTCATTAACTTCCTGCAGAACCACCAAATCTGCAGGGTGGCGCTGGAGATAATCCACAACGCGGTCCGGAGTCCTGTTTCCGATCATCACATTCAAAAAAAGAATCCTCAGGACCGGTTTCGAGGGGTCTTTCTGGTCTGGAGTGGGCAGGTAAAAAGGCAGCAAGAAGCTCAGATTCCAAAGGCATGTGGCCGTCGCGACAGCAGCCAGGATTTTTTTTCTGCGTTTGAGCCAAACTCCCGTGCCGATGAGCAACAATACAAAATACTGGGCTCTTCCGTGCCCAAAATTATCAGCCAGACAGGAATACGGGGCAAAAAAAGCAAGACCCGTGAGCGCGATGGAAAGCCAGGCAAATCGCTCAAAAAAATCTCCGATGCGTCGCAGGATTCGTTTTTTCAAGGGAAGATGTTCCGTCACTGATGAAGCCTTGGTCGCTGAACTCCTCCAGCTCGAAAAGTATGAAAACAGCTTTCGTGTCATCTGGCCCAACTTTATCAGATTTTGAAGTTTTTCATAGGATTTCACTCTGGAGAGTGTGACCTACTTGCCGATGTGTGTGTGCAATGATTCTGAACTTCAATTTCTTCTTCCATAGGCAACGCTTGGTGGAAAGGATGCCCTGCGCTCCAGTTTCCGGTTGGACTTCAACCGGGTTGCGCGTTAAAGAAACGGGGTGCATCATCTTTTAGATGTCAATTCATGACGGAACCAACTCTTGCGAGGGAATGCCGGGTCGTGATGGTGGACCACGTGCCCATGCGGGACGGAATCCGCCTGGCCACGAGCGTGTACCTGCCCCGGAAAAGCGACCGTTTCCCAGCCGTCCTCGTGCGAACCGCCTACAACCGAACCGGTCTCTACGAACCGTTTTCCTTGCAACACGGCATGGCGCTCGTCACCCAGGACTGTCGCGGGCGTTACGATTCCGATGGCGTCCACGAGCCGTTCATGAACGAAAAAGAAGACGGATTCGATACCCTCGAATGGATCGCGCGGCAACCCTGGTGCAACGGACGGATCGGCATGGTTGGCGATTCGCACCTTGCCGCCACCCAGACGGTCTATCATGACAGGCAGCGCCCCTCCCACATCATGCGGCCGATCATCAATTCTTGAAAGTAGCATTTCCATGTGACGATCGTTCCAGGAAAACGTCGTTTTAAAAATGAAAAATCGCAGAGGAATTCCGTTTTGAGGACCACCGCTTCTACGGGACCGTCGCAACGGGTTGCTGATTTCTGTCACAAATTTGTTCTACATCCAGCGATGGCGTGATTTGGTTTCCGGTTGGACTTCGACCTGGTTGCGCGTTAAAGAAACAGGGTGCATCATCTGTTGAATATCTGGTTCGGATGGGTGCGCGACTGGGGATACCTCGGCGTCGTCGTCCTGATGGCCATGGAAAGTTCCATCTTCCCTGTCCCCAGCGAGGTGGTCATCCCGCCGGCCGCCTTCTGGGCCGCGCAAGGGAAAATGACGCTCTGGGGCGTGATCGCGGCGGGCACGCTCGGCTCATGGATCGGGGCGGCCATCACCTACTGGGTGGCGCGTTGGGTCGGGCGCCCCCTCATTGTGCGCTACGGGCGCTGTTTCTTGGTGAGCGAAGAAAAACTCATCCGTTCGGAGCGCTGGCTGGAACGGTACGAGGCCGGCGGGATTTTTTTCGCGCGGCTGCTGCCGGTGGTGCGCCATTTGATTTCCATTCCGGCGGGCATCGTGCGGATGCGCTTCGGCGTTTTCAGCTTGATGACCGTGACCGGTTCGTTTTTCTGGTGCGCCATCCTGGCGTTTTTCGGCAAACACGTCATCGGCCAGCATCCGCAATTGATGGATGATCCCGAAAAGATGCTTCACTTCATCAAGGCGCAATCCCTCTGGTTGGTGGGTTTTGTGGCGGCGATCTGCGTCCTTTACTTTGTCGCCATGAAGCTGACCACGCGCGGCCAGGCCGCGAATGGTCGGGCCGGCGGGACTTGAACCCGCGAGGTTAGAGCCGTACATCTGCGAACCGATCAGGGGAACGAAGCAACGCATTGTTTTAGCCCAGAAAGTGAACGTTGAAGGTTTCGATGTTCCGAAAGTGGACAACATCTACCGGCCAGCCCCGGCAAAATCTCAGGGGGACGAATTGCTCAAACGCCGTCTCTCGCCTGAAGAATTTCAGAGGATGCGCCAGGAAACACTCAAACTTGCTGCCGAGCACGCTCGCGATTCAAGGGCGCCAAAGGACAAGAAACTCCTGAAACAAGAGCGACTTCGCAGGGGGGCGCTCCTGAAAACCGTTTCGCCTGCTTACCGTCGCACCGTGAAATGGATGCGCATGGCAGCAAAGGCCAAGGGTGAAAAGCGCGTCAGCTTGCTGCGGAAAAGAGACAAGGCGTATGCAGATGAAAGCCTGGCGTGCATGAAAATTTCGCTGCGGACGATAAAGGACAAGGCCAGGCGCGCGGGAATCAGGAAAATACGGAAGGCTTTCCGAAGGGCTGGCAAACGAAATAAAGCATTCGATCCTGACGCACAGAAAATCGCGCTCGTTTCGCGTGAGTTGGGACCGAGCCGTGCGAACAAATTGAGCGAACAGGACTGGATCGAGCTGCTATCGGCAGACACGCGGAAAATCACGCCAATTCTTCGGAGGCTGAATCCACAACTGGAGCATGCTCAAGAAAAGAAACTGCTCGCCATTTTGACGGCAAAAACGGACGGCGCTCCGGATGAAAAAAACGCGGTCCGGGAAGGAACGATGCGGCTTTGGTTGAAGCGTCTCCGAGACCTGGGTGACGCCCTTCCCTCGTAAATGGGTGCAAATTTGTAACGCCTGACAATTTGACGTGGGCGCGGGGATTGGCCGAGGCTGATCCAAGTGAACACCAACGCATCCGCACAGACCACAGCGCCGATTGAGCCTGGCGCGGTAGGCTCGCCGGAATTCATTCGCATCGGCGACGCGCGCCGACTTTTCGGGCTGGGGCGCACCTACTGCTACGGCCTGCTGGCCGAGGGGAAAATTCGCGGGGTGTCCCTGCGCAAGCGCGGGGCCAAAACGGGCGTCCGCCATCTGTCCGTGGATTCGATCCGCGATTTTCTCCGCCAGGAAATGGAGTCCCAATCGTGATTGCCGCAACGGTTTTGTCGCCGTTCCTCTCTGCCCTGCTGTCCGCGCCGCCGCGAGCGGGCGAGGGTGTCCATCTCTGGCTGTTTAGGGTTTCCCGCCAGCTTCACGCGCACTTGCCTGCCGGCGAGATTGTGAACTTGCTTGAAAACCGTGTCGCCGGTTGTGGCCGGCCCGTTGCGCGAACGGAAATCGTTTCAGCCGTTCAAAACTCGCTGGCCTGTGCCTGGCTTCCTTGTCGTCGAATTTGATCGGGGCACACCTGACGAACATGCAGCCTTGCTCACTCACCTGGCGAGCTTCGCGCCGATGGTGTGTACCGTTCACAGTGGCGGACGGTCGCTCCACGGTTGGTTTCTGGTCCATGGGCAGTCTGACGAAAAGGTTCTTCGTTTTTTTCGCTACGCGATTTCGCTTGGCGCTGACCCCGCGACTTGGACGCGCTCGCAATTCGTGCGGATGCCTGATGGGTTGCGTGACAACGGCAAAAGGCAGACGGTTTTCTTTTTGAACTTCAATTCTTTGGAGGTGCATGAACACGCTCGTTGAAGGCCCTATGATTTTGGATGTCCCCGACGTGGAAACGCCGTCCGCGTCCACGTTGCCGCGCCCGCCCATCATCGTCCGCACACTTGACCAATTCACCGTTGACGCGGCGACGAACGGCGGCAACTTGCTGGGCAACCGGTTTCTTTGCCGTGGCGGCGCGCTGTTGCTGCCGGGGCCAACGGGTGTTGGCAAAACGTCATTCAGCTTTCAGGCCGCAATTGCCTGGGCTTTAGGACAACCACACTTTGGCATTGTCCCATCGGGCAAGCTGCGGAGCTTGTTTATCCAGGCCGAGAATGACGATGGCGATGTGGCCGAAATTCGCGATGGCATCTTTCGCGGGTTGAATTTCTCCGACGAAGATCGCGCTGCCGCATGTGTTGCGATTCAAGTCGTTTGTGAATCATCAACCACGGGCCTGGAATTTGTCGCACTGGCCGCAGACTTGGTTGAGAAACACAAGCCCGATTTGCTTTGGATAGACCCGCTTTTCGCGTACTGTGGATGTAATGTCGCAGACCAAGAGCGCATGTCACAATTTTTGCGGAACGGATTGAACCCGATTTTGCAAGAGCACAGTTGCGGGCTGGTTCTGATTCATCATTCGAACAAGCCGAAAACGGGCAGAGAAAAACCCGACTGGCAGGCAGGCGACTTCGCCTATCTCGGCAGTGGCACGGTGGAGATTGCGAACTGGGCGCGCGCGGTGCTTGTCCTTCGGAGCATCGGCAGCCACACCGTCTTTGAGGCTGTGCTTGGCAAGCGAGGGAGACGGTCTGGGCTTATCGACGGCGAAGGGCGACCCGCCTACAGCTTCTACGTCCGCCACAGCGACGCGGGCATTTTCTGGTTGGCCGTGACCGACGATGATTTGACGCCGCGAGGGAAGACAGCGCAACCAGGTGTCGAGGATGTTTTTAGTTTGATTCCCCTGAAAGGCGATATCTCGCAGGCGAAATTATTCAACGCCGCCACAGCTACCGGCATCAGCGAGAAGAAGTGTCGGCTTTTCCTGAAAGAGTTGGTTGAAGATAAGCGCGTGCATGAGTGGCGGAACCCTCGCCCCGGCACCAATGCCGCCAAGTCCTATTCCCGCCACGAACAGGAGTTGATGGCCCCGTGAGTTGAGACACTTCCGCCGAGACTTTGGCAATGATTTTTGACCTCTGCCAAAGTCCAAAGTCTGAGATCAGAGACACTTTTGCGCGGGCATATTCCTATATGCCCGCACGAAAGTCTGTCTCTCTCGGACGCGAGACTTTCGCAAGCTTGCATGAACGCCACACGTTATCCCGAACATTCCTGAATCCATGAAACCCAATAAGGAGCGAGTCGGTCTTGCCAACAGAAGGGTTACAAGGGAGGAACAGATGGAACGCCGTGAACAAATCACCGTCCTCCGCTACGACCTGGGACTTTCAGAACGCGAGATCGCCAAGCAACTGGGCATGTCGCTCGGTCGCGTCTCCGAAGAGCTTCGCGAAATCAACAAGGAGTTCAACAAGCCGCTCGATCCATCACCCCGCGACAGCGTCATCCAGGAGCATGACCGTCAACACAGGCAAGTCATGGGCAAGCTTTGGCAGTGCTTCACAACCGCCGTGGACG
>JACQHZ010000287.1 GCA_016198745.1 Verrucomicrobiota bacterium
ATGAAAACCATAAATCAAATTGCAACAAAACACAACACGGAAGAGCGCGCCGAATCCCCTGGCGCAGGAGCGCCCCTGGAGCAGGCAGCATCAGGCGGCGCCACGGAGAGGCAACCCGCTGAAAACCCCGGTGTCACGACGCCAAGGCTGGAGACCTGTCTGCGTGCCGCACAGGCAGACCAAGCTGGGGCTGGACCCCCCACGCGATCGGGGGGCAGGCGTGCACCTGGCGTTCATCATGGTGGCGGAACAGATGGGCCATCAGCCCCGCCTGCCGAGCGGCGGGCAGGCGGCGAAACCGCCGCGGAAGCTGGACGTGGGTTAGCTGCTCCTTCGGCGAATCTCGCGGTGAATCCAACTCGGATCACGCCGCAAATCAAGGACAGCAACAACCTGGGTCTGCTCTGCAGGGTCAACGTAGTAGATCCCGAAGGGGAATCGGCTTGCAAGCATGCGATAGCATGCAAAATGGATCGGATGGATCCCATGAAAAAGAGAAAGACTTTCGATGTCGGAAAGGAGAGAATCGACACAATAGGCTCCGACCCCGACCTCTCGGGCGTCATAGAAATCCCTGGCCGTTTCAAGATCTTGAGCTGCCTCCTCAAGAATAAGCACTCGCCTCATGCTGGGCGTTTCTGGAGGCGTTCCTTCACCTGATCGATGGTGAGAAAAGCAGCCTCTCCACGCTCGATCTTTGCAGTGCGCTCAGCGAGAAGCTCCCCATGCCAGGACGGAGATGACACCTCTTCTGGATGGGAAGAAATAGCCCTCCAGAGCAGTTCCATTGTTTGAATCCGCTCTGCAAAACTCATCTGCTCAATTTGTGTGGCATCAATCATCTTTTGTAAAATATCGGAAAATCCATCAGCATGCAAACTTGGATTTTTCAGCTAAAGTTTAGCAGTGTATCCGCCGTGCCGCGGAGATCAACTCCCAAAAAAGAGAGCGGATGGCATGGCGGATACACTGCCGTTGAACTGAACCGTCTGAGCGGCATGAACTCGGAAACTGTTGGGGGCGCGCGTCAGCCCGTGGCTCCATGGGGCTTGCCGTTGCCCGATTCCCAAGGGGGCAAACTTGCTCCCAACAAGGTCTCCTTCCGCGAACTCGGCGACCAAAACGATGCTGATACTTTGGGCTTTTCATTTTTGGATTCTCGTTTCTAATTCCCCTCATGCCCTCCTTTTTCATCGGAATCGACAGCGGGACGCAATCCACCAAGGCCATCGTCGTGAACGGCGACAACGGCCAGGTCCTCGGTTCAGCCTCCAAGACGTACGGTCTGATCCCGAAGTTGCCGCCCGGCTTCAAGGAACAGCATCCGCGTATTTGGATTGACGCCGTGCAGGAGACGGTGCACGGGGCCATCCGCACGGCAAAGGTCAAACCCGGCGATGTGCGCGCCATCGGCGTAAGCGGACAGCAGCATGGCTTCGTGCCCCTCGACCGGAATGGCGATGTGATCCGCCCCGCCAAACTCTGGTGCGACACCTCCACCGCGCCCCAGTGCGACGAAATCATCCGAAAACTCGGCGGCCTGAAGAAGGTCATCGCTCTCATCGGCAACGGCGTGCCGTCGGGATTCACGGCGTCGAAAATCCTGTGGCTCAAGCAAAAGGAGCCGGCCAATTTCAAGAAGCTCGCCACGGTGTTGTTGCCGCACGATTACATCAATTATTGGCTCACGGGCCGCGCCGTGATGGAGCACGGCGACGCCAGCGGCACGGCGCTCATGGACGTGCGCCTGCGGAAATGGCGCGAAGAAGTGGTTGGCGCCATTGATGCCGATTTGATGGGCAAGTTGCCGAAGATTCAGGACAGCAGCCTCCCCGTCGGACCTCTTGGCAGGGAGGCGGCGTAGGCGCTCGGGCTGTCCGTATCCGTGCTCGTCTCATCGGGCGGCGGCGACAACATGATGGGCGCCATCGGCACCGGCAACACCAGGCCCGGCATCGTCACCGCCAGTTTCGGCACCAGCGGCACGATCTACGCTTGTTCGGCGAAACCAATCGTCGATCCGTCGGGTGAGATTGCGGCCTTTTGCGACTCGACGGGCCGCTGGTTGCCGTTGTTGTGCACAATGAATGTCACTGTCGCCACCGAAATGTTGCGAAACGATTTCCACTGGAACCACGCGCGCTACGACAAGGCCGTGCGCAAGGCGCCACCCGGTTCGGACGGTTTGCTGTTGATTCCGTACATCGAAGGCGAGCGCACCCCGAACGTCCCCAACGGCACGGGCGTCTATTTCGGCGTCAATCCGTGCACGTTCGAGGCGGATCATTTTGCGCGCGCGACCATGGAGGGCGTGACGCTTGGCATGAATTACGGCTTGAACCGTTTGCGCGCGCTCGGCATTCGGCCCGGTCAAATCCGCGTCACCGGCGGCGGGGCGCGAAGCGCGGTGTGGCGTCAAGTCATGGCGGATGTGTTCAACACCGAAGTCGTCTGCACACAGATTGCCGAGGGCGCGGCGTTTGGCGCGGCGCTTCAGGCGCTCTGGTGCTGGCGATTGCAGCAAGGTGAGCGCGTGGGTGTTTCAGAAATCACGGATGCGTTTGTGAAGACCGACCCCAAAACCGTAGCGCGTCCGAACAGGAAGAGCGTCGAGATTTACCGCAAGCTGCAGGAGATTCAGGATCGCGCGCACCAAGACATGCAGGCGATGTTCGCGAAACACCGGGCAATGGTTTCATAAAATCCGCACGCGGCGGCCCTCGATGCGAAGGCGGCCTTCACACCAGAGGCGGATGGCCTCGACATACAGACGATGCTCCTCCTGCTGGATGCGCGCGTGAAGCGTCTCCGGAGTGTCGTCCGGAAGAATCGGGACCGTCGCCTGCTGGATGATCGGGCCCGCGTCCATCTCCGGTGTCACAAAGTGAACCGTGCAACCGGCATAGCGCGCGCCATATTCCAAGGCCTGTTTCCACGCCTCCAGACCGGGAAAAGCGGGCAGCAGGGAGGGATGAATGTTCATCACGCGATTTTCAAATGCCGAGAGGAAAGGCGCCTTGAGGATTCGCATGAAACCGGCGAGAATGATCAGTTCCACGCCGGCCTCCTTGAGTTGCCGGGCATATTCCAGTTCAACCTCCGGTTCAAGTTTGGTCCGGAATTTTCCGGGCGCAACAAAACGGCACGGGATGCCGCGCCGTTCGGCGAGCGCAAGAATGCCCGCCCCGGGAACATCGGAAAGCACCAGCGCAATTTCGACGGGAATCGTTTTTGTTTGCGCCGCCTCTGCGATGATTGCGAAGTTGGAGCCTTTGCCGGAACCAAGAATGCCGATGCGTTTCATGCCGATGAGCAATGAACCATGAATCGCGAGACTGCAAGCCGGAGATGAACGGGCATCCTCCCGCGCAATGCTGCATGCGATACCGGCGTTGCAACCCTGGATTCGGACATACCCGTCAATTTCCCCTGAAACGTCCCGGCTCCCTTATTCCCTACCCCCTACGTCCCAACTCCCTTATTCCCTACCCCCTACATCCTCGATGGTGTATCGAGAACATGGAGGGCGACGCTCCGTC
>JACQHZ010000276.1 GCA_016198745.1 Verrucomicrobiota bacterium
AAGGGAAAACCACAGCCGGGGGCGGCTGTGCCACACATCATCAACTTGTTCAACTTAATTTGCATAGCCTCCTAAGATGATTGTTTGGTTGATTTCACCTTGTGTCCGGATTTGGGTGATCGTCGTTGAACTGAAATTTTGAATTGCGCGTTTCCATCCCGCGCCGGGCATGATAGGATTGCATCTTGATGCTGTATTCCATTGATGTTCAGGGATTCGAGGGACATGCGATCGCGGTGGAAGTGTCGGTCTTCATCAACCCGCGCCTCCTGATTGACGGCCAGCCCGCGCCCCCCGGCCAAAAACGACTCGAATATCTTCTCGGACGGGATGACGGCAGCATCGTCACCGCCAGGCTCCAACCTTCCGCGATGGGATCGTCGTTCGATCTTGTGATCGAAGACCGCGTAATCCCCATCATGGAACCGCTGCAATGGCATCAATGGGCCTGGATTGGCGTCCCATTTCTCCTGGTGATTGGCGGCGGATGCATCGGCGGGTTTTGCGGCGGCCTGGCAACGGTGATCAACCTGCGGATTTTCCGATCACAAGCAAACGTTTCCGCGCAATATGCCCTGACCGGGATTGTTTCCGCCGTGAGTCTGGGCGCCTATATTTTTGTCGCAAGCGTTTTTCAATTCGCATTTTTTGGTTTCCCGAAAGATTCCAGGAACGCCTCCGGTGGCGCAAAGCAACAAGCCGCATCCGCGAACCCCCAGGGCCGTTCATCATCCGGCGCGTCATCACAAAAACCGACACCGGTGGCCGCCGCCCACAGTCTGCTCGCGAACGGCGCCGGCAACGCTGAATCTGCCCTCTCTGTTCTGAAGGATACGCAAAACGAAGACGCCCTGGAGCTGTTGCTCTCCATTCTGGAATATCCGAACACGGGCAACGACGTGGCGCCCAAGGCGGTGAAATCGCTTTCCGCCTGGAAGACCGATCATGAAAAGATCGCCGAGGCATTGATCGCCGAATTTCCGGCTGTGTCGTCGCAGGCAAAAGATGAAATCTGCCGCGCGCTTTGCGCGTGGGACATGAAGGCATTCTCCCCGGAACTGGCCCGGATGATTCTTGATTCGAAGGATTTCGGTTTCAACGGCAGGATTGCCGAGCAGTTCAAGCGGATCATCACGCCGGAATGCGCGCCCGCACTTCTTGCAGCGTTGCCGTCCCCGGCCAAACTCCCGACCGGTCGCAACGACGCGGCGGAAATCATCGGGTTGTTGGGAGAAACGCGGGATTCCAAAGCGACGCCGCAACTGATCGAGCATCTCAACAACCGCCAGTCGTTCGCCCTATGGCGGCCGGCCAGTGTCGCGCTCGGAAAAATCGGCACAGAGGAGGCCGTCGCTGCCATCGAAAACCGAATGCAGGAAATCGGCCGGACGAACCTGGAACAACGACGGATGTTTCTGGACGGCCTGCATCGCTCGCATCATCCGCATGGACGCGCAGCGCTATCGGAAAGCCTCGCGGGAAACGACACTTGGGATCGGGCGGATGCGGCCGACGCCCTGGTCGAAACCGCAACCGTAGAAGACGCGCAGATCGTGGCTGCGGTGATGCAGCACGCGCACCCCCAGATGCGATTGCGCGTGTCACCCGCCTTGTTGCGACTCCTGCCGGACGCGCAGGCCGCGGTCGAGGCGATGTATGATGCCGCGATCCAGTCCCGCCGCTTCCGCACGGCGCTCAGCATCGCGCAGGCGCTCAACGACAAGCCGCGCACCGCTCACGCACAGGACGGCCTCCAACAAATCTGTCAGTCCATGATGCAGGAACCGCGGCTGGATCGTTGGTTCGGCAGGAAGAAGGAGGATGTGTTGGCAAAGTATCCGGACGCGAAAATCCAGCGCCACGTGCGCACCGCAACCACTCCCACCCAGATCATCCAGACCGACTGGGGTTCCACCCTGGATGCGCCCGACCGGTTTTCCTTCTGGGGAGGGCACGAGGCAGCCGGTCCCTTTGTCGGCGTGGCCACCCTGGACAAGTGCGATCAGCCGGTTTACGGCGTGCGTCTCGGCGATGCCGGCGATCTGGCGTGGGAAATCCTCGGCGGCATACAGCAAAGCGCGGCGATGTGGGGCGCGTTTTCGAGCCAGATTCAATTGCCGGAGGGGACTGCCGTCTGGGTCTATTGGACGCTCGATTCGCAGGACAAGGTTTCCCGCCTGGAGATTCGCCCGGCGAAGAAGTAACCCCTCAGACACCTATACTAGAATGTTCAAGAATCGTGCATTTTCGACAAGATTTTTCCGACGTTGTAGCTGCGCTTCTATGAAGCGCAGGTCCGCTGATCGGCCCACGGCGCTTCATCCCGCCTCGGCGGGACGCCGCTACATGTTTTGGTTGCGGCTTCGCCGCGCTGTGTTATGAACAACCTTGTCACCGCCGGATTCCTGGCCGTCGCCGCGTGGTTGACGCCGTTTTGCCTGACCGCGGATGAACCGGACACAGCGGTCTTCACGGGACATAAAGAGGAGGTCTATTCTGTGGCTTGTTCGCCGGATGGCAAATTCATGGCTTCAGCAAGCAGTGACAAGACAATCATCTGGGATGCGGCCACCCGTCAGGAGGTGGCAACTTTGCAGACGGTCCATTTCGTTTGTTTTTCGCCGGACAGCAAAATCCTGGTTTCAAGCGGCGCCGACAACACCCTCCGGTTTTGGACCCTCGACAGTCGGACTGAAATTGGAACTCTAAAAGGACACTACGGGGATTTCCACGTGGTCTGTCTTGCATCGGACGGGAAAATGCTTGCGTCGGCCAATCGTCAGGACAACACGATCAAGTTGTGGAACGTCGAGACGAAAACAGAACTTGCGACTCTCCGGGGACACAAACACCGCATCAACACGCTGGCCTTTTCACCCGACGGCAAACTGCTGGCCTCCGGCGGCGACACTCAAGGTCCCGCCATGCCCGGCGGTTTGAGACTTTGGGATGTCACCACTCGTTCCGAAAGCGCAACGTTGGACAAGCATCCTTATACCGGCGGCGCTTCCGCAGTGGCCTTTTCGCCCGACGGCAAAATCCTGGCAAGCGGCCATTCCGGAGGCGGCATCACCTTCTGGGATGTCGCCGCCGGAAAACACATGAGCGGCATCAAGGGGCATGGCCAGTTTGGCGGCATCAACGCCCTTTGCTTTCGACCGGACGGGAAGGTCCTCGCTTCCGCCAGCCGCGACAAGACCATCAAACTTTGGGACGCCGTCAGTAACAGAGAACTGACCACATTGAAAGGACATGAAGGCGCCATCAGTTCGATTGCATTCGCTCCGGATGGAAAGGGGCTTGTTTCGGGGGGATATGATCGGACTGTGCGTTTGTTCAACCTCGCCGGACGCCGGGAGCAGATGACATTAAAAGCACATCACGTCTATGTATCGGCGATTGCATTTTCGCCCGACGGGAAATGGCTCGCCGCCGCGTCTGGTGATTATAAACTGAAGTTCTGGGAACCGGCCAATCCCGGCGAACCCGCGAAGGCGGACTCCGGTTTGATGCGATGTGTGGCTTTTTCGCCCGACGGCAGGCTGCTTGCTGCCGGAGGTTTTGACCGGACCATCCGGCTTTACGATGCGGCAAGTCGCAAGGAACTCGCCGCACTCAAGGGGCATTCCGACACGGTCCGATCCCTTGGTTTTTCGCCGGACGGAAAATTGCTGGCATCGGCCAGCACGGATAAGACGATCAAAATCTGGGATGTCGCAACGCGCAAGGAGACGGGCGCCTTGCGGGGACATGCGGATGACGCGGCGTCGGTCGCTTTTTCACCCGATGGCAAATTGCTGGCATCGGCCGGTTACGACAAGGTCGTGAAACTCTGGGAGGTTGTTTCGCGGCGGGAAATTGCAACGCTCAAAGGACACTCGCGTTACGCGCTTTCGGCAGCCTTTTCACCCGACGGAACCACGCTCGCGACCGGTGGGGCGGATGGGGTGATCAAACTCTGGAATGTCGCCGGACAAAATGAACGGGCGGCTCTTCAGGGACACCTTGGTTCGGTGCGCTCGGTTTGTTTTTCGCCCGATGGCAGGACGCTGGCGTCCGGGGGCTATGATCGAACCGTTCGTTTATGGGACCTTGCTTCACAAAAGGAATACGCGATTCTGAAAGAACACGAGGGGGGCGTCCATTGCGTTTGTTTCGCGCCCGACGGCAGCGCGCTCGCTTCCGGAAGCGCCGATGGAACAGTCAGGTTGTGGAATTGGAAATAGCCGCTTCCAATCCTTCTTGACGTCCGATGGAAATGGCCGTAGCATCAAGCATCATTTATGGGATCCCTCAAAAAACGCCGAAAGGCCAAGATCAACAAACACAAGCGCCGCAAACGCATGCGCGCGGATCGTCACAAGAAATAGAGCGTTGGCGGTGAGCACGCCTCAACTCAGGTCCGCCAGGTGCCTGGCACTGGCGGTTGCGTGGTTGGTGTCGAGTTGCGCGACACCCCATGGTGGGTCGTCGTCGAAAGTTGACGCTGACGGGCGGATTGCGCAGGACGGAAATCTCGGCGTCCTGACCGATGAGCAGACCAACCGCGCCATGGTGTTGGCCCACTACGGCGCAGCGGAAGTGCATCGCTATCGCCGGGAAGAAAACGCGGTGATCGAGGAGTGGGAAAAGGTGGTCGCCCTTGATCCCAACCGAGGCGAGGTGATCGAAAAACTCGTCCAGGAGTATTTTCGAAGAAATGATTTCGCCAAAGCCGCCACGCTTTTGGAATCGGTCGTGCGCCGGAATTCCGAATCCGCTGTCTATTGGATGCTCCTGTCGGTGGCCTACCGTCAGGACAAACAATGGGAAAAAGCCAGGGAAGCCGCCGAGCGCGCGATTGGTCTGGACCCTTCCCGGTTCCCCGCGTTTGCTGTGCTTTTCGAAGTCGCCATCGAACTTCAGGACCCCGTCAAGGCCAGAAAAGTCCTCGATCGCGCAGCCTCCCAGAAGACCGGTGATTCAGAATACTGGCTGCGGCTTGCTGAACTCTATCGCGCGCTGGGCGCCAGGGACGGCAAACTTGCCCTCGACAACGAATCGCTTGTCCGTCTGTACGACCGCGCCATCGCCCTTCAACCGAGCGACATGACGGTGCTTGCCCGTATTGCGGAATTCTTCGTGACACACAACAATCTGCCCAAGGCCATTGAGTTGTATCAACGGATTCTGGAGCAACTGCCGCATGCCGAAGAAATCCGCCTCAAGCTTGCCAATTGTTATGTGGTCCAGGGAAATCGAAACCGGGCCATCGAAGTTTTGAAACAACTGGTAGGAAACGAGCCATCCCAGTTCCAGATTCTCACGCTCATCGGGGATTTATATGCCGATTTGAAGGACATCGAACAGGCGCTCGCCCATTATCGTCTTTCGCTGAACAGGAATCCGAATCAACTGACGCCGCACATCAGGATCGCCGTTCTCAAACTCAAAAACAACCAGCCCAAGGAAGCGCTCAAGGAACTGGAAACCGCCCGCGAGAAATTCCCCAACGCACCCGAGGTCTTCACCCGCCTCGGAGAAACCTTCGAGGACCTGAAGGACCCGACCCAGGCGTTGGTGAACTACCGTCTTTCTCTGGAAGCCGATCCCAATCAGCTTCCGTTGCACCTGAAGATCGCCCTGCTCGAAATCCGCAACAAACGCACGCAGGAGGCGCTGAGCCAACTGGCCGTTGCCCGCGAAAAATTCCCCAACGCGCCCCAAGTCAGCTATTTTTATGGCCTCGCTTACAGCGAAATGAAGGAATACCTCCGCGCAATCGAGGCATTCGAGGAATCCTCCCGCCTCGCACTCGCCTCAAATCCGGAGATGCTCGACGATGTTTTTTATTTTTACTACGGAGCGGCGCTCGAACGCGCGGGAAAATTCGACGTGGCCATCGAGCAGTTCAACGTGGCCCTCGAGAAGAATCCGGATTATGCGGACGCCTATAATTACCTCGGCTTCATGTATGCGGACAAGAACATGAAGCTGGACGAGGCGCTCAGGCTCATTGAAAAGGCGCTCGATTATGAGCCTGAAAACGGGGCTTTTCTGGACAGCCTGGGTTGGGTCTATTTTCGCCAGGGCAAACTGGACAAGGCGCTGACCTGCCTCCAGCGCGCCGCCAAGATCATTGACAACGATTCCGTGATCTTCGATCACCTTGGCGATGTGTATCGAAAGATGGGCCGGCAGACCGAGGCGCTGCAATACTATCAAAAAGCGGTGGAACTTGATCCAAAAAACAAGGAGGCAACCGAAAAACTGGACGCGCTCCGTCGGACGCTTCCGTCCGCCGTTCCCTTTCCCAATCCACCCGCTGAAACTCCTTCGACGAACCCGCAGTAATCTTTGCGGCCATGTCTCATGAAACCCCGTTCTGAAATTCTGCGTCAGATCGTTCATCCCGGCGTCATCGCGGTCATTCGCGCGGATTCATCTTCGCAACTCCTCCACGTGGCGGGGGCGCTCAAGAATGGCGGCATTGCAGCGATGGAAGTGACCATGACAACCCCCGATGCGCTTGAAGTGATCCGGGCGGTGAACGCGCAGTTCCGAGATGAAATCCTCATCGGGGTGGGCACCGTGCTCGACGCGGAAACCTGCCGCATGGCGCTCCTGGCCGGCGCCAGTTTCGTCGTCACTCCCGCGCTCAAGAAGGACGTCATCCAATCATGCCGGCGTTATGGCGCGCCGGTGATCTGCGGCGCCTATACGCCCACGGAAATTCTCACCGCATGGGAGGCCGGCGCCGATTTCGTGAAAGTGTTCCCCGCCGACAGCCTCGGACCAGGCTACATCAAGGCCGTCAAGGCGCCGCTTCCGCAGATCGAGATCATCCCCACCGGCGGCGTGGATTTGCATACGGCGGGTGATTTCATCCGGGCAGGTTGCGCGGCGGTCGCGGCCGGTTCCAGCCTGGTCAGCCGCAAAATCCTTGACTCAAAAAACTGGGCGGAACTGACATCCACCGCCGCGAAATTCGCCGCAGCCGTCGCTCAGGCGCGAAGGTCTCTGGCCTGAGATCGCGGCCAACATGTCCCCAAAGGGCCGCTTGAGCCGAAAACGATCTCTTGGTCCCTGAAAGTTTTGCGAAAGGCTTCGTTCTCAGACCTCCTCGAAAATTCTCCCAAACGCGCACCGCACCGTCCACCACCTTTTGCACCCAGGGCTTCAACAATTCCGAAAATGGATTGGTGAATTGCATGACTACTTGGCCAGGTCTCTGCGGGCTTCTTCCACAATTTCATCGATGGCGGCAATTTGGGATGCGGACAGCACCGGCTCGCTCTCCTGAGCCAGGAGTTTGCGGGCCTTTTCCATTGCTTTGCGTTCGAAACGCTCTTTTTCCAGCGGATTTCCCCTTCCCCACGAACAAACATCGAAGAAAGGCGAAAGCAACAGCTCCTCCTTGTAATGTTCCGCGGTGTTGTCGGTGTTGACCGTGTTGCCGTTGATGCCGGTGCTTTCAATCAAATACTCCAGGGCTTTGAGATGGTCCACTTTCATTCCGATTTTTTCGAGGACACGCAAAGCCGTCTGGCGGATTTGCTCCATTTCGGAAGGGGTGAGGTATCGGATCGGTTCCATAACGGAGGTTTTCATGAAAGGTTCTGCAAGGAACGAATCGTGGATGCATCATTCCGCCCAAAGTCCCCATGCTCCCCCCCAACCTTTGAATGGATCCCAAGTCGTCGCAGCGGGAGCCTTGTACCAGTCGCCGGTATAAGTAACGCCATAAACCGTGCCAACTGATTTTAGAAACTGCCCATGGCCATCCACGTAAACGAAATTTAGCCCCATTCCTTGGTGGCGCGGATATGCCCCGGACGATGCTCCGGTCACGGTTCTGTCAAAGTGTGAATCTGCGTAGGGACCGGGAAAGTAACACTCCGCCACAAGAAAAATCCGGCCGGCGCCTGTTGTGACCTC
Source organism: Verrucomicrobiota bacterium (assembly GCA_016198745.1). Taxonomy (GTDB): domain Bacteria; phylum Verrucomicrobiota; class Verrucomicrobiia; order JABWAM01; family JABWAM01; genus JACQHZ01. The sequence goes on from JACQHZ010000276.1 coordinate 7,918, forward strand.
ATTGAGAGAACGGATCGGAGCAAAGCCCGTTAAAGGCCCGAAAGCCCCTCCGTCCGTGAATACCGAGTTTGCTCCATAGGTGTACCATGTATCTTTTGGATTTTTACCGGGGCAACCTCCCTGCACGCCCCAACCCAGAAGGGAGACGCCGCCGATGTAATTGGAGATGGTCTGCTCCCAATACTGACCTGTGGAGGGATGCACATAGGGATTCTGGGTGCCATTGATCCAGCCATCATTGTCCTGAGCCAGAAGCAGCGTCCCCAAGCCCAATTGTTTCAAATTGTTGAGACAGGCCACACGGTTAGAAGCTTCCCTGGCGTTTTTCAGCGCCGGCAACAGCAACGCCGCCAGGATCGAGATGATGGCAATGACAACCAACAGTTCGATGAGGGTAAAAGCCGTCGAATCCATGAGATCAGGAGCCGTCTTGCCTGCGCCGGATGCTGGCCGAGCGCATGGCCTTGGCGCCACGAAATGGGCCTCAACTTTCATTATCCAGAGTTTAATCGTTATCACCCGATCTGACTATCGTTTAAACGCTCCAAATTCACGACAATATCTTGGAATGGATTGTTCCCCGATCACTCCGGCAATGAGCGGGCCGACGTGAATCCCAACGCGCAAGGCCCATTACGCTCTTGTCTGACGAACTGTGGAGACCATCTCGAGGCCGGCCAGCACGCAATTCATGACCGGGTTGTCTGATGGCGTAAGAAGCCCAGCGGTGGCCATGAACGAACCGCCAATGGTCTTGATTTTTTCGATGTTGTATCGGGAAGTCAATGTCTCATACGATTCGACAAGGCGCTGCAGATCGGTGACAACTTGTTCGGGCATGGACCGGTCACAGTAACTTGTAAACCCGACAATATCGCAAAAGAGCACGGCGACGTTTTCATGGCGTCGGGGGACAACCCGGCCCGTGAGCTTGAGTTCCTCGACAACCCGGTCTGGGAAAATGGCGTGGAGAAGACGGTCCTGTTTACAGGCTATCCTTCGACCTTTTCGTTCTGCAGGGAAATCAGGGTGCAACCGGTTTCTCCCTGGGTGTCGCGGAAACCCATGCGGGAAATCAGGACGCACGTCACCTGACAATCATTCAATGCGGGGATGCCATGAACTTTGGCTTTCAGATCCGCCGCAATTTTTGAAGCGCAGACCGGCTGGCGGGACCATTTGATCTCCACCGCCACGGCGTTTTTTCGGTCCCGATCCAGGATGAGCCAGTCCAGTTCGTGCTGGTGATCCCAGTAGCGCCCCATAAAGGCAGGCTCGAACGGAACGAGATGCCGCCATCGAGTGCGAAACAGCAATCCCAAGTGGGGTTCAACCGTGCGGGCAATGTATTCATCCAAAGACGGTTGCACATCGTGCCGAAGGACCTGCTCGGTTTCGCCGAGTTCCAGACGGTCGCGATTGGGGAAGACGAACCGATACCAGAAGGAGATGAACGGATCGGCGATCCGGTAAAGGCCGCGCCGCGACTTGTCCGGATGAATCTCCGTAACGGGCACTTCCCGTTCAATCACACCGAGATCGATGAGAATGGCCAGGTAGCGCGTCAGGTGCGCCTTGTCCAAACCCGTTTTGCTGGAAAGTTCAGAGAACTTGCGGACGCCACCGGCCGTGGTGGCGAGAATGGCTTGATAAACGCGGGGATCACGGACCTCTTGCCGCAAAAGAAAAGGCACTTCATCGTAGAGCAGGCAGCCCTTGCTCAGAATCCGCCTGCGAATGTTTTCCAGGAGTGACCGCTTTTTGTCGAACGTGCCGATGTACAACGGGTTCCCGCCCGTGACACAGTAAACGGCCAGCAGTTCGCCCAGATTGGACGCCCGCCACAAAAGGTTGAATTCCTGCGGCCCGAATGGCAGAAGGCGCCATTGCCCGGTCCGCCGCCCGTACAGCGGACTGGATTCCGACAAGCCAAGGCGTTCCATCATGCTGATGCTGGAGCCGCACAGAATCAATTTGAGATGGGTTCGTTGCAATTGCCGGTCCCATTCGTGCTGAAGAATCGACAAAAGAGAGGAATCACCCTCGACCGCATAGGGAAATTCATCGAGCATGATCCCGAAAGACCGATCAGATGCTTTTTGGCCAAGGTAAATCCACAGGCTTTCCCAATGACGCAAGGGTTGCCGGCGAAGAAAATCGTCCTTGAAAAATTCTGCCAGACGGATGGACAGACGGTTCAATTCTTCTGCTTGGGTGGTTTGAACAGCAACATGGTAAAGGACCTTTGTGGCGGAACGCCCGGCCACGTGCTTCAACAAGGCGGTTTTGCCCACCCGCCGCCGCCCGTAAAGCAGAACGAACTCGGCCCTGTCACTGGACAGAACACGACCCAAAAAGTCCACTTCACGCTCACGGTTGACGAACCTTTCAGTTATTTGCATGCAGATGGATTATACTAATCAACATGCATGTTCAACCATAATGGTTCGTCGTTATTTCCGGGCCAGATGCAGCGACATTGCGCCCAGGGCAAGGTTTTGACACGAGATTCCGGCGAAGCCGGTTTCCGCCAGAAGGCGCGCGACGCCATCCTGCGCCGGATAATGCCGGAGCGATTCGTGAATGTAAGCGTAGGTGTTCGCATCCCGGAAAAAAAGCCACCCAAGGGTTGGTTGCAACGTCTTGAGAAGCGCGCCGTACACCGCGCGAATGACCCGATTGGACGGTTTGCCGAAGTCGAGGATGGCCACGCGCCCGCCGGGCTTGAGCACGCGGGCGATCCCGCGCAAAACGCGAGCGGGGTCGGCCATGTTTCGCAGGCCATAGGCCATCATCACGGCATCCAGGGAAGCGTCCGCAAACGGCAGCGACAGCCCGTCGAGTTGGATCCAACCGCCTACGGAAACAGGTTCTTGACGGGAACGTTCGAGCGCCACTCGCAACATGGAAGCGGTGAAGTCTCCTCCGATCAACAGGGCATCGGGCTGAGCGCGCGCAAGTCGGAAGGCCAGGTCGCCCGACCCGCATGCCAGATCAAGAATCCGTTCCCCTGCCTGTGGTTGCAGCGCCGAGATCAGACGGCTTTTCCAAAACCGATGCAACCCTGCGCTTTGCAAGTCGTTGATCAGATCGTAATGGCGCGCGATCCTTGTGAAGAGACGCCGGACATGCTCCGCCCGTTCAGTTCCTTCGCGGTAATAACCCGTCATCTTGAGTATTCATGGTTCATCCTCGGCCAAAGTCAACCCTCGCCGAGTTTGCGATAGATGGTTCGGGCGGAAATGCCAAGCATGGCGGCGGCCTTCTCCTTGTCGCCGCCGCAAGCGGCCAACGCGGCGCGGATCATGCGGTCTTCCACGGCTTCAAGAGGAGTGCCCAATTCGATGACAAGTTGTTTTTCCGTGAACGCCGGCGTCTTTGGAACGCTTTCCGCGCCCAGCGCAAAATCCGACGTTTCGAGGGTGGAACCGCGCCTCAGCGCCGTCGCGCGCTCCATGGCGTTGGCCAGTTCGCGCACGTTGCCGGGCCAGGAATGGCTCTGAAGAAGCTTGAGCGCCTCGGATGAGATTTCCAATTTCTCGATGTTCAACTTGCGCCGCAACAGCCCCAGGAAATGCGCGGCCAGCAGCGGAACGTCATCCAGGTGCTCGCGAAGCGACGGCATCCGGAGGTGAACGACATTCAGGCGATAAAACAGGTCTTCGCGGAACTTCCCGGCGCCAATCGCCTTCTCAACTTCCACATTTGTGGCTGAGACAACACGGACATCCACGCTGCGGACTTCATTCCCGCCAAGACGCGTGAACTGTCCATCCTGCAGGACGCGCAACAGTTTGGCCTGCAAACCGGGGTTCATCTCGCCGATTTCATCCAGGAACAACGTGCCGCGATGCGCCATCTCGAACTTGCCGGCCTTGGCTTGCGAGGCTCCGGTAAAGGCGCCTTTTTCGTAACCGAACATTTCCGATTCCAGAAGATTCTCCGGAATGGCCGCGCAACTGACCTTGACGAGCGGTTCGCGCGCGCGGGCGCCGAGGCGGTGCAGCATTTCCGCGGCGATCTCCTTGCCGGTGCCGCTCTCGCCGGCGATGAACACGCTCATGTTGCCGCCCGCGACGCGCCCGATGGTCCGCCGCACTCCTTCGATGGCGGCGGATTGTCCCACCAGCATCTCGCGCGCCTGCGCGGTGAGACGCTCCCGCAGATCGAGGTTCTCCAGCCGCAGGGCGATCTGCTGCCTGGCCTTGCGCAACGATGCGATCAGACGGGATCGGTTGACGGGTTTTTCGATGTAATCGCAGGCGCCGTCGCGGATGGCCTCCACCGCGCGTTCGACCGAGGCGTGCCCCGTCAGGAGCATCACCTCCGTTTGCGGAAGCTTCTCCTTGAAACGCGCGAGCAACGCAAACCCGTCCTTTCCGGGCAGGATGATGTCGGTGATGACAAGGTGCGGCTGAAGCTCCAGGGCGATGCGCTCGGCCTCCTCGGCGTTGCGCGCCGTGGCGACCTCAAACCCCTCGGTCTCGACGAATCGCTCCAGCAAATGGAGCGACGCCGGATCGTCATCCACCAGGAGCATGCGAAGAGATGAAATTGCGTCGGCGGGAGGCATGGTTGATGGTCTTGTAATAAAAAAAGGACATGGGCGTTAACTATAATTGAAAGGCATCATGAGGAACAAGACTGGTTCAAATGTGAGTTTGTGCCGCGGCCAGGCGGACGGGAGCGAACGACCGGCGATGAACGGGACATGCCCCAAGTCTTGACAGGGCATCGAGATGCTGCCGGGTGCCGTAACCCTTGTGACGCGCGAACCCGTAGCCCGGATACTCCCGATCCACCTCCAGCATCCGACAATCGCGCGCGACCTTGGCAATGACGCTGGCGGCGGCGATCGAAAAAGAGCGGGCGTCGCCTTTCACAATTGCAGTCTGCGTCGCGCCCAGCGGCGGCACGGGCAGACCGTCCACGAGCGTCCAGTCGGGAGGCGGACGAAGTCCGTCGCGCGCTGCCGTCATGGCCCGCCAGGTGGCCTGAAGGATATTGATCCGATCGATCTCGCCGGCATCGACAAAAGCCGCGTGCCATTGAATTTCCGGATGACCGGTGAGTTCCGCGTAGATGTTCTCCCGTTGGCGCGCTGTGAGTTGCTTGGAATCGGTCAGTTCGGGGTGTCTGAAATCGCGCGGCAACACCACCGCAGCGGCCACCACGGGACCCGCCAACGGTCCGCGCCCGGCCTCGTCGATCCCGCATACGCAAACGACGCCTCGCGCCCACGCCTCGCGCTCAAAATGGAAAAGATCCGCGGATTCCCGCTCAGATGAATCCGCCAATCCGGGCGTGTTTTGAATCGGCGAGGTTCGCATGAAATTCAAGCGCAGGATGGCGTGAGATTCCGAATGCCCGTGCCTTCGGCGCTATCGGCCGGCGTGGAGCGACGTCAGATTGCAATCCCTGGCCGCCAGTTCTGCAAGACGGGCGATTCGTCTGCGCAACCGCGCGCTTCTCCAGACCATGAATGCAAGCCAGGCCGAGAGAAAACAAAACCATGCGCCGATGAGTTGAAATCCCTCCGGCGAGGTTGTCGCCCAGAAACGCAAAAAAGCCAGCAGACTGATCACGCCGAACACACTTCCCACCAACCCGGAAAAGGTGCTCAGCCTGGGGCGCAACCTCACACGCGTAAGCCGTTTTCCATCGCCGTGTTCTTCGGTGGCGGTCAGCAGACGCGCCTGCCACCAGCGGTTGCCATAGATCTGATAATCCCAATCGGTCCAGCCGGTGTCGGCGGAGAATTTCCAGCCCTCGCAATTGAGCCGTGTCTCGAACGCCTTGAGAAACTGTTCGCGTCCCACTCCCTGTTCGCTCCAGAAAGTGAGCAACGCGGGCCGGTCCCAGACGGTCTTGAGCGCGCGGTTCTCGGCTGAAGACTCGATCATGCGGCTTGGCGTGCGTTTCTTCCTCATCCACGTCGAATACCGCGCCCAACCCCGCACCAGGGGCTGGCAGACTGCCAGCAGCGAAATCAAAGCTCGACTCCACAGCCCATGATAGGGCGATTCGACCCGCGCCTGAAAGCCGTACGAGATCCCCACGCTGAGCGTGCACGCCAGCAGGACAGCCGGCACGTACCAGGCCGCCCCGATTTGAAGAGAGACGAGTGTGGTGAGAAGGGTGAGCGCGTTCCATTCCAAACTGCTCATCAACTGGACAAATTCCGAGGTTCGTTTGGGATAGATGCACTGAAACAACCCCATGCCGAAAGTCCCATGATAAACAATGGGCCGCTGGAGCAACGAAGAAAACCGGGCGGCGTCATAGACCTGGCCGCGCCATTTCGCCGACCCGGTGGGGCCGAAATAGACGAAATGCTTGAACCGTAAAAGGGCCTCCGCTTCGCCGTAACCCTCTTGTTGTTTGAAGTAGGCGCCGACATTGAACCGGCGATGATGCCACACCACCGCCGCAGGGCTGAAACCGATTCGCAATCCCCGATCCAGCAGCCGCCAGCAAACATCCACATCGTCGCCTGCCTTTCGATATTCAGGATCGAATCCGCCGATGGACTCCAGCGCCCATTTGAAAAACGCCATGTTGCAGCCGGGGATATGCTCCGCCTCGGAATCGCCAACAAGCACGTGGCTTGGCTGACCGGGCGAAGCTGCCACGCATGCCTGGCTCCAATTCTGGGCCGGAGGCGAGATGTTGGGGCCGCCCACCGCGGCGTGGCCGCCTTCTCCCAGCGTTCCCACCAGGTAGTAAAGCCAGTCCTTGTCCGCCATGCAATCCGAATCGGTGTAGGCAATCACTTCCCCTCGCGCAGCCTTCAAACCCACATTCCGCGCGACACTCAATCCGAGATTCTCCTGGCGGATCGTTTTCACCCGAGGAAACTCGAGGGCAATGCGGGGAGTGTCATCCGTGGAACCGTCATCCACCAGGATGACCTCGTAGTCCGGATAATCCATCTGCAACAGCGAAGTCAGACAGGCTTCCAACGTCCGCGCTCCGTTATAAGAGCAAACAACCACCGAAACGCTTGGATAACGCTTGAGCGCCACACGAGGGCTGTCTTTGAAGAACTTTTGCACTTCGAAGAACGCCTTCTTGGGCCGGCGCTGCGCATCCACCAACCCAAACTTCCAATCCTCGATGGTGTGGCCGCCCGTGAACCATTCGTCCGTCCATGAAAAAAGCATCGTCCCCGCCAAACCCATTCGCGCAGCCGTTTGGATGTGCCAGCGAAACAGTTCCGCCTGCGCCTCTTCGGAATGCCGGGAAGTGTCCATGCCGCATTCGCCCAAAAGCACCGGCTTTTCGCCCGCGAGATTTTGCAGACGCGCCAGATAGAGTCGAAAAGACGAAGGACGATGAAGATAGACGTTGTAGCAGTAAAAATCAACCGATCCCGGCATCAGATACTCCGTGGATGGATAATTGCCGTAGGTGTACAACGGCGACGGATCCGCCTCCCGCGCGACGTCCACCAGGCTTTCAATGAACCGCTCCACCTTGTATGCCCCGTACCAGCGCACAATGCCGGTCGGAATCTCGTTGCCGACCGCATAAGCAAACACTGCCGGATGCCCGCGATTGGCCGACACCGCTTGCGCGATGCGTTGACGGATCGAACGCCGCATCCGGTAGGTGTCCAGAAAAGCCACATGCTGCTCCCAGGGAATCGTGATGATTGCCTTGATCTGCGCGGTCTCGCATTCGTCGAGAAACCACTCCGGCGGGGCGTGGTAAAGCCGCACGGCGTTGATCCCGGCCTGCAACATCTGTTCAAGATCGCTTTTCACGCGATGCCGCGGCGGCAGATGAACCGGCTCCGAACATCCCGCCTCCAGCGGCAGAGGCGCAAAAGGCCCATAAGTCACGCCTTTGACAAAGAACTTCTGCCCGCTTCGGAAAAAAAACTTGGAACTCACCTTCACCCGTTGGGCCGCGTCGCGGCCGGATGACGGCTCGATTTTCATGCGCTCCCCTCCCCCCTTTCGCATGGACTGTTTGAGAACCGGAATAGCTGTTACACTCATTGTACGACAGCCGCCAAGGTGCCTGATTCATCGGCCTTTGTCAACGCGCGCCATTTCTTGATGTCTTTGGCTTGAGATTCCGCCGCTCAACCTCTAGGCAATGAGATGTGACGAAGCCAAAAATCGCCTTCATCTGTGTCGCCGCAGCGATGGCGCTGGTGGCGGCAGGCCTTTTCATCATGGCCCAGGTTTATCTGGGTTCCGACAATTTCCAAAAACAACTTGTCGGCGATCTCTCCCGCACCCTCCAGTGCGAGGTGCGCATCGAAAAAATTTCCCGTCGTTTCGGCTTTCAAACGCGTCTGATGAACATGCGGATTTGTTTTCTGGGCGGCGTGGACCTCATGGGAATCCGCGTGGCCAATGATGAAGTTCGGCCCCGTGAATTTCTCAAGGCCGACCGGTTGCAATTGCGCTACGATCTGTTCGAAGCCCTTTTTCACCATCGAATCGTCCTGGATGAATTCAGCATCCACTCTCCGAATCTGAAGCTCGACCTCAGCGATTCCTTGCTGCCATCCGCCATTCCCACTTCTGGAGAAACCGCCGTCGCGCTTCCGCATCCCCCGCAAACCGTCTCCTCCGAACGCGCCACATCCCGATCTGCAACCGCTCCCGCCAGGACGGCGATGCCCGAAAGAACAGCGGCAGGACAACCGCCTATGCCATCGTCGCACGCAACCCCGTCCACCACCCTGCAGATGGAGGTCCGGTGGCCCCATCCGCCCGTCGCAGAGTTGCGGAGTTTTGCGGTGGAAAACGGCAGTCTGGCGCTCACATTGCCCGACGGCGAAAAACTCATCGTGGACGGCGCCCATATTGAGGCCGCATTTTCCGCAGATCCGGTGCCCACCGGATCCGGAAACATCGCTTGCGAAACCCTTCTTCTGCCCCGAAAAGTCATGCTCAACGACGCAAGGGTGAACTTTCTCTGGCGCAAGGATTCCATCGTCATCCCGAAATGGATTGCAACGCTGTGCGGCGGCTCGTTGGAGGGAAGCTTCAAGGCGGAACGGAAAAACCGCGCGACCCCGTTTGAGGCGCGTCTGACGGTGAACGATGTGAACCTGCAAGAACTGTTCCAGACGTTGGACCTGCACGACGCGCAAGGCGGGGCATTCAAAGGATTCCTCAAGGCGCAATCGCGGTTTCAGGGAGCGTTGTCCCATCCCCAATGGGTGAGCGGCCAGGGACAGGCGCGCGTGCACAAGGCCCGGCTGGTGAACATTCAAAGCCTCGTCCTGCTGGCGGGCTATCTCAACCGGCCGGAATTCCGCGACCTGCCGCTCCAAAAATGCGAAGCAGATTTTCTTCTCCAGACCGACAAGCTCCAGGTTCCGCGTTTGGAAGTGGTCTCATCGGACATCCGGCTCGCAGGCGGCGGATGGGTTCACCTCGGCGATGAAACCCAGGAATTCCGGCTCAAACTGGCGTTGAGCAGCAACCTGGTGAGCCAGATCGCTCCGGCCGTCGTCGAAGGGATTGATCTCAACGCCGACGGCGGCGTGGAGTTTCCGTTCCGCACGTGGGGAACCCTGGAGCACCCGCAGGACGATCTTCAAACAAGGTTCGCCTCCATCGCCACACGCGCAATGGGCGGCGCCATCTTCGACAAACTCTTTCAGATGGTGTCCCCGCAATCCAAATAACCGCCTCCCCATGCGCGTGATCACCGGCTCGGCAAAAGGATACGGACTTAAAGCCCCGCGACACATGAAGTTACGGCCCACGCCCTCGCGGGTCAAGGAGGCGGTTTTCTCCAGCCTGGCGCAGCGGATTCCCGGCGCGCGCGTGCTCGAATTGTTCGCAGGCACGGGCGCATTCGCCATCGAAACGCTCAGCCGCGGCGCGGCGGCGGCAACCCTGGTCGAGAAAGACGTCCGCGCGATCCGTTTGATCGAACATAATCTTCGCAAAACACGCCTTGAGGCCCGCGCGCGAGTCTTGAGGGCGGATGTCCGCCATGCGCTGGAACGATTGAACCGCGAGCGCGCCATCTTTGATGTGATCTTCGCGGACCCCCCCTATCAGAAGCGCGCGCCTTTCATGAGAAAATCACCGATGTCCCCAAACCATCCTTCACCGGATGATGAGGGAATCCAGGATTCGCCCATGGCCTCAACGGAGCGCCATCCTGGGATTGCGTTTTCGTGGCTCGCCTTTCTGTTGGAATCCCCTCTGCTTCCCGGTTTGTTGGCGGCGGACGGGGTGCTTCTCATCGAGCGATTCAAGAAGGAGATTCCCATCGAGTCGCCGCAATGGATGCCGACCCGGCAATTCCGCTTTGGCGACACCGTGGTGGAAGCATTCGCGCGCCGCGGGAATTGAGTTCGCGACACAGGCTTACAAGGTCTATTTGCTGTGGGGGGCGGGGCGGAGGCAAATCTGCATCGTCCATGCGTTGAACTCCTCGAAGCTTTTGAAACGAAACACGCCCCTGGGACTGACCGGGCGTCCGAGCAGAAGGTGCGCGGTGCGCTGCAAACGGTCGAACCGGACGCTTGCGGGAGGCATGTTCCGCCCTCCCAGAATTTTCATCTCCAGCTTCATGAAACAAACATAGCAGGACGCGGGAACAGTGGCAACGATGCGTTCAGGCGCGCGAGATCATCAGCGGCTAAGATCGCCACATCCCTCACCCTTTTTCAAACACCAATCATTGAGGCGTGGAACCCGTCTCATTCTGCCGATGCGGGAGAGACAGGCGGACTTTCAATCATGACTTTCACAATCTGGTCTTGATACGCCAGGTTCAAGGCAAAGGCCTCGGCGGCGCGGACGAGAGGAAAACGGTGGCTGATCAGGCCGCGCAGGTCAACGCGTTGTAGTTCTGCCAGTTGGATCGCCCGCGGATAGGCGTGCTTCATGCGGCGGCTCATCCGGATGGTCAGTCCCTTGCGGCGCGCAACGGAATGCTGAAACTCGCAGCGATCATCGGAGGGGATGCCCACCAGCGTCACGCGGCCTCCCAACCGCGCCATCTCCATGGCCTGCCAAATCGAACGGTCGCCCCACGCCGCCTCAATGACGGCGTCCACGCCGCGTCCCTGAGTTTCCTTGAGCACGCGGGTTGCGGAATCTTCCGCGTCGCAATGAATGGGGATTCCACCGAACCGCTCGGCCACTCGAAGACGCCAGGGGAATTTGTCGGCGATGAAAACAGGATTCGCCCCGGCCAGTCTTGCTGCCTGTAAAATGAGCAGCCCAATCGAACCCGCGCCAAGGATTGCAGCACTGTTGCCAATGCGGATTTTTGCCAGGTCCACCGCGTGCAAGGCCACGCCCAACGGTTCGAGAAGCGCGGCGCAGGCGTCGTCCACCTTGTCCGACACGGAAAAACAATTCCGTCCGGGCACGACCATCCATTGGCAAAGGCTGCCGCCATCGGGGAAGGCGCCGCAGAAATGAAGGCGGCTGCAAAGGTTCGGATGCCCCATCTCGCACAACTCACAACGCCCGCAGGGTTGCGCGGGATCAACGGCAACGCGTGTGCCGGGCGTGAGCGATTCGAAGCGACCGTCGCGCGCGTCCGGACCGACGGCCTCGATCACGCCGGCGAATTCATGGCCGAGAATGAGCGGCGACTGCACGATCGTATTGCCGATGCGCGCGTCCCGGAAGGAATGCAGGTCGCTCCCGCAGACGCCGGTGACGCTGACGCGCAACAACACCTGGCCTGGTCCCGGCGGACCGGGATGCGGAATCTCCTCGACCCGCAAATCCGAAGGACCGTGCAATCGCGCGGCGAGCATGGTTTAGGCGTGGTGATGGACATCCCAGCCGAGGTATTTGACCAGTGCCTCATTCACTCCGGCGGCCATGCGGGTCGGGTTGACGGCGACGTGGTGCTCGAAGCCATTCTCGCAGATGTAGGCAAGCAACCTCTGGAAATTCGGGATGCGGCAAACTCCGTAGCCGCCGAATGTCTTCAACGGATCGTCGGTCAGTTCGCCTTCGCCGAGGTAAGCGTGAATCCTGCCGGCCACGTCGTTGGTGCTGAGACGCAGGTAGGTGAACGGGGCGGCTTTCACGCGGCCGACCACCGTGCCGTAGGTGTTGGCCTTCCCGACAGTTCCGGCGATGATCTCCTGGTAGTCCATCACGGGCCTGCCTTCGCCCGCCTCGACAAAAATGTCCTTGGGCAGGTTGCTGCAATGGAAGATGACGCCCTTGTCCGGATCATCCCCGTAGTTGTTGTTCCAATCCACCAGGGCGCTCGGCCTTCCGCTGCCCTGTGCCATCGCGTACATGGCCACCGTCCCCATGATGTCCACTTCGCAGGCGCTGCTCCGGAGCATGTTGCTCATCATGCTCATCAAGGCGCACGGCACGACGCCGAAAAACTCCTCCATCGCCGTCCAGCATTGGATCGCCGTGGCGTTGAGACCGGTCTTCTCCATCCAGTTGTCCACCGCGACGCCAAATTTGGCCATCTTCAGCAGCGCTTCCGCCGGAATGTTCCTGGCGGCGACATATCCCCGGATGGCTGCCAGCTTGGCCTGCACCGGTTTCTCGTTGTCCTTCATCTTGCCGACCCAACCGAACAATTCAAACAAATCGAGCGTCTCGATGCTGATGCCGCTTTGTTCGAGCAGTTTCTCGCTGTAACGGACGGTGTTGAACGCCGTGGGCCGCGCCCCGAGCGCGCCAATGCGCAGGTTGCGAAGACCGCGCAGGACGCGGCAGGTCACCGCGAAATCGGCAAGGTCCTGCTGGAAGCTGTCGCTCTTCGGGTCAACCGTGTGCAACCGCGTCAACGTGAATGGAATGCCATACTGGCGGAGGTTGTTGCAAACCGACATCTTCCCGCAAAAACTGTCGCGGCGGTCGGCGATCGTCATCGTCGCCGGCGCATCCGGAAAGGCATGAATCAGGACCGGCGCGCGCAAGTTCGCCCAGCGCAGGGCGTTGGCCACAGCGCGCTCATCGCCGAAATTGGGCAGGGTCACCAGAATCCCATCCATCGCGTTGCGATGCTTGTCGAACAGATCGGCGCACTTCCGCGCGTCGCTGAGGCTCTCGATGCTGCCGAACTTCGTTTCCCTGGGATCGAGTGCGATGACTTTGAAGCCCGCCTTGGCGAGCGATTCCAGAATCGCAACCCGCCCTTTCTCGCACAGATGGGCGGGAAAAAATCCGCGATTGCCGACGATCATGCCGAGTGTCACAGGTTTCATCAGTTTCCTCCGTTGGTTTGATTTTCGATCTGCTCATTCGTCCTCTGCTCTGGATAAGTGCCTTTTCGTCAGGGCGATTTCCTTCCGACGAATTTGCTCAGCAACCGGCGGCACGCGCATTAGCGAGGGACCCCCGTTCGACCGAGCGACCTGGGATTGTTTTAGAGATTCCTTTCGATGATCTTCTTTACGTAGGTGGGCATCCTCTGCTGGAGATCCTCGGTCTTTTTCTTCAGCCGGTCATAAACCTCAACTTCAGCGCCAGTCCACATGATGTCCAGACGGCGAGCGGGATGCATTGCAATGTGCACGTAGTTCTCGGGGTAAGCCCAGTAGCATGAGCGGCAGATTTTGGCGTCCTTCTGTTCAAGCCAATTGGCGCAATGTTCGCATGACCACGACTTCGCACGATTAGCCGAGCCACAGAGCAACATAAAGTCATCCGCATTCTGCGGTCTATCCGCCTCATCGCCCGCAACCTCAAATGGAATGCGGTGGTCAATCTGCAAATATCGCTCATCAAATGGTTCCAAGTAAATCGCGCAACGGGAGCCGAATTTTTCGATCAGGGCGCGCTTCAATTCTTTTGTGAAGATTGTGCGTCCCAGAAACTTGCCGAATCGAGACTTCTTCGGGTCGCCGAAACGATATGCGGCAATCTTGCGCCCATCTGCCCCTGCGACCCGAAACATTTCAATCGGAATTCCATTCTCTTTGACGTCACGGACAGCGCGTGGAGGGTGATTGTATCCATATTTGTCTTTCAGTTCCTGGGTCGTTATGAATCCATGCTTCAGGATGTGATTAATAACGGTTCGAGGACGCTTGCCCGTGACCTTTTTACATAGCCGGATGAAATCCTTGGGAAGTTTTGGCCTCATGCTCTTGCCTCCATGAGGCACATCTGTTCGCTGTGGGTGAATTGATAAATCATTCTCGGTTTGATGAGTTCGCCAGTCAAAGACGGAGATAAGTAGAGAGATTCAATCGTCGCATCGTCTCTGCCAAGCAGGGTGGCTTGAGAAGATCGTCCAGCATCCAGTTCCATGTGCGTCAGGCTCAAATGTTCGGGCAACCGTGCGCCATGAACCTTGTCGCCTGTGCGACCATCGTAACTAACGATATATCTGATTCTCTTCGCGTTGAGTTGCTCAAGAATTTCCACGAATTCACAAAACTGGACGCCCGTGAGATAGCGAGTGTCATGATTGCGACAAACACCTTGGTAGGGGGGGTCCATATATACCAAATCGGTCGCATCCGCTTGAAGCACGACATCCCGATAGTTTTTGGAAGAAAACGTCGTTTTCCCTTTCAAGAGAAATGACGCCCCCACAATCTGCTCCCTCATGGTAGCCGGAATTGCCCCTCGTCTTCGATTGTCCGGGCTTTGGTTGAATTCGCCGTTCGCGTTGTAACGCACGGAAGCCTTCACGCATCGAGCGAGAAGATACAAAAAACAATCCGGCCTTCCGGTGAGATTGAACTCGTCTCTGATCTTGCGGTAATACGCCTTCGGGTCGTCAAACTGTTCATGCCAGAGATTCTCGTACTCCTTAACCAGTTTTTCCGGCGCGTTGACGATGGTACGCCAAAGATCAATCAAGGGTTTGTTCAAGTCGTTAAGGTGAAAGCGATGGGCGCGCTTGTACGCAGCGGCAGCCAATGAGATAGCCGCCGATCCTGCGAAAGGCTCGTGGAGTGTCTCCACCTTGGATGGGAAACACCGTAAGATGGCGTCTGCCAGGTTCCGTTTGCTTCCTTGGTACGGAATTGGATGAGGAACGTTCATGTTGGCAGTCGTTCTGGGATCGGTGTCGTTTCAATTTCTTCTCTTGGCCCAACGAATGCCGGTTGCCGGTCTCCGGCCGCTCAATGCATCTCCACTTCGACCTTGCCGAAGCCGGGGCGCAGGTAGTGGAAATGCACGTTCGGGTGGTCGGCCAGGAGCGACATCGGAACCGAGGCGTCGGGTGCCCGCTTGGAAATCATCAACGCCGAAAGGCGGATGCCCATCGGATTATCGTGATGTCCCGGATGCCAGATCGAAATCTTTTCGGCCTTCCAGGTCTCGAACGGCCCCACCGTCGCGGCGTGGGTGGGCACGAGCGCCACGTTTCCGCCGCCCGATGTGCGGGCATTCTGGATGATCGTGACGGGGTGGAGCTTGACGACGCGGGTCTTGAGCTGGCGGAATTCCGCGGGCGTGGGCGGTTGGTCCTTGTGCTGGCCGGCGCGCTGGAGCGGATCGTTGAAAGCCCAATGCTTGATCTCGCCCTGCCCGCCCTGCATCACCACGCAACGAACCGCGTCATAGCTCCGGCTGTATTTTTCCAGGTCGCCGGTGGGGAAATGCAGGTTTTCCTCCGGCATCCGCAGCTTGCGATCCACACGATTGAAACACATCTCCTTGTCGCACCTGGCGAATGACATCGGGTGCGTGACATCCACCGGTTTGCCGTCAATGACCCACTCATCCATTCCCCAAAAGTGCGCGTTTTTGAGGTTGATCCCCAGCGCGTTGACCATCCGGGCGACCAAGGGAAGTTGTTCCGTGGGACCGATCGGGCCGCAGATGCCGGCCGGTTTGGATGGCGTCGCCTGTTTAAATGCCTCGATGTATTCGAGCGCCTCGGCGCAGTAAAACTCCTGGGCGGTATCGTAAAAAGCGACCTGAAAGCTGGGCCGCGCGAGTTGCTTGATGCCTTTTTCGTCAAGCTTCGAGGCATCGTCGAGGATTTCCTTATCCAGCGTGGTGTAATCCCACCACTCCGGTGCGAGTTTGCTGAGGGGACGAGACATGGGGTTCTCCTTGGATGGCAGTTGATGAGTTTGTTTTTGATATGATGATTTGCAGCCCCGAACGCTTTCGAAGCTTTGGTTCATCGAAAAATTTCAGGGGGACCGTCCTTTTCCAAGCAGCGTTTCGATTTGCGGCCTGAGGGATGATGAAGGATTTTTCTCCAAATAAGCGGTCAAGTGTCGGATGGCATTCTCACGGTTGCCCAGATGATGATGACACATTCCCAGGTGATAATCCAAAAGCGGCTCGTTCAGGCCGCACTTTGCGCTGTTTTGAAACGACATGATGGCGGTGGAAAAGTCCTTCAACCCCATGCAGGCAAGCCCCAGGTCGTAATGCGCCAGCGAAAAGTCCGGTTTGTCGGCAAGCACCCTTGAAAATTCCTCCCGCGCAAGGGAATGTTTTTCCTGAGCCAGATAGACCAGGCCGAGATTAAGCCGCGCTTCGTGATAAGCGGGCGCCAACCGAAGCGCCTCTCGAAACGACGCCAGGGCATCCTCGATCCTCTTGGTCTGGAGGAAAGCCAGCCCCAGATTGTAATGCGCCATGGCATAATCGGGCGCAAGCGCCACCGCCTTTTGAAATTGGTCAATCGCCGCCTGGGGATTGTTCAGTTGAAAGAGAAGCAGCCCCAGATTGTTGCAGGCCTTTGCGTCCAGCGGATTGATGCGAAGCACCGCCTCGAAATGTTGCCGCGCCTCCTGAAGCGCGCCCATTCCAAAGCGTATCAGGCCGAGGTTGGTGTGCGCCTCGTCAGAACGGGGGTTGGCCGCCAGGAGCCGGTTCCAATAAACTGCCGCTCTCTGGTCATCCCCGAACTTCTGACAGGCCAGCGCCAGATTGGAAAGCGCGGTGGGATGGGTGGTGTTGCGCGCAAGCGTCTGTTCCCACTCCGCCATGGCCTGCTCCCATTTCCCCGCCCTGGCAAAGGCATTGCCGAGATTAAAATGCGCGGTGGCGTCCTCCGGATTCCCGGCCACAACCTCCTGAAGGAGACGCAATGCAGCCACCGACTCTCCCTTGCGAAAGAGGTTTTCAACCTGAGCGATGAAATCCTGTTGCGGCATGTCTGCCAACCTGAAAAACTGCCTGCCTGCGCCCGGCAACCGTTTCTCACGGGGCGCCGGCAACGGCGCCCCATCGGGGTCGCCCCTGCGGACGTTCGTGAAATGAACGGGCCAAACTCATATCCATGTCTTGAACTCACCCTAAAACAGCGCCTCCTGTCAAGTCAGGTAAATTCCATTGTTGAAATTAATCTTTATTTGTGTTTCAAAGCGGGAAGATCTCATGAACATTTTGCCCCGTTATTGCGAGAGTCCGTTTCATTACGAGCGTCGTAAAACACGCGAGGTCAAGGTCGGTCCCATCGGCATTGGCGGCGATAATCCCATTCGAATCCAGTCCATGACGACTTCCGACACCAAGAACACGGAAGCCACGGTCCGGGAGGTGTTGGACATAGTGAAGGCCGGTTGCGAAATCGTGCGCATCACCGCCCCCACGGTGGATGACGCGAATAACCTGCGCAACATCCGCGATGAACTCCGCAAACGCGGCTGCAATGCGCCTCTGGTCGCCGACATTCATTTCCTGCCGAAAGCGGCCATGGCCGCCGTCGAGTTTGTCGAGAAAATCCGGGTGAACCCCGGCAACTACGCTGACAAAAAGAAATTTGCGGTCCGCGAATACACGGACGCGCAATACCAGGAGGAGATCGAGCGGATCGAAGCGGCGTTTACCCCCCTGGTTCTCCGGTGCAAGGAACTGGGCCGCGCCATGCGGATCGGAACCAACCACGGCTCGCTCTCGGACCGGATCATGAACCGTTACGGCGACACGCCGCTTGGCATGGTGGAATCGGCGTTGGAGTTTGTGCGTATTTGCGGAAAAAATGACTTTCACCAAATCGTCCTGTCAATGAAGGCATCCAACCCCAGGGTCATGATCCAGGCCTATCGTCTGCTTGCCTCGCGTCTGGGCGAACTTGGACTGGATTATCCCTTTCACCTTGGAGTGACGGAGGCCGGCGACGGCGAAGATGGCCGGATCAAATCCGCCATCGGAATCGGCGCCCTCCTGGAAGATGGCATTGGCGACACCATCCGGGTTTCGCTCACCGAAGATTCGGTGAATGAAATCCCCGTCTGCCAGGAGATCGTCCGCCCCTATCATGTTCCCGTCAACCTCCGTCAAACCTCTCTCATGATCCCCTTTTCGATTTCGGAAAAACGCAACCCGTTCGCGTATTCCCGGAGGAAGACGTCGGAAGTCCGCCTGGGCGATCTGTCCATCGGCGGTGAAAACACCATCTGTGTGGAAATCCCTGTGCTCATGTCTCGCAACGGCCAGGGGGCGGAGGCGATCCGCGCCATCACCTCCCGAACGGAAATCGTGGCGGAGGTGATTCAACTGGAGGCGCGCAACCCCGAGGATTGCTGCCAGGCGGGAGAACTCATCGCGCAGTTTCCCTCCGACCTTTTTTCCGTCAACATTGGTTTTCAACCGGGTTTGCTCGATGCCGTCTCAACATGCCGCCTCCACAAATTGATCTTTGAAGCCTCGAATGCGTGGTCTGCCGCCCATTTTCAAAAATTGGCGCGTCAGGCGCAACAAAATGATTTCGCCGTTCAATGCAATGCGCCTGTCGGACAATTCAAAAAACTCAAGGAATTCCTTGCCGCAGCAATGCGCGAGAACCTTGCGCGAATTCTCGTGGGAATCGGGTTCGAAAGCGGCGTCTCGCCGCTGGTCGCCCACCGCATGCTGGCCGCTTTTCTGGATTCCGAAAACAGCCCGTTTCCCATCCATCTGCAAGAGATGGGTTCGCACCGTTCCGACCTCGAATCGCTGATCGAAACCTCCAAACTGTTTGGCGCGCTTTTGTGCGACGGCATCGGGGATTCCGTGCAGGTCGGCGACGGCAGCCATCCGGTGGCGGCGACCCAACTGGCTTACAACATCCTTCAGGCCACCGGCAATCGCATCACCAAAACAGAATACGTCTCCTGCCCCTCCTGCGGGCGCACGCTTTTCCATCTCCAGACCGTCACCGACCGGATCAAGAAAAGGACCGCGCATCTCAAGGGTGTCAAAATCGGGATCATGGGCTGCATCGTCAACGGTCCGGGCGAAATGGCGGACGCTGATTTCGGCTACGTGGGCGGGGCGCCGGGCAAGGTGAACCTTTATGTGGGCAGGGAATGTGTGCAATATCACGTCCCGGAGGATGAAGCGGAACAGCGCCTCATCGAACTCATCAAGAGCCGCGGCAAATGGCACGAACCGCCGGCTCCTTGAATTTCGGGCGGCGCACGGCTATTTTTTTGCGCATACGCGCCAACGTTGATGTGGGAAGAAACATGCGTGGTCCAATGATCCGAGAGATTCTTGCAACCGTCCTGTTCTTGATTGCATCGACGCCGGCGGAGGCGGCGGATGTGAGCAAGGAGGAAAAACGCCTGTTTTCTTTTGGCCAAAAGGCGCTGGAAGATCATTTGTACGAATTGGCGGAAACGCAGTTTCAGAATCTGCTCTCGCAGTTTCCGCAAAGCCAATTTCGTGAGGAGGCGGCGTGGTTGCTGGCGCGCTCGCGTCTCAGCCAGGGAAGATGGCGCGATGCCGTGGATCTGATCGAAGCGCGCCTGCCGACCACATCCCACGAATGGCAGGATCGCTATTTTTTTTGCATGGGCGAGGCGCAGTTGAAGGGGGAAATGGCCGAGGCCGCCTACAAGACTTATGAGACGCTGATCGCGCGGTTTCCCGGCAGCCCCTACGCGCAGGAGGCGAAACATGGCATGGCGCGGGCGTTGCTTCAGCAGCAGAAATTCGAGCCTGCCCAGGAATTGTTGCGCGCCGTGCAAAAGGATGGGAAACGGGACCTGGCGGCCAGGGCGAGCCTGTCGCTGGGGTTGGCCTTTTTTCTCCAGAAAAAATACGATCAGGCCCAGGAGGTGTTTTCCCGGCTTTCAAAGGAGGAGGACAATAAGGCCATCGGTTTCCAGGCGCTGCTGGCCCTGGGCGACATGGAACTGGAACGGAAACAGATCAACGCCGCCCGATCCCGCTTCGAAACCCTGACCAAATCCGACCGGCCGGAGGCTCAAGCCGTGGTGACGTCCGCCTTTCTGCGACTCGGCCAGATCGAGGCTGCGGCAACCAACTGGGTGGCCGCTTCGTCGAATTATGAACAGGCGTTCCGCAAGAGCGACGATCCCTCCTTCCGCCTCCAGTGTGCGGAGGAACTGACCGAGGTCTATCTCAAACTGGACAAGGCCGACACATCCGCCCTCGAAACCTGGGCCGGCAAACTGAAAGGCTGGTCGGAGGAAAATCCAAAAACGCGCCTCGGCGAGGCCCTGCTTCTGGAGGCATGCACGGCCTGGCAGCGCGCCGGAAAACGCGACCAGGCGATCCGGGCGTTTCTTTTTTTCCTCGAAAAATATCCCAATGGCCAGATCAACGACCGCGCGCATTTCCAGTTGGGATGGGTGTTTCTGGAAAACAAGAATTACGAATCCGCCGCCGCCGAGTTCCAAAAGGCCGCCGAACGCGCGCGCAGCCCTCAACTCCAGGCGGACGCCTGGCTCAAACTCGGCGATCTGGGCTTCGAACGACAGCAGTTCGACGCCGCCGCTTCGGCCTACCTCAAGTGCGCGCAAATCAAGGGCGCCGACGCTTCCAAGGCGGAACAGGCGCTTTATCAGGCGGCGTATTCCCAGCTCAAAGCCGGCAATTCAGCCGAGGTCTTCAAGCTGCAATCGGTTCATGACGCGCAATATGCCGCCGGCAAGCTTGGCGCGGAATTCCTGCTGCTGGCAGCCGAGGCCAGCCGTCGCGCGGGCGATTTGTCGAAGGTTGCCGACGCCTGCAAGGAACTTCTGGAAAAGCATCCCAACTCGTCGTACGCCCCGAAAACGTGGCTGGACTACGCCGAGGCGCTGCACGCGCTGTCGAAATTCAAAGAGGCGACGGTTGCGGTGAACGCCTTCCTTGAAAAGTATCCAAACCACGAATTGATTCCGCGGGCGCTCCTCGTTCGCGCCTACAGCCTCGAACGGATGGACCAGACGGACAAGGCCCTGGCGGAATTTGAGGCGGTCGTCAAAAACCATCCGCAGAGCGCCGCGGCGCTGGATGCGCACTTTTGGTTGGGACTGTATTTCGATCGTCAAAAAAACCATGCCAAGGCCCAGGAACAATTCGAGCTGCTCCGAAAGAAGGACCCCAAACATCCGCGCGCAGCAGAAGCGACGTTTTTTGCCGCCCGCGCAGCCTACCGTCTTGGCCAGAATAAAAAAGATGTGCGCCGTCTCATCGAGAGCCTGGCCAAGGATTATCCCAAATCGCCCTGGGTCTTCGACGGCAACCTGCTCTGGGGCGACATCCTGACGGAAGGCAAGGAGTTCAAGGATGCCCTCTTGATTTTCGAGGACCTCATCCGGGACTACGACCCCGCGAAGGCGCCCCAGATGGCCGAGAGGATATTGGAAGCCCAGGGCCGCCGGGGACAATGCCTGCGCCAGCTCAAACGCTACGAAGACGCATCTGCGGCATTCAAAACCATCCTGGACTCGCCCAAGGCGGATGCCTCCCTTCGCAACGAAGCCTACGTGGAACTGGGCAAGACCTGCGAAAACATGGGAGACATCAATCAGGCCCTCGAAAACTATCTGGCCCCCCTCTACAGCAAGGAAGGACGGGAGTTTTTCTGGGTGTGCAAGGGCGGGTTCGAAGCCGTGGACATCCTTCGTCTGCAAAAGGACTGGGCGGCAGCCGCCCGGGTCCTGAAGCGGCTGATCGAATCCAACCCCTCCTGCCGCAAGGAGGCGGAGGAAAAACTCAAGAAATTGCAGGCCGAACATCCGGACGCGAACTGACGCGCCCGGTGCATTCTGAGATGGGCTTTTCCGTCGAATGTGTGTAATCGTATTCCTTCCTGTCCATGAACCCAACCATTTCCATTGTCACCGGCGGGGCCGGTTTTTTGGGATCGCATCTTTGCGACCGCCTCCTGGCCGAGGGCCACAGCGTCGTCGCCATGGACAACCTGATCACCGGCAACATGAACAATCTGGCGCATCTGGCCGGCCAGGAGCGGTTCCGGTTCATCAAACAGGATGTCACCGAATACCTTTTTTATCCCGGCCACATTGATTACGTGTTTCATTTCGCGTCGCCCGCAAGCCCCATTGATTACCTCAAGCTGCCCATCCCCACGCTCAAAGTGGGCGCGCTCGGCACGCACAAGGCCCTGGGACTGGCGCGATCCAAGAACGCCTGTTTTGTGCTCGCCTCGACTTCCGAGATTTACGGCGACCCGCTGGTTCATCCTCAAAACGAAGATTACTGGGGCAACGTCAATCCCATCGGACCGCGCGGCGTTTATGACGAAGCCAAGCGGTTCGCGGAAGCGATGACGTTCGCTTATCGCCAGTTTCATGGAATGAACGCCAAGATCGTGCGCATCTTCAACACCTACGGTCCTCGAATGCGGCTGCAGGACGGCCGCGTTGTGCCCGCCTTCATCGGACAGGCGCTTCGCGGGGAGCCGCTGACCGTGTTTGGCGCCGGCACACAGACCCGGAGCTTCTGTTACGTCAGCGACCTGATCGAAGGCATCTATCGCCTGGCGATTTCGAACGAATCCGGTCCCATGAACATCGGGAACCCGGTGGAATTGACGGTGAAACAATTCGCGGAAACCATCCTTCGCATCACCGGCAGCCGGAGTCAGATCGTGCACAACCCGTTGCCCGTGGACGATCCCAAGCAACGGCGTCCGGACATCAACCGGGCGAGAACCCGGCTGGGATGGGAACCCAAAATCCCGCTCGAAGCCGGGCTTGAGAAAACGATCCGCTATTTCCGGGACAGAATAGATTCGACATGCGGTCGTTAGCGGATATGTTGAGTCGCCCATGAAACGACGGATTCTCATCAGCCTGATTGCGGCGTTGGTCATGTCCAACCTGCTCCTCGGACTGCATATCCAGGCCTGGTCCGCGACCGGCGAAGACAAGGAAAAGGACTCGCCCTTCAAGAACATCGAGCTGCTGGCTCGGGTGATGGAGATCATCCGCAAGGATTATGTTGACGGCGAAAAGCTGACGTATCAGGACCTCATCTACGGGGCGCTCAAGGGCATGCTCAACGCGCTGGACCCGCACAGCCAGTTCATGGAGCCTTCCAATTTCGAGGAGATGAAACAGGAAACCGGCGGGCAATTCGGCGGCATCGGCGTGGTGATCGGCCTCAAAGACGGTTACATCACCGTGATTGCGCCGATGGAAGACACCCCCGGTTTCAAGGCGGGACTCCTGCCGGGCGACAAGATCATCCGCATCGAGGGCAAGTCCACCGAGAAAATGGCGCTGCAAGACGCGGTGAAACAATTGCGCGGCGCGCCCGATACCAAGGTCACCATCACCATCATGCGAAAGTCGCGCGAGGTGAAGGAACTCA
>JACQHZ010000294.1 GCA_016198745.1 Verrucomicrobiota bacterium
ATAAAACGCCGCCCATGCTCAGTGCTGTTCGCGTAGCGAACCACTTTTTCCGAGCGCAGTCTCGGAAAAAGCGTGTACTACTAACGTTCGGAATCTTGTTTTCCGGAGAAGATATCTCTGATGTTGTAGCGGCGCTTCTATGAAGCGCATCCCTCCCACGGCGCTTCACAGAAACGCCGCTACGTCGTTGGTTGCGGTCCTGCCGCGCTGTGACCGAGTAAAGAAAACAGAAATTCAAAAACAGCATTTGTCACTGTTGATGCGAGATTCAGTAGAAAGCGGCGAGAATCTCCGCAACGCGCCCGAGATTCAGCGGTAGAAACTGACCAGGGCGGCCATGGCGGCGAGATTCTGGGTTCGCGGCATCACGATGCGAATCCGGTTGCGATAAGCCCGCAATCGTTCGGCCAGCTTCTCAACCGCCGCCGTCTCGGCCTCGCTGAGCCGCGCCAGATCAAGAACCAGTCGCTCCTTCTTGTGGCGCAATCCCTCGACCAGGCCGCTTGCCAATCGTTCCGCACCTTCAAAGGCAAGCCGCCCCTCCACCCGCACCCACAAGGTGGATTCGGGCCGCAATTCCACATCGACATGATGCCCGGAAGGATCGCGTCCTTTCATTTTTTGCCAGACACGCGCCGGCAGAGATTCCTCCGGCATCCGATAGGTGTGCCGCACCAGGCGGGGATGCTGGAAAAAGTCAATCTTCAGCGTAAGCCATGTCCAAGCTGCCAGGAAAAGCGCGGAAACCGACTGAAATTGCTCCACCCAGGTGGGGCGTCCCAACGTCTGATGAACGCGGTCTTCCAATTCGCCGATCCAACGGCGGACCGCCGCGCCCGGTCCAAATAATCTTCCCGCGAGAAAGACGGGATACGCGCAACGGATTTCGCGGGCGAACCGTTCCGCTTTCCGCCGCAAAAAGGGATTATCGGAGTCCTTGAGCTTCAGATGACCCAACAGCCACGTTTCCACACTGCGGTAAATGGAAGGTCCCAAGCGCCTGAAGTCCGCCCGGAAACAGCGATCCTGTTCCGCCTCGATTTCTTCCGGTTTCATGGACGGATGACGGACCATCGCCTTGAAACCGGTGCAGTTGCGGTAATAGCGTTTGCGATCGTCCACAAGATCCTGATGCAAAAGCCCCTCCTTGAGAGTCTTTTCGTAGAACGGAGTTGCAGGCGTCGGGCCGTAAATCAAGAACTGGCCCAGTGTGGGTTTGAGCGCCAGAAGCCCGGAAAGCTCCTCCTCGATGATCGCCGGTGTTTGATAGGGGAACCCGACGATCATGGACGCCAGGATGCTGATGCCGTGTTCGCGGAATTCGCGAAAAATCTCGGCAGTCGGGCGCCCTGACTGTTTCGCGTAACCGGAGCGCGTCCCCTCGTAGCCGATCCAGAAACCGTCAATGCCCATTTCAAGAATTTCGGTGACGGTGTACTGGCTGATGGCGCGAATGCTGGAGAAGACAAACACGGAAGGCGTCCGGCCGCTTTTCAGCACGCATTCGCGGAATTCCATGGCCCGTTTCTTGTTCAGAAGAAAATCCTCATCCAGCACGACCACCGACATATCCGGTTCAATCTCGTGGTAACGCTGAATCACGTCGAAGATGTCTCGGCCCGTTGGTAGCAGGCGGATGTGTTTGCGCTTGAAGAAGTGCGACGTGCAGCAGAAATCGCAGCCATTGGGACAACCGAGACCCGCGAAGACCATCCCCGTCCGGGAGATCTCCTTGCCGAAGACGCGCAGACGGCTGACGATCATGGGATGATGGTACGGCATCGGGATCGGCGTCTCGCCCAACAAGTCCCGCATATATGCGACCCCTTCCTCCCTGCAGATGAAATCGCCGTAGGGCAACAGTTCATCATCCGAAAGCACTGTTCCGTAGCCGCCAAGCACGATCTTGGAGGACGGACTGTGTTCGCGAATGATTGCCACGACTTCCGTCATCCGGTGAAAGGTCGCCAGGATAAAAGACACGCCGATCACGTCGTATCCCTTGCGCAATTCGCGGATGAGTTCTTTTTTCGAAGGGTACTGAAGTACCGCCGTCGGCGCGTCAAGGTTTTCGGCGATGTATTCCAGCGAAAAATGCAAGTGATGCGCCCGCGGGCTGAAAAGCCCCTGGGCGCGGGTGACCTGCCCGAAAAGAAGCTCGTAGCCGACACTCGGCGAGTCGCCGTATCGCTCGCCAAGGGGGCGGCAGACGCTTGTCAGGAGGACATTCTTCATTCGCGAGCCTCAAGAGACATGGCTCGCACTTTGCCGCGCTTGGTCGTTGGTTTCAGGCAGTGGCTCCAGTTGATGGGAAATTTTCCCTGTAGGTGTGTTATTCCTGCGAGTGATTCATGTCAGCCTAGCCGAGGCGTGCAGGGATAGCAAGAAGGATTCCACATTTTTTTCAGACTTTGCTGGAAAACAACGGCGCTGTGCGCTGCCTGAAAAATGCGGACGAAAAGGGCGGGAAACCGGGTCAATGCCCGGTGAGGACCTGGTGCAGGGTCTTGAGCAGTTGCTCAGCCGAAAACGGCTTTCGCACGAAGGCTTGCACGCCCAACTCCCCGCCCCGGCTCAGGTCGAGTCCTTTGATGTTCGACATCAGTCCGCTGATCGCGATGATTTTGATCTCGGGATTCAGCTTCCGCAAGGCGCGAATGGCGGCCGCGCCGTCCATAAAAGGCATCACCATGTCCACGATGGCCACATGGATGTCCTTTCTGTTTTGCACATACAGCGCCACCGCCTCGGCGCCGTCGCCGGCGGTGATCACCCGGTAGCCGTAGCTTTCCAGCGTGCCCCGGCTGATCTCGCGGATGGACGCCTCGTCATCCGCCAGCAGGACCCATTCGCCGTGGCCGACGGGCAAATCCGTGGCCTCCGCCCGAAGGATTTTCGCTTCTGCGGTTCCGGCCTTCGGCAGAAAGACCTTGAACTGCGATCCCTTTCCTGCCTCGCTGGAAACGCTCACAAAACCGCCGTGGTTTTTCACGATGTTCATCACGGTCGAGAGGCCGAGGCCGGTCCCCTTGCCGGTCTCTTTGGTCGTGAAAAATGGCTCAAAAATCCTGCCGATTACATTGGGCGGAATCCCCGTCCCCGTGTCGAGAACGCTCATCGCCACGTATTCACCCGCGCGCGCGCCATGAATATCACGGGCGCTTTTCTCATCCAGAAGCAGGTTTTCGGCGGCCAAGACGAGCTTGCCGCCGTTGGACATCGCGTCGCGCGCGTTGA
>JACQHZ010000295.1 GCA_016198745.1 Verrucomicrobiota bacterium
CTGTGCGGCACGCAGACAGGAAAGATCGTTTCCAGATGATTGCCGCGCGGTATCGCGTGGCAGATCGCCGCCGCAAACTCGATCCTTGGAGATCCCGGCAACTTCTGGCAGGATGCTTGCAGCGTGAAACCGACCCTCTACCTTGAAAGCACGATTCCGAGCTACCTGACGGCTTGGGCAAGCCGCGACTTGATTATCGCAGGCAACCAGCAAGTTACCCGTGAATGGTGGCGGAAACGGAAGGACGATTTCGCGATCTATGTCTCCGAATTGGTGCTTCTGGAAATTGCGGATGGCGATCCTCAAGCCGCCGCAGAACGCCTGGAAGCAATAAAAGGGTTCGGCATCCTCCAGGTCACTAAACAGGTTGACGAAATCGTTCATGACCTTTTGGCGAACAAGATCCTGCCGTCCAAAGCGGTGGCGGATGCCTTTCATATCGCGCTTGCGGCCGTTCACGGAACCGACTACCTTTTGACTTGGAACTGCCGGCATATTGCCAACGCGGAGATTCATTTTCATGTGCGTGAATTCCTTGCGACCATCGGTTGGGAGTGTCCCGTGATTTGCACGCCGGCGGAACTTATGGGAGATTAAGACATGAAGGACCCGATTGTTGATGAGATTCACAAGACTCGCGAAAAGATTGCCGCTCGGCTCAAGTACAATGCGCGAGCCCTTGGCGACTATTTGCGCGGGCGGGAACGCCAGCGAAAAGGGCGTGTGGTCTGTCTTTCCCCCAAGAAACGCCCCGCCGTCTCCGTATAATCCCCCGGCGCTCGCACACCCTTCCGCGGACACCCGTTCCGCGGCGGATGAGGACGATGAGTGACGGCCTATCGACTGGGCGGTGTTGAAAGAAGCTGAACCAAAACAAGACAACAACCCGGCGCGCTCCGGCTTTTTACTGGTTTCTCAGTACTCGTCGCATGACTTTGTTGGAGGCGGTTCGGGGCAATGAATCCACCACGACCACCTCGTGAATCTTGAACAGGGGATTCAGTTCCTTTCGCAGGGCTTGCTGCATCAGGGGCAGCAGGTCTTCTCCTGACGATGTTCCGGGACGCGAAAGCACGGCGTAGATGATGAGCTGGCTTGGGCCGCCGCCGGGGGGTGCGATGGCAATCGCCGCCGCGTCTTGAATCTCCCCCACAGTCCTCACCGTGCGTTCAATCTCCGCCGAACTGACCTTGATGCCGCCCAGGTTCATCGTGTCGTCCACGCGGCCATGCGCTCGATAGTAACCGCCGGCCAGACGTTGCATTTGATCGCCGTGCCGGCGCAGAATCTCGCCCTTCGGTCCTTTGGGTGTCCCCGCGAAATAGACCTGGTGATGGTCTTGGTTCAGGAGTTCCGTGGAAAGGCCGATCGAAGGCGGCACGATGTATAACTCGCCGTTGTCGACTGGCGCTCCATGTTCATCCAAGATCACGAAATCCAAACCCAATGAGGGCGTGTTGAACGTCGCAGGCGACGAAGGCAGAGTAACCGTTCCCGTGATGTAACCGCCGCCGATCTCTGTTCCGCCACAATACTCGATCACGGGACGATTGCCTGCCAACGACATCAGGTAGAGCATGTCGTCGGCGTTGGAACATTCGCCGGTCGAACTGAACGCCTTGATGGCGCTCCAGTCCAGCCCTTCCATGCACCGGGTGCTTCTCCAGGTCTTGACCAGACTCGGCACCACGCCGAGCATCGTCACGCGCGCCTCCTGGATGAATCGCCCGAACTCAGCGCCGGCCGGCGTGCCGTTGAACAAACCGATCGTCGCCCGGTTGATCAAGCTCGCGAAGATCAGCCACGGGCCCATCATCCAACCCAGGTTGGTCGGCCAGACCAACACGTCGCCCGCATGGATGTTCTGATGAAAATGCGCGTCCATGGCGCATTTGATGGGCGTGGTCTGCGTCCACGGGATCGCTTTGGGTTCGCCCGTCGTTCCCGATGAGAACAGGATGTTGATCTGGTCGCCAGGATCGCGCGCGACGGCTTCGAAACGATCGTTCTCGCTCAAGAACTCCGCCCACCGGCGATCGCCCTCGCGCCACTGGATGTCCGTAGTCGCGTCTGCCGGCGCCACGATGACGGGGGGCGCGTTCGCGGCGATGACGTTTGCATAGAGCGGCAACTGTTTTCCGCCGCGCACGATGACATCCTGGGTGAACACCGCCTTGGCGCGACCCAAGCGCAATCGCGTGGCAATCTCCTTGGGACGAAAGCTGTCGGGGATGGAAACGACGGCGCACCCCGCCTTGAGAATGCCGAGGTAGATCGCCACGGATTCCGCCGTCATCGGCGTGACGATGGCGAGGGCGTCGCCAGGTTTGAAGCCGCCCTGCGCCAGACCGCACGCGACGCGGTTGGTCAGCGATTCAAGTTCCGCGACCGTCACAATCTTGAGTGCGCCGCCTTCGGTTTGGTGCACGATGGCTGGCGATTGGGGCGGAGCGGAGAAACAACTGTCCACAATGTTCATCCGTGCGCCGACCAACCAGCCCGGCGATTCCACTCCGCGCGAGAGGTCCAGGAGCTGGCGGCAGTCCTGGCGAAAACGAATTTGCAGACGGTCAATCACGATTCTCCAAAACGCCTCGCGATTCTCCGCCGACCAGGCATGCAATGCGCGATACGAACTCACGCGCGCGCGCTCCATCAGCCAGGCGATGTTCGTGGAGCGGATGAATTCGTCGCCAGGCGCCCATGCGGGCGGCGGGCCTTCATTCAAATTGCGATCGGCTGTGTTCACTTTCGTCTCCGGTTGCCGCGCTCAGAAAGCCACGTGATGCCTTCCCTTCAGGGCGAGCATCCGGCGGGCGTCATCGGGTGTGGCGATCTCCAGCGACAACGCTTCGAGAATGCCGCGGATTTTGCGCACCGGGTCTGCGTTCGAATGGGCCAGTTCGCCTTTGCCGAGGTAGAGACTGTCCTCCAATCCGACGCGCACGTTGCCGCCCATGGTCGCGCCGGCCGTGACGAAGCTGGTCTGGAAGCGGCCCGCAGCGAGAATGGACCAGAGATAATCATGGCCGAACAGCTTGTCGGCGATCCGTTTCATGTGCGCCAGATTCTCGATGTCGGCGCCGATGCCGCCAAGAATCCCGAAGATGCTTTGGACGAACAGCGGCGGCTTGATCAGTTTGCGCTCCAGGAAATGATGCAGCGTGTAGAGATGGCCGATGTCGTAGCATTCAAACTCGAACCGCGTGCCGCATTCGTCGCCGAGTTTCTGGAGGATGGTCTCGATGTCCTTGAACGTGTTGCGGAAAATGAAATCGCGCGTGGTCTCCAGGTAGCGCGGTTCCCAGTCGTGCTTCCAGTTGCTGAACCTGGTCAACGCGGGGTAGAGGCCGAAGTTCATCGAACCCATGTTGAGCGAACACATCTCCGGCTTGGCCTTCAGCGGCGCAGCCAGGCGCTGGTCCACCGTCATGTTGTGGCCGCCGCCCGTGGTGATGTTGATCACCACATCCGAGGCCTCCTTGATCCGGGGCAAGAACTGAAAGAACACTTCAGGGTTCGGCGTCGGGCAACCGGTCTGCGGTTCGCGGGCATGCAGGTGCACGATCGCGGCGCCGGCCTGCGCCGCCTCGATGGCGCTCTGCGCGATTTGGTCGGGCGTGATTGGCAGATGCGGCGACATCGTCGGCGTGTGGATCGAGCCGGTGATTGCGCAGGAGATGATGACTTTGCGTGTAGCTGCCATCGCTATTTCTTCGCTGTTGCGTTCTTGCGAGCGTAGAACATTTTCAGCAGCATCAGAAACCGTTGGTCGCGCCGGGATAGCTTTGCCGCGATCGTCCTGGGGGTGTAGTCGTAGAAACCCTTCCCCGTTTTGACACCGTAGTGGCCCGCTTCAACCAGCCTCCTGATCTTGACCGGCAACTCGGCGCTGGATCGAATCTCCGGCACGAGGTTGCGGAAGACGCTCGCGTGAATATCCAGCCCGCCGAAGTCATTGACCTCCAGCGGGCCGATCGCCGCCAGGCGAAATCCCATGCTTCCGCGGATGGCGGCGTCAATGTCCTCGGCGCTGGCCACACCCCGATCCAACAAATCCCAGACTTCGCGCGCGACCGCCATCTGGACGCGGTTGACGAGGAAACCGGGCAATTCCTGGTTGATGCGAATCGCTTGCTTGCCGATCCGTTTCAGAAGCGCCAGCGTGGTCTGCGTGGTCTGTTCGCTCGTGCGCTTGCCCGGCACCACCTCGACCGTGGGCACGATGTGGGGCGGATTGAACCAATGCGCGATGATCGCACGCTCCGGACGCCGCATCTTCACGGCAGACTGGGATATCGGAAACGTGGACGAGTTGCTGGCCAGGATGGTTTTGTCGGGGACCATTCCTTCGATCCGCTCGAACAACATCTGTTTGGCGGCAAGGTCCTCGCGCACCGCTTCGGTCACAAATTGCGCGTCCCGGACAGCCTCCTCTTCGCTGTCGCAAACCGTGATGCGCGAAAGGATGGGGCCGACTGATTGTCTGCAAACAAGCCCCGCCCCGACGAAGTCCTTCAGGTTCTGCCGTATCCGGCCGTGGAGTGAGTCACGAGCGGTTTTTTGTTCATCATAACCGCAGACCCGGCAGCCCGCCGCCGCAAACGTCTGCACGATGCCGTGGCCCATCGTTCCCAAACCCAGGACCGCCACCGTATGAATGGTTTTCATTTTCTTCTGATGATCGTTTCGCTGATTGGCAGACCGTTGCTACAACCTGTTTCGGGCTGCGGGCCTGCCACCCTTGTGGTGGAGCAGACGCAGGCCTCTGGCTGTGGACCTGCTGCCCACCTTCCAGAAAGAAATCCAGCATGGGCGCCACCATGGCGGGGGTTGGCCTCGAAGGCAACCCAAAAACAAGTCCTGCCCGCGCCCTGGCAAGCGGGCAGCCCCCGGTTCGCTCCAGCGTTTTCCGGATTAAAAGCCCGCCTCTTGGCAGGTCATAACCGGATTCGGGGTTGACATTTGCGCCATTTAACTATAGTTCTCTATAGAAGCATCTATTTGGCGCCCTGTTTATGCCGACAAGCAAGTACGAAAACATCTGCGAAATCCTGGAGCGCGAAATCGCCTCGCCGGATGTCTCCGTCGGTTCGCGATTCGCGTCCGACAACCAGGTTGCGAAACGTTTCCGCGTTGCGCCATTGACCGCCCGTCAGGCGCTGTCCTGTCTTTCCTCAAGAGGCCTGATCGTGCGTCAAAGGGGCGCAGGCACATTCGTCCGGTCCAAGCCTGCGCTCAACCCGCCGCGCTGGATCACGCTGTTGTTCCCGGGAAACTGGGCGATGGAGGCGCGGCGCAATGCCTATTGGCATCAAGCCTCGGAGATCATCGCCGGAATGACGGAGAAACTGGCCATTGCGCGACTGCCGCTTCATGCAGTTCCGTGCGATCCCGGCGCATCCAACCGCCTGGACCTGCGCATCCTCGACTCGATTGAGGACGATGAAGCGGTCGCCCTCCTGGGCATACCCCAGATCGAAGCCGCCGTGAGGACGTTGCTCCGTAAACGATGCGGTCTGGCGGTGGTCGGGAGCCTGCCCTGGAAGTGCGAATGGAAGGATCGCGTGTCGTGGTATTCTTATAATCGCGAGACGGCCCTGCGCGAAGTGACGCGCCACCTCATTCAACAAGGATGCGATTCTGTCACGGCAGTGGGGTACGCCACCGGCAGCAGGGCCGAGGCTGTGATGGATGCCTTCGCCAGGGAAAGTTGGCCGGGCAAAATCACCGTCATGGATTGCGAGGCGGCTGTTGAACACGGCCGAACGCTGACGCGCGGCATGATCCGGCGCGGGAAATTGCCGGATGCCCTTTTCTTCTGGAGCAAGCCCGCCGCTTGCGGCGGGCTTGAAGCGTTGCGCGAGGCCGGCGTCAAGGTCCCGCGTGATGTATGCGTGTTGGCCGTTCAGGGGGCCGAAACAGCCGCCTTGTCCACCAAAGGGCTGACGACGGTGATGACCGAACCCAGGAGGGTGGGCGCGCTGGCGGCGCGCGATCTCATTCAATATGTCGTGTCACGCAAATGGAAGCCGGCGGTCAAGACCGTGCCGCCGCGTTTGTTGGCGCAAGAGTCGAGTGATCGCAGTCTTCTGCGGCGCGCTTTCACGCTTGTGGAGCTTTTGGTGGTAATCGCCATTATCTCGATCCTTGCGGCGCTCTTGTTGCCGGCGTTGAGCAAGACACGTGAGCGCGCCAAGCAGGTCAAATGCATGAACAACCTGAAACAAATCGGCCTTGCCCTTCAGCTCTACGCCAACGACAACGACGGCATTCTCTGGCCGTATAAAATACTGCCCGAAAATTACTACTGGTTCGAGACCTATTCATGGGCGAGAAATTACATCGTCGGCGCCTCGGGCAACGTCCAAAACTTCTATGACACCCTGCATTGCCCGATTCATCGGACGACGCTGGCCGATCCGCTGCGGTGCAGTTATTTTGCAAATATCCATGTGTGGACGGATTCGGGCGCTCCGGTGCGCATGGAGAAAGCGACCAACGTGATCATGACCGGCGACATGCAGGAATGGAGCGCACAGGGCCACAGTTACGGCGGTCATTACTGGAGCACGCCCGAACGCATCGGCGACCGGCACAGCGGCGGCGCGAATTGTCTTTTCGGCGACAACCGGGTGCAATGGTATCCCAAGGCGCAGGCCGGCCAGCGGGGGATGATTGATCCGGATTATTGATTCCAATTCACCGTCAAGTTGAAACCAACCTCATCATGATGGCGCGCCTGCGTGCAGGTTATGTCTTGTGCTGTTGGATCCTATGGTCCTTGGGCGCTTGCGCGGCAGAAAACGGAATGTCGGTCTCCGCGCGGCAGACGGGCAACCTGCTGCGAAATCCGGGTTTCGAGGAGCAGGATGAAAACGAAGTCCCCATCGCATGGAATGTTGCTGCAAAAGGATCGCTCATTGTGACGCATGCCCACAGCGGACAATACGCGGTCCATTTGGCTCCGGACAAAAGCGTCACGCAGTCCGTGGACGCGGAACCGGACCAGGACTACCTGTTGTCCGTCTGGGTGCGTCAGGCCGAAGCCGGGATTGGGACCTATTTATTTTTGAACGGCCAGTTTCTTGACCAGACGGGCAAGATGATTCAGGAATCTTTCCGTTGTCCGGAATCGGTT
This sequence comes from Verrucomicrobiota bacterium, assembly GCA_016198745.1. Classification (GTDB taxonomy): domain Bacteria; phylum Verrucomicrobiota; class Verrucomicrobiia; order JABWAM01; family JABWAM01; genus JACQHZ01. Next base: position 7,142 of record JACQHZ010000295.1, read on the forward strand.
CATGGAGAAACGTTTCAAGAGGTCCGTTGGATCTGGCATACGACCCCGAACACAGCAAAGCTTGCCGTTGGTTTTCGCGCTTCAGGCGAGCCGGGATATTTCCTTGATGACGTTCGGCTGACAAAGATCGGTCCTGGGATTCGCTATCTGTCCGATGCGGATTCCATTCACGGCCTTGCTGAACTCGCGCGTCGCCGGCGATTCAAACCCTACGATCTCATCCGTCGCGATGGCGTGTATCCATCCGAGCGCCTGGTCTTTACGGATACGGCCACGGGCGCCGTGATTTGGAAGATGACAAGCGACCCGCACACGACGCGCCATTGGTACTCCAACATCTCCCCTTGGTCCTGCGATGGCCGGGCGTTATTGCTGTGGGGACAGCGTGAAAAAGCGGGTTTATGGGCAATGTCATCGCGCGGCGAAGCGATTCGCTATATGTCGCCGCACTACAATCCCTTGTGGCATCCTGGAAAACCCGGCTTTTTTTATCAGAGCGTGTTCGAGCAGCGGTTCATGGAGTTGTATGCGAAGGCCGCGTCCAGGATGGAAATGGAAGACGTCGTGCGCCGTCGGCGGGCGGAAAACCAAACGTTCGCGATTGTGGAAACCAACCTGGATGGGGGACAGCGGCGTGTGATTTGCGAAGGACCGGCTTCATCGCTCCACGACATTTCCAAGGACGGCAGGAAATTGCTCCTGACCGATAAAACCGGCGGCGCGATTTACTGGGTTGACACAGAAACGGGAGAGGCGTTGCGCCAGGATGCAGACGGCCGCGTTCACAAGATGTGGTTCACCAAGGAAGCGGACCATGCAGTCTGGTTTGCTTATGCGCCCGAATCGCGCGTTCAGCGGCCCGGCGCTTATCACGCGCGGCCCGGCGCCAAGCCCGAACAGGTGGAAGAACGTTCGGGATTCTCGCACGGTTCATCGAGTCCCGATGGAACGCAGATCGCTTATTTCGCCGGCGAGCTGCATCTCAAGAAATGGGGTCAACCGGAACGCTCGGTCATCTCCGACCTGCGCGGCGTCGGCGGCCACATCAGTTGGGAGTCGGACCCCGGCTGGTTTGTGTTCACCATGGCCGACACCTTGTATCGCGCCGTGGCGACACCGGATAGGGGCGCCTACGCCACGCGATTGTGCGTGCCGAATAACAATGAGCCGTTCAGCGTTTATGCTGGCGAGGCGCATCCGGAGTTGGCTCCCGACGGCGCCAAGGTCGGGTATGCTTCGAGCATGCTGGGAACCATCGATTTCTATTCGGCGATCATCCGACTGCCGGACCCCGTCCGGAATCTGACGGCGACGACATCAGGGGAACAGGTTCAACTGGAATGGGAGAAACCGGCGCATTGCAAGGAAACCAAGGGATACTTCGTCTATCATTCTCGGGAAAGCGGCGGTCCTTTTGAATGCCTCACCCCTGAGCCGGTCCGGGAAACGTTCCATGAAATCCGCCACGCGCCTGGAAATGGATTTTTCGTCGTGACCCCGGTTGAACACTCCGGGCTGGAAGGCCGGCCTTCGCGCGAAGCGCGCGTCGCGGCGAATCAAGAAACCGTCAAGATTCGGCATTATTACGAGATCGAAGACGGGACGGTTTCCGGACCGTTGCTTCTCGATTTCGACGGAACCGCGGCGGGTCTGTATGGCGTGTGGTTGCCGGAATTGTTCGATTGCCCAACCCAACGAAACCGCAGGGAAGTGCATGACCACGGTGTCCGATATTTCGTCAGCGCTGACGCGGATGACCGATCTCCCGCCGGCGGGGTGGATTGCGTTCTCGAAATTCCGCGCAATGGTTCCTACAATCTGTGGTTGCGGGCCAAGAGCGTTTTTCTTCACGGAACGGTGGCTGCGTCCATGGACGGCAAATCCCTGGGGACATGGACCATTCCATCGGGTAATGCTTGGAAGTATGCCCCTCTCAAGGATCGATGTTCGTTGATGTTTGAGAAAGGAACCCATGTCGTGCGGCTCTCCACGACAACCCAGGGGGTTCATCTCGATCAGATGTGTTTGACGGACGATGACGGCTGTCAACCCCGCCCCTTGGCGTTATACGACACAATCCCGCCCGCCGCCACCACCGGGTTGGCTGCAACCAAACGCCATCCGTTTGCATTGGAACTGTCCTGGGCTGAATCGAAGGACGCGGATTTTTCACACTACAACCTGTATCGCGCCAGGAAGAAAAACCCGCAACCGCTTCAAGTCATGCGAATCGCATCTCCGGTCGCCCCCAATTATCTGGACTGGGGACTTGAGAACAACTCGGAATACCGATACTGCGTCACCTGCGCGGATCGTCGCGGCAACGAAAGCGCGCCGTCTCCTGTCGTCGCCGCCAGGACTGCCGCGATCCAAACCCGGCGAATTCAATTGCCGGTCGCCTCTCGGGTTCTGCAAAAGAACGAAGATCTGATGTGGAATGTGAACATCCCGGAACCCGGAACGTACGCCGTGTGGGTGAAATTGGCTGCCACAAAACAGGGGGGCGATGGCGAGTTCGAAGTTGTCGTGGGCGATCATGCGAGCCGTTGGAAACCGAACTTCGGGATTGTCTCCATTCATCACAGCGGACCATCGAAAGACATTCCCTTTTGGGATACCGTCGGCTCCTCCGAATGGGGCGAGGGCGACCTCTTTCGCCTTGAACGGGGCGAGCGGCGAATTACGCTGAAACTCGCGACCGACCATCCTGTCCGGTTGGAAGCGGCTGTTGTCACCAATGACCTCGGCTTTCAACCGGAAGGCATCACCAGTTTCCTGCCGGCAGAATCGCCGCTTACCACCTCGCTTCCATGAACTCATATCCCATTCCGTTTTTATTCGGCAAAGCGGCTTCACAATTCGGCGCGCGTCCTATTCCGGGCCTGACGTTGATTGACGGAACGCATGAGCTTTCCTATCAAATGATCCATTTCGGCGGCGATGGGCAATGGCGGTTCCGCGAGGTCGGCGGCGCCATGGAACTGACCATCCGCGTTGAACGGTTGGAGGCGCATGGCGCGGCGAAATTTCGCGCCACTGTTTGCAACACGGACGACCGGGCGCGAATTTTCGACTTCTTTCAGACGCGATTGGATTTTGACCTGGGCGATGAACGATGGCGAGTCAAGGTTGCCGGCGGCGGACAGGCGATCGGTACCTACCCCACGCCTGCCTATGACATACGCGAGTACAACTTTCTGGGCGAAGGTTGCCTGGTGATCGGCACCGATCCCAACGGACGATCCAGCGACAAGGACCTGCCTCTGATGATTGTCACTCGCGGCGCAGGCGAAAACGCCCGCGGTTTTTGGTGGGGAATGGAATGGTCGGGCGAATGGTTCATGACCGCTTCCGTCCAGCAAAAAGATCGGTTGTTTCGGGTGGACGCCGGCCTTCCCGTGCAGCGATTGCGCATTGAACCGGGCGAGGAACTGACGTTTCCAACGGTGCATGTCGGCGTTTTCCAGGGCGACATGGCAGACGGCGCCAATGCCTTGCGGCGCTACATCTATCAACACTTGCAGCCCGAATATTTGGGTGAGAGACCGTATCCGCGCGTCAGTTACGATCATTGGTTCGGCCTCCATAACGCCGTGAATTGCGGCGTCCTGAAGCCGCAGATCGATCGTGCGGCCGAAATCGGGATCGAGATGTGGGTGTTCGACGCCGGCTGGTTCGGCGAGTTCCCCCGCGAGGTCGGCAATTGGAACGCCACGGACCCGAAGAAGTTTCCGAATGGTCTCGAATCCCTCGCTGATGATGTGCACGCGCGCGGCATGCAAATGGGGTTGTGGTTTGAGTGTGAACACGCCTTCCCCGACACCTGGGCGGTGAAAGAGTACCCGGAGTTGTTCTGGCCTTCGCCAATCGGCGACCATCAATACCACCTGAACCTTGCACGGCGCGACGCGCAAGATTGGTTGATCGAATTGATCAGCAATTGGATCAAACGACTCGGTTTGCGCTGGAGCCGATGGGATTACAACGTCAATCCCGGTCCATATTGGCGCGCGCAGGATTTGACCGGGAAAATCCAACTTGGCTACGTCCAGGGACTCTACCGCGTGCTCGACGAACTTCGGCGGCGGCACCCCGAATGGATGATCGAGAATTGCGCCAGCGGCGGACGGCGGATTGACCTCGGCACCATCGCGCGTTCGCACACGCACTGGTTCAGCGATTACACTCACGGTCCATACACCTGCCGCTGGATGCAATTGCGCGCGCAACAATTCCTGCCGGGGAATTGCCCGAACTCCTCATTTGCCGTTCCCAAGGGCGCAGGCGATCCGTCGAATATCGACCACGAGGTGTTGAGTCGCGCCACGGGCAAGCTTTCTTTCGACGGCGACATTGCAAGTCTAAGCCGACAGGCGACACAACGTTGCCGACACTGGGTGCTGGCCTACAAGAAATTCCGCCACCTGCTGGTGCAGGACTTCTGGCAACGCAGTCCGATTCCTCGAACCACGGATGACTGGGATGTCGTTCAGTTTTCCGCTTACGATGGAAGCGAAGGACTGTTGGCGGCGTATCGCATCGAAGGCCACCCGTCGTGGCGCGGCGCGCTGGCGCGCAGCGCGCCATCCGGTTGCTATCAATTCACCGACCTTGCATCGGGCGAGTCGCGCGCGCTCAGCGGAACGCAGCTTCAGGAAACAGGGATCGAATTATCCCTCGCCCCGCACAGCGCCCGGCTCATGCGCTGGAAAAAGATGGAAACCTGAAACCAGCCGCATCGGATCGGTCTTGGGTGCAAATCAGGACGCCCAAATCCGGACGTAAGAACAGTTCTTCGAATGAAACGACTGCAACAAACCCAACAACAGCCCAGGCGAGATTCCAAAAAGCGGGTTACGTATCGCTTGCGACGTCCGCTTTGCTTATGGCGGGCGGACCGTGAACTGCCGGAGATGCTCCGTTACTGCAAGCGCAACCGCATCAACGAGGTGATGTGGTTTCTCGAACCGATGGCCTTTCACAAGGGGTTGCTCACGATCAAGGAAACCGCCGCTTACGTGCCGTTCCTGAAAAAAGCGCGGCGCGTTCTGGGCGGGATCGGGGTCGCATCTTCCATCAACGTCTTCAACACCCTCGGCCATCGCATACCCGCGCGTGATCCGCGCGTCGCGCTGAAACATTTCGATCCATTGATGGATTGGCGCGGGCGGCCATCCGAATTTTGGCCGTGTCCGCTTTCGCCCGCCTACCGCAGATGGTTGTCGGTCCATTACGCCACCCTGGCCGAAGCGGAACCCGGCAGCATCTGGGTGGATGACGATTTCCGCCATCTGCCAAGAGCGGGTTTGGATTACACGTGTTATTGCGCGTTGCACCTGAAACGATTTGCTTTGAAGGTCGGCAGGAAAGATGTACGCCGCAAAGAACTGGTTGAGCGCATCTTCGCCCCAGGAGAACCCCACCCGTGGCGCGCGGCATGGCTTGAGACGCTCGACGAAGGCCTGACGGAGACTGCGTCCGTGATTGAACACGCGGTGCATGCGGTTTCGCCGCAGACACGGCTCGCGCTGATGACCAGCGCCTTTTTTAATCATGAAACCGAGGGACGCGACTGGACGCGCTTGCTGAGGCGTCTGGCTGGACCGCACCGGCCGATGGTCCGGATCAGCTTGTCCGGTTATCAGGAACGCGACCTGCGCGCGTTCTACAGCCAGGATGAGAACATCCGTCAGGCGGCGGTCTCTCTGCCTGAGGACACGGAATGTTGCAGCGAGGTGGATAATTATCCGAACTCCCTTTATTGCAAGAGCGCCAAATGGATGGAAGGCCAGATGCGGCATTGTGGTTTGCTGAATGTTCCGCATCAGACGCTGGCCATCCATGATCAGTACGGAACGGAAGCAGAGCAAGAACCGGAATTGGGCGCAATGTTGCGGAAGGCCAAATCGCATCTCCAGACCCTGTCTGCCGTGTTTGGCGGCGCAGGACGATTTCGCGGCATCCGTCTCTTGTGCCATCCGAAAATCGCCAGCGTGATCCGTCTGACGCACGGGCAGGCGGGTCCTTCCTGCTTGGCTGCGATGGGCACGGGATGGGCGGACGCCTTGCGCGGATTCGGGTATCCGATTGTCTTTGCAGGACGGGAGCCGGTTGCCGCGGTGACCGGCCAGATCTTGCGCGCCTTCGTTGACGAACTGGATGAAATCTTCTCAAGAGGGGTTTTGCTTGATTATCGCGCGCTTGAAACCTTGCGCGATTTGGGACGTGAAGACCTGGCGGGCGTTTCTCCGTTGCGCCTTCATGACAACCGCAGGGGAAACGCCATTTTCACCGAACATCTGACGGATGCTCAATTTGGCGGCGGTCCGGGTCGTTTGGCCGGTGTTTTCAGATCCATCGGAATGGTGAAATTGCACCGGAACGCCCGTGCGGTTTCCGAGTTTTTGGATAACACGGAAAAAACCGTGTCGCCGGCGGTTGTCATTTTTGAAAACAAACTGGGGGGCAGATGCTGCGTCTATGCGCAGGATTTTTCCGGACAACCTCCGGACATGTTCCAGAAAGCCACGGCGCCCGGTTTTTACAATCTCGGCCGGCGGCGGCAGTTGGGCGGGATTCTTGCGTGGCTTGGCCGCGGCGGGTTGCCCCTGCGCGTGGACGCGACGGGATGGGTCTTGCCGCATCGGATCGATTTTGAAGATCGAATCGCGTTGGCGGCGATGAATCTCAACCTTGATTCCTGGGAGGGCATCGCAATGGCCGCCGGCGTTTCCGCGCCTGTGAAAAGGGTGTCGGTCATGCGCGCGAACGGTGATTTCGTTTCGCTGCCGCCGTCATCCTGGAAACAATCCGGCAGTGTCCTCCGCCTTTCCCTGAAATGCCGTTTTGGCCCCCTTGATGTCGCGTGTGTCGCGGTGAAAACGGCCGCGGGGCGTGGCGATTAGCGTTGCTTTGTTGTCTTTCCGAATGTGTCATGAGATGGAGGTTGCATGAAAAACTGCAAGGCTTTTGCCGAAAACATCTTTCGCGTTTCCTTTTTTGAAAAGGGCGCGCCGCCAGGTTCCGGACTGGATCGTTACGGATTTCTCAAGGCGAAATGGCCGCGGGTGAAGGCGACCGAGCGCCGTGACGGAGAGGAGGTCCGTTTGCAAACCGACCGGGCTTCCCTCTTGCTGACGGGGCGTCGGCATCCCCGGATCATTCTGCGGGACGGCGCCAAGAAGGTCCTCTTGCGGGGAACGGTTCGCGGCACATCCTCCGGCGGCATGGAAGCGGAGTTTCACCTGGCGAAAGACGAGCGGTTGTTCGGTTTTGGCGATCAGACCAGGGAACGGATCGAACAACGGGGCGCGAAGATTCAAATGTGGATTCGAAACGTCGCGTCCTATATCCCAATCCCGTTTGTGATGAGCAGCCGCGGGTATGGAATTTTTGTGAACACGACGCTGCGGCACAACTGGGATGTGGCGGCGGGCGACAGCGGAAAACTGCGCATCCGTGTGCCGGACAACCAATTGGACCTGTATCTTTTCACCGGCTCGACGCTCAAGGAAATCCTGTCCGCCTATACGGAACTGACCGGAAGGCCGATGCTCCCGCCGAAGTGGTCGTTCGGCCTTTGGTTCATCTGCCGGATGCAGGCGAATGATTTCGAGGTGATGAGCGACGCGGCGAATTTTCGCGACCGGAAAATCCCGTGCGATGTCATCGGCCTCGAACCCGGTTGGATGGATAAATTCTATGACTACAGCGTCGAGAAGCGGTGGGACCCCGGAAAATTCCCAATCCCCTCCTATGCGCCAAAGGGCCCGCACAATTTCACCAACGCGCTGAAACGGATGGGGTACAAACTGGAATTATGGTTGTGCAACGATTACGACCTGAGCCACGAGGCGGAACGGCGATTCCACAGGACGCATGATCCCCGGGACGCCTCCGGAAAAGGTTTTCACGAGGATGATTGCGAGAAAGACGTTCATTTCACGGAACCGATCCGGTGCGACAAGATCACCCGGCCGGAAGAACCGTGGTTTGAGCACCTGAAGAAGTTCATTGACCAGGGCGCGGACTTTTTCAAGCAGGACGGCGCGCTTCAGTGCTGCGAGCATCCGGATCGTCTTTGGGCGAACGGGATGAGCGACCGGGAAATGCACAATCTGTATCCGCTGCTTTACAGCCAGCAGATGTATGAGGGGTACCGGGATTACACCGGGAAACGCCCCTGCTGTTTCACGCCCGCCGGTTGGGCTGGGTTGCAGCGGTACACGGGCACATGGACGGGGGACACCGGCGGCGGCCCGAAGACGCTGGCGGCGTGTCTGAATCTGGCGCTTTCGGGGCATTCCCTGGTGACGTGCGACATGGAAGTGACGACCAGAGAGGGGATTCATTATGGGTTTCTCATGCCATGGGCGCAGGTGAACTCGTGGAATTATTTTCGTCACCCGTGGCTGCAGGGCGAAGAGTTGTGCTCCATTTTTCGCGACTATGCGCAATTGCGAAGCAGGCTCATCCCGTATCTCTACACCTACGCGCGCGAGGCGCATGCAAGCGGCATTCCCATGATGCGGCCGATGGTCCTGGAGTTTCCGAAAGACCGCCGGGCGGATGGCATCCTGACGCAATACTTCCTCGGCAGGGAGATTTTGGTGACCGCTTTCAGCGAGAAGGTTTATTTGCCCGAAGGAAGGTGGCGCGACTATTGGACCGGCAATGTTTTGACCGGGCCGAAGACATTTCGTTATTCGCCTCCCAAAAACAGGGGCGGCGGCCTGTTTGTGCGCGCAAACTCGATCATCCCCCTGGGACCCGCGTTGGATTATGTGGGCCAGACGGCCGGCGAGGGATTGACCCTGGAGGTTTTTATGGAAACTGGGGGAAGCGCCGAGTTTTCCATCTACGAGGATGATGGAACCACCTTTGCGTTTGAAAAAGGGCGGTTCTCGCTGCAACGGATCAAGGCGCGTTTTGACGGCAACCGGTTGGTCCTGGAAACGCCCCGCAGTCTTTCCATGGAGAGGGCGCTCGTTCGCATGGAAAAAAAGCCTGAGAGCGTGGCGTTGAACGGCAGGAGCGTTCCCTTCGCATGGGCCGGTTGCACGGCCGCGATTGAAGCGCGAAAGGGTTCATCGGGCTGACACCGGCGCCAATCCGGTTGCCTGCGCTTGCATTGCGCGCGGGGCATTGTAGTCCAGTGGTCTTTGGTCGAAAAAAACTGCCGACCCAAAGGCGGGGAGGAAGCGGGCTTTGCATCGGTTTTACGTCAAAGGGCTTGATTTGCGAGAGGGGACTTGGCCGGAGATGTTCTTCGTGCTGGCTTTGGGCCATTCAACCGCCGTTTCAGGCAGGGCGGACGCCCCCCATCGTGTGCCCGGGGCCAACCGTGTAAAGCCGTTTCACGGTGGCGTCAGCATTTTCGTGAGCCGCCAGGACCTTCCCGATGACCAGCGGACAATCACCGGGCCGGTACACGTCCACCAGTTCGCACTCAAAATTCGCCATGGCATCGGCAATCAGCAGCGCCCGGACCACCGTGGCTGGTTGGGTCGCCAAACCGCACTCGGCGATCGTGTCCCGCCCCCGTCCATGATGCGAACCCACGTGCAATGTCTCCCGCCCCATCTGCTCGCTCGGAAAAGGCACGCCAAACTTAAAACAGGATTGTGCGGGACCGGTTTCAAATGGTTTCATTCAGTTTTTGAGGTTGATCTGCCCTGCGTTTGGTGCGCAGGATGAGTGCAGAATGTTTTTCTGCCAATTCGGGGTTGCAAAAGAGTTGAATTAAAGTTCCCGGTTTGCCGTCATCAAGAATTCGATCGAGACCACAGACCGGAAAGGAACAAGCGGTGAAGAAATTTCAAGTTGCGCTTTGCATCTGGATCCTGGCCGCCGCGGCAGGACGGGTTGAGGCGCGATTGGGGGAGACGGAAGAACAAATTGCAATTCGCTACGGAAAGCCGGTCAAGACCTTGGCTTCAACCAAACCGGTGACCGCCGCCAGGTTTTACCGCAAAAGCGGGTACCTGATTCTGGTTCGATTCATGGACGGCAAGTCATGTTATGAGTCCTTTAAAAAAGAGCCGAAGAACGATTTCAGCGCCGTGGAAATCGACACGCTGTTGAAAGCGAATGCGGGGACATCCTCCTGGAAAATGCGCTCCCCCGACCCGGTCAACCCGTCATGGGAACGGATGGATGGTGATGCCCTGGCCCGGTATGGAACGGCCGAAAAACGCCTTTCGATTGAAAACCGGGCGCATTCGGAAGGCATGGAGGCCGAAAAAAACCAGCGCCAAAAGAAACAACTCGAAGACTTTTAGCCTGCATTACGATGCGGGGAAGGAGTGGCCGCGGCGAGCATCAGCCATCGTCGTTCTCTGATTGTTTGTGAAGAAGCTGCATTTCAATTTCCCCCATTGCGGAATAAAATGCGTTCAGCCTGGGCGGGTCGGCCGCAAGGTCGCTTATCACCTTTTCGCAGCTCACGGAAACGTACTGTTCTTCCGCTTTCTCAACCGCGTCCCACAAAAAGGCGCCTCCTGGTTTCAGCGCCCAAAGCCCTTTCCGAGAGATGCCGCAGACGACATTTACCGCCGACTTGTTCGGGTATTTGATTTTCATTGGGTCAACTCCTTGTGTGCACAACAACGTGTAACATCCGTTTCATTCTGCAAGCGCCCGCTTACCCTCAGCCGGCGGCGACCGTTCGCCACGCCTCTCTTAACTTTCCGAAGGTTGCATTGCATGTCAGCTCTTGGAAGGTGTAGCTTGAAGCGTGCCAACGGGGTATCGGACGTTGTGGAATGGATTAACTGGTTCAAAGACGGTGCTGATGATCCCATTGCGCATCCACATCTGGCCACTTGCTTTCCATTTGTGATAAATTACTTGCCATATTTCTCTCAATAAAAATGGGGCGCCAAAACAAAGTTCTTTTGATCGAAGATGATCGGAGCACGACCGACTTATTAAGACGGGCGCTTCAGGAGGACGGATACGATGTGGTCGTCCTGTCTCGCGGCGATGAGGGACTGGAACGGGCGACGAAGGATTCGTTCAGTCTCGTCATTACCGACCTGGAACTTCCCGGATTGAACGGGCTGGATGTGGTGCGCAGAATCCATGCGGTCAAGCCGCATCTCCCGATCATCCTGATCACCGCTTGCGGCACCGCCGAAACCACCATCGAGGCCATCCGGCATGGAGCTTATGATTATCTGGTCAAACCTTTCGAGATGCCGGAGTTTCTCGATCTGGTGGACAAGGCGACATCCATTGGTCGGTTGATGTCGGAACCGGTTGTCCTGGGCGCCAATTCCTTGACGGGAGAGGCCATGATTGGAAACAGCCGGGCGATGCAGAACATTTACAAGGAAATCGGCCGCGTCGCCGACAAGTCCATCACCGTTCTGATCAGGGGCGAGACCGGCACCGGCAAGGAGCTTGCCGCCCGCGCCATCTATCAACACAGCAGCCGGTTCGGCAAACCCTTCATTGCCATGAATTGCGCTGCCATTCCTGAAACACTTTTGGAAAGCGAGTTGTTCGGCCACGAACGCGGCGCCTTCACGGGCGCGGACACCCGGCGGATTGGACGGTTCGAGCAGGCGGACCACGGCACTATTTTGCTGGACGAAATCGGCGACATGAGCCTGAACACACAAGCCAAGCTTCTGCGAGTGTTGCAGGAAAAATGCCTCCAGCGGCTGGGCGGGCGGGAAACGATACCCATTGATGTTCGCGTCATTGCCGCCACACATCGCGATCTGGGACAAGCCATTCGCAACAAGCTCTTCCGGGATGATTTGTATTATCGTTTAAGCGTGGTGGTGATCACGTTGCCGCCCTTGCGGAATCGTGTGGAAGACATCCCGCAACTTGCCGCCTATTTCATCAGGCGTTACTGCGCCGAACTGGAGATGGAGGTTCCTTCCCTGAGCGCGGAATGCCTGGAATTGCTTCAACAACAAGCCTGGCCCGGCAATATCCGGGAACTGGAAAACGCGTTGCGCAATGTCTTGTTGCTATCGCGTGGTTTCGCGATCACGGAGGATGATCTGCGGAAGGTCCTCAAACCGTCCAGCGCGGCGAACAACCTTTCCGGCAATTCGCTTGCCACTTTCGCAACGAATGCGTTGGAGGCCGCCCAACGAGGAGAAACGGAAGGAGCGCGAGCTGCTCTCCTCGAAGAGGTGGAGCGCGAGTTGTTTGCTCAGGCCATCTGCATGGCCAATGGAAACCAGGCGAAGGCCGCAAGATGGCTGGGAGTGTCCCGCGTCACCATGCGCGAAAAACTGACGCACTTTGGTTGCCACCCGGCCCAGACCGACGACCGTCAAGATGGATCACCGCCCGGATAAAAATCCGTTTCAAAAAACGCCCGACTTTCGACCGCGCCGGAGTCCGGAGTGGCGCGCCCAGCAGGATTTGAACCTACAACCTTCTGATCCGTAGTCAGATGCTCTATCCAATTGAGCTATGGGCGCTTTCAGAGGGAAAATGGTCGAATTTCCAACTTTGAAAAATGTACTTGCAACCCGGACTTATAACCCTAATTTTCCAGCATGGATTCACCCCAACCCCATCCAGCAAAAAAAGCTGATCTCCCAGCGGAAAACAACAGCACGGCGGGCAAATTAAAACGGGTTGCGAGCAATTTGTATCCAATGAAGCCATACGGCACCTATTATGCCGTTGTTAAGCACGAAGGCAAGCAGTTCCGGCAGTTTCTAACCTGCATTTTTCACAAGGTGAAAAATGCACCTGGCC
>JACQHZ010000291.1 GCA_016198745.1 Verrucomicrobiota bacterium
AAACGGTCCCCCAATGGGGGGACCCTACAGAATCCTGGTGTCAAATTGTCACGATACTAGTCAAATCGAGCAGGGAGCCAGCTTGGCACGCTTCGTCCCGGAAATCAAGCCGCATGACCGCGGCTGTGCGTAGCACTGCGGCAGTGCTGCACTGCCAAGCAGCCGTGACCGCCAAGCGGCATGACGGAAACAGACTCCGGCCTTGGGGACAGCAACATGCCTCAAAAACCTGTCCCGCCGTGCTGGTGATCGGGATTCGGCGCGACCACGTGAAACCGCTTGCCCCGTTTCACGTGGTTGCGTTGAATGGCGCCTTGCCGGTCGAGTCGACCCTGCAGCGGAAAGTCCCGCGCGTCCGCAGGCGCGACCTAATCGGCAACCGTCATTTCCCGCTCTTTCTTTGAAGAATAAAACCTTCACTTCGTCGTTTGCCTTCGGCGATTTGCTCCGGTTTCATCTTTGCAATCAACTGGTTGAGATTTTCCTCTCTGAGACGATATTCCTCGCCCCCTTCTCTTCTCAGCGAAAGGCGGATCCATTTGTAGGCCTCAGGAAGGTCCTGTTCGACACCGCGCCCGGCTTGATACAATTGTCCAAGATTCAGTTGAGCCGGCGTGTAATCTTGTTCGGCAGCTTTCCGATACCATCCAATCGCCTCCGCATCGTTGGCTGGAACTCCGAGGCCTTTTTCATAGCAAACACCCAGGTTGAACTGAGCCATGGCATCCCCTTTCTCAGCCGGTGTTCGATGTTCGCGCGCCTCTTCTTGTGACTTTGTGATGGCAATTGCGGCCGCTGGTCGTCGGAACGTTCGGGCCTTTTCGCTGGACTTGCTGCATCCGGTGTAGATACCCGGAATGGCGCACCAACATGCGATGAATACAAATCCCATTATTCTCCGTAAAATTGATAAAGGGGCCACATCCAAACAATTGCGCCTCCGAATCGAGCAGTCAAGCCGCAACAAAGTTTCTAAGTTTCTTGTCAAGCGCGGGCCGCGTCGCAGACGGGGTGGTAATGCACCCAGTTTTCAGCTTTTCAGCCGCGTCTCCCGCTTGAGACCGCTGGCGACAGCGGTTATCCTGATCATATGAACGAATCATTTTCCTATCGTGATAGGGCCCCAACCAAGAACCACAGAAAATAACCACAAAGAGGCACAAAATGCACAAGTCGTTTACCAAATCACTTTTTCCAGAGTGGGACAGGCACCCGCCTGCCAATCGGCGGGCAGGTCTTGCTGATAGGAATTTTGATTCTGGCGCTGGGTTGGGGCGGGACGGAGTTGGAAGCCCAAATTCGGCGCCCGGTGTCCTGCTTGTCACCCCCTTGGAGGGTGGCGGGAGGCGATTGCCCGCCGGGGCGAGGTCTCGTGGGAACGGACGGGACGTCGGAGCGGGCACCACCCCAAAGGGGTGGCAGGCAGGCACGCTGAAACCGGGATTCTTCCAGGAAAGGAGGTTTTCGATGATGTCGGGGGAAAGTGCGCCCCGCGCTCGTCCTGGCACGAGTCCTGTGTGCGACGCGCGGGGGGGCAAGCATCCGTTTGTGCGAAGGTCAGCCTTGCTTTTTATCCGCAAAATCGTAGTTTAGAACTATGGAAAAGAAAGTGGCAGGAATTTACGAAAACGGGGTCGTGCGATTGATCAATCCGGTCGAAGTTCCCGCCGGCACACGGGTTGATGTGGTTTTTGAGCAACCAGTTGAAAAGAAAGCAAATGTCCTCGATTTCGCCGGCATGCTTTCCGATTTGACCCAGGGGGAATGGGAGCGGTTTCAAAACGCTGTCCGTCGCCGCCCGCTTTTTGGAAATTAGCCCATGCCTGACATTCCGCGGTGTCTGTTCGATACCAACATTCTCGTCTCTCATTTTCGGGGTCATGAGGGGGTGGCGAGTCGCATGGCGGAATAGGTTGGGATGCCGGCGATCATACCGGGCACGACGTCGTCGCGATCAAGGACGCTCCGGTAGATATCGAGCACGGTCTGCCAAGCGCAGCGGGCCATTTTGCCAAGCAGGGAATGATCGAATCCGAAATAACTCCGCAGGATGTTTTCGACTACCCGTTGGCCGACATTGAAGCGGATTATCGTTACGAACAGGTTGACCGGCAGATCAGGGAAATTCAATCGCGGGGCTTGTGCGCGACCGCGTGGATGGCCTGCACGGTTTTCGAGATTGCCTGGTATATGCGGAGCATGGAAATGCTGCTGATGGATTTCGTCGATAACCAGGAGTTTGCCGAGGCGCTGCTCGATCGGATCACGGCGAAACGCGAGACGCAGGCGCGCCGCTACGCGGAACTGGGCGCCGACGTGGTCTGCCTTGGAGACGACGTGGCTTCGCAGCGCGGAATGTTGATGAGCGCGGCCATGTGGCGCCGCTGGTTGAAGCCGCGGCTGGCCCGCGTCGTCGCCGCCGCCAAGGCGGCGAGACCGGATGTGCTGGTTTTGTACCATAGCTATGGGGATGTGACCTCAATCATTCTCGATCTGATCGAGATCGGCGTTGATATTTTGAATCCGGTTCAACCCGAGTGCATGGATCCGGTTGCCATCAAAAAGAAGTACGGCGAGCGTCTTTCCTTTTGGGGAACGATTGGAACGCAGACCACGATGCCATTCGGGACTCCCGAAGACGTGCGCCGGGAGATTTGCGCGCGGATCGAAACGGTGGGCAAAGGTGGGGGGCTTTTGATTGCTCCAACGCACGTTGTCGAGCCGGAAGTGCCCTGGGAAAACATTCTGGCCTTCGCCGAGGCCGTGAAGGAGTTTGGGCGTTACTAAGAAATCAGTCTTTAAGGCAACACTTCGCCTGGGAAATGTACCCAAACTTCGATATATAGCGTCTTGACAAATCGCTGAATCTCTGATACGTATCAGATGAAATTCAGGAAAATATATTCATGAATTTTCGACAATTTTCAATCTTGACACGCGACTGATTCTTTGATACGTAGCAGTTTTTAAACTCAAGCCTCATGAGCAAAGAAAGCGACAACATGAAAACAAAACTCATTGACAAGCCATCCCGTCTTGGCGGGACTAATTTTTCTGTCTTGAAAAGTTTTGCAAGTGATCCCGCCGCCAGCGGCATGACTTTAATAGAACTGCTTGTGGTGATCGCAATCGTTTCGATCCTGGCAGCGCTGTTGATGCCGGCGCTGAAACAGGCGCGAGAGACAGCGCAACGGACGGTCTGTGCGAACAACTTGAGACAAATCGGTGTCGCCTCGTTAATTTATGCAGGGGATTCTGACGGTTGGATGTTCCGCTCAGGTGGTTGTGATACCGGCATAATAATCGATGGCGGTGTCAGCCCGGAACAATATTTTGGAAAGTTGCGCGTCTTGATTTGTCCGACATCTAAACTCGCCAGCGACCCTTATACCTACGCTAAATTGGGTGTTTTTTTTTCCAACAATAACTACACAGGCACGTCCTACCGGTGGTTCGGAACCAGGGGAAATTATGGAACTCCTTTGAGCAATACATACTTTAGACGCTTTGTCCATTACACCTATCCGCAGCAGGCGGGAGATTCAACCGAGGCGCCTTGCCCGAGCATCTGCGCTTTCAACAACAAGTTGAGTTGTCCCGAAACGGGCCAATCGGCTTATATTCATGGTCCGGAACGTCAACCGATCGCATTTGATAATTACAACACAGCAAGCGATCGATGGATGGGTTTCAATAGCTTATGTCAGTGGCTGAACAACCATCGGGGACAAGATGGACGGAGCAGCGGCATAAACATCGTGTTTTTCGATGGGCATGTCCAATGGGTCAACATCGGCAATGGCGTTCCGCGCGTGTGGCATCAGTGGGTTAATGACTGGGTGTATTGGTAGCCGGCGGCATACAGGCCCTGCGCGACGCGTCGCGCGAGACAGTTCGCGAGATCGAAGACCGGGCGACGAACCACACCAAGACCATGAAGAAAAATCGAACCCTGACAATGGTATTATCCAGGTCCCTGGCGGGGGTTCTTCTATTTGCCGGTTGTGGCGCGCTCGGCTTGGATGCGGTGCGGACCCCCCTGGCTCAGGATGGCCGGGCGCTGATGCCCGTGATCGTGGGTGAGCAGGCCACGGTCCGGGTGCGTCAGGCCGCCGCGGAACTTCAGGCCTATCTACAGAGGATGAGCGGGGCCAGTTTCGAACTCAGCGTCGGCGATGGCACAACCGGCATTGCGGTGGGGACAGCCGGAGACTTTGCCAGTCTTCCTTTCGGCGATGCTTTGAAGGTTCAAGGCATGGTTGACCGCGAGCGGTATCTTTTGCGTTCTCATGCCCAGGGCGTGTACCTGATTGGGGCGACGGAGCAAGGGGTGGAACATGCTGTGTGGGATTTCCTTTATCGGATAGGCTATCGGCAGTTTTTTCCGGGAGCAACCTGGGAAATTGCGCCTGAAATGCGGACGATCAACGTGCATCTCGATGTCGTCGAGAAACCAGACTACCATAATCGGAGCATTCGGTATGGGTGGGGCATGTGGGATTATAACAAGCAACCCTATGCGGACTGGTGCCGTCGCAACCGGTCAGTTAAGGGATTTGCGCTTAGTCATGGCCATATGTACCAAGCGGTTGTCAGCGCTAACAAGGCGGTGTTTGACGCGCATCCGGAGTATTACGCCCTGGTCAAGGGCAAGCGGTCGTCCGACAAAATGTGCCTGAGCAATCCCGAGGTGCGCAAACTGGTGGTGGAGTATGATCTGAAAACGTTGGCGTCAGCCCCCGCCCAAGAGTGCGTTTCGGTTGAGCCCAGTGACGGCGATGGCTGGTGCGAGTGTGCCGCCTGCGCGGCCATGGGCAGCATCAGCGACCGGGCCGTAACGCTGGCGAATGAAGTGGCGCAGGCCGTGGCCAAGAATTTTCCCGGCAAGCGCGTCGGCATGTACGCCTACAACCAGCACTCGCCGCCGCCCACCATTACCATGGAAAAGAATATCGTGGTCAGCATAGCCACCGCTTTCATTACAGGAGGTTATACCGTTGAACAGTTGTTCGAACGCTGGGGGAAAATGGGAGGAACGCTTGGAGTTCGCGAGTATTATGGCCTCATCGTCGGGGACCGCGATCTGCCGGGCAAGGCGGTGGGAAGCAATATTGATTATCTGCGCCGGAGCATTCCCCGGTTTCACCGCCAGGGGGCGCGATTCATGGATGCCGAGGCGAGTGACAATTGGGGGTGCAGCGGGTTGGGTTATTACCTCGCCTCACGGATGCTATGGGATATTACCGAGGCCGAACGTATAGAGGCGCTTAAAGAAGATTTCATCGAAAAATGTTTCGGTCCGGCTGCGGCGCCCATGCGGGACTTTTACAAGTTGATCGATGGCGGAAACAAACCGTTGTTTGGCGAAGACCTGATCGGGCGCATGTACCGTTTGCTGGGCGATGCCCGCGGGCGGGCGGGCGCCCCGGACATCTTGGCCCGCCTGCAAGCTCTGGTTCTCTACACCCGTTACGCGGAACTTTATTTTTATTACACCAATCCGGACGCCATTCCAGAAACGGAACAAACCCATTATGCCGCGTTTGATCAAGGTGGTGAAAAGCCGCGCGCAACGCGCAGCTTGGCGGCCGAGGCGCTGGTTCGTCATGTCTATCGGATTCGCCAGACCATGATGATTCATGCCTTGGGATTCTTACGCGAGTCGCGCATGATTGACAAGGAGTCCCGCCCTCCCGCCGAAGTTGATTGGAAAATCCCGGAAGGGAAAAACCCGTGGCGGTCGAGTGAGCCGTTCACCGAAGGGGAGATAAAAACCATCCTCGCCAACGGCATTGCCAACCACAAACTGCGCGAGTTCGAACCCGCGACCTTCGGTTCCGATCTGAAACCCGCCGATGGGCTGCGCGGCAATCTCAATGAGAAGGAAGGCGGGGGTCCACAATTCTACTTTCGTGGCGGTCGAGATGTGTTGACCTGGTTTGACAAGGCCCCGGCCGAGATGATGCTTTCAGTGACCGGTGGCGGAATTGTCGGTTACCGCTCGCGGGGGAATGCGCAGTTTTCCTTAAGATCTGGCGATGGACAAACCGTCTTTGACCAGGCGGAAGTGCCGCCGGATGGGAATCCGCACACGGTTGTGCTGAAGACGCCGCAGACGGGGTTGCATACCATTCGCATGCACGACCTGCACGTCGGAACCACCGTGAGATTCCCGGCAAACCTCCCGGTTGTCTTCGCTTGCGCCGCACCCGACGGGGTGACTTTTAACGAGAGCGTCAACGCGGCTTTTTATGTTCCCATAGGCGCCCGCACCATCGGTGGTTGTTATAGTGGCGGCGGGGACGCCGGCTGCGGACATATTTGTCATCCAGATGGCAACATAGCCGAACGGCTGAAAAAGGCGGCGGCGTTTAAGGACTTCAACATCCCCGTGCCCAAGGGTGAAGATGGTAAAGTATGGACGGTCCGGCAAGCGCGCGGCAGTTTTTTGCTGATGACGGTGCCGCCGTATCTGGCACTGGGCAACACGCCGATGCTGTTGCCGAAAGAAGTAGTTTCGGAAATTGAGTCGAACAGTCAGAAACATGATAAGAAGTAATTGCATGAGAGTTACTCATTCCGTAAATGGATTCCGAATGTTTGGGATGGTGGGCGCCATGTTGTCGGCAAGGACGCCCTTGGTCATGGCGGCTGCCGAAGACCATTTTTGTCTCACGCGTGGTGGAAAGGCCAATTGTGATTTTGCGGCTTCCAAGCAGGTCCTGGACACGTTGAAGCAACTAACTGCCGAAATGATAGATTTTCGTCTGTATCCGGATCCTCCTGGCCCCGACCCTGTAGGGGATAAACATCCCGAAAATGAGGCGCGCGCTTTATGGTGGCGAACCTCTAATAACTATCTTAAGCGTTTCTGGTCGGCATGCGCCGAACAGGGAGTCGAGCGCGTGGCGGTCCGCTGCGAGCTTGTCGCCGGATGTCCGGACGAGTGGGACTTCCGGACCGACCCGAAGAATGTCGGCGAGTCGCTGGAATGGCATCGGGACGTCCGGATCGGCGGCGACTGGAAGCCGCTCAAGACCCTGACCGCGAGATGGAGCGATCAGGCACTTCACGACTACAAAGGCTTCGCATGGTATCGCATCGAAGTGGTGATTCCCAAGCAATTCGACGGGCGCAAGGTTTATTTGTGGTTTGGGGGTGTTGACGAGAACGCCACGGTATGGCTGAATGGCGGGTGTGTGGGCACGACCGCGGAACCGGGTGGGGGTCTCCCCGGCGTGGCCGGCGCCTTCAAGCCGGTGGAGTTCGAGGTCAGCCAGGCCTTGCGCTTTGGCCAAGGCAATACCATCGCGGTCAAGGTCGAAAATAAGGTTCTTGACGAAATAGGCACCAGCGGCATCGTTGCTCCCGTCATGTTTTGGTCGCCACGAACAGGCCCAGCGGACAAGCAGAAGGAGAAGACCGATGACGGAATGAAGGTGTCCTGGCGACGCTCAGTCACGGGCAGTTGCACGGCCGAGACCGGGAAAATCGGTGCGTTTGAGGCATCGGCTTATCTGGCAAAGAATATGCAGATTCCCATCTATGCCAAGCCGGTAAAATTAAAATAAAAATATGATTATTCGATCCATTCGCCGTGTAACCAACGACGCCCACCACAATGCCTTCACGGGCGCCTGCTGGTTCAAAGGAAACCTTTTCATCGCTTATCGTCAGGGTGACGCGCACATATGCGACTTGGGTCGCATCGTTGTGCTTCGCAGCCGCGACGGCGGCGTGTCGTGGGACCACGTAGCGGTTTTACGCGGACCGGCCGACACGCGGGATGCCCATCTCTATACCGATGGAAGACGTCTCTATGCGGTCGCGTTTTGCTACTACTCAAAAAAGGAAAAGGGCAAGGAGACCGGCCAATCAGGTTGCGCTTCGACCGAGGACGGCGACATCTGGACGAAGTGGATCCCGTACCGGGGCGCGTCCAATTTCGTGTTATGGCGCCCCCAATTCCATCAAGGCAAACACTACTGCGCCGGCTATTGCTGGGACCTTAAGATCGGAGATGCGAAGCAGGAGGTTCATTGGTTTGAGAGCAAGGACGGAATGCGATGGATGCGCGTTCGCAAGTTGTTTGGCGGCCCAGAATCACCCAACGAATGTTTTCTCGACATTCGTCCCGATGGACGCGCCACCATGCTGATGCGTTGTGAACGGCGTGGACGCAATCCCTACCTTTGCATCAGCCGCCATCCATTCAAGACCTGGAAAATGCAGAAACTCAACGACCTCTCGATCAGCGGTCCGTGCGTGTGGACCGTGGGCGAGGACGTGTACATCAGCGCCCGATGGTGGATTGCGGACAAGGGACAACCTTTCGCGCACACCGCCATCTTCAAGATGGTGAAGGGCAAAGCACGGTTGCAGTGTGTCCTGCCGAGCGGGCCTGGCTACGATCATTCCTACATGGGGGTCGCGCAGCATCCTGAGAACAATCGCCGCTTCGCACTCAGTTTTTACAGCAATGGCATTGCTCCTGATGATCCACAGGTCAGCCAATGGGATCATCCGGATATCTACCTTGCGGATGTTCTCTTCGACGCGGAGTATCTGCGGGATGGCTTTCTGGTTTCGAATCGAATTGTGTTGGAAGGCGGACTCCAATCAGCAATCTGCCCCAATCCCGCCAACGCCTCGCTACAATTCCAAAAGGCGAAGGCAGGCGCGGAAATCCGTGATGCCGATTTCCTCGACGTAAGCGATCACATCGAAGAAAAGCCCGGCGTCGTGTTCATCGTGCGTGACATCAAGATTGTCAGTGCCGACAAAGTCCGCGTCCATCTCGGCTATGACGGTCCTGTCAAGGCATGGTGGAACGGAGAGCAGATTTTCCATGGCCCTGGCGCCAATCCCGCGATCAAGGACCAGAAAACGCTCACCGTAAAGGCCCGCGACGGCGCCAATCGCCTGGCCATCGCTCTTGACACCAACGGGGGAAAAGCCCATGGCGTTTTTGTGCGATGGGAACAAGCGTGATGCTCTTATCTGCGAGAACTAATGGAGTGCCGCTCAAATGCCTTTCCGATGTAGCGGGTTTTACCCCCGCCCGTGGGGTGTTTTGAAGGATATTCAAAAATGAAAATGCAGAGCATACCCAAGTACAAAGAGATCGTTGCCAACCTGCAGCGGCAAATCATGAGTGGCGCGCTGCGCGAGGGACAGGAACTGCCGACCTATCGCGCCCTGATGGCTGAACATGACGTCACGGTCACCGTCGTCCGGCAGGCAATGCAAGTGCTTCAAGCCAACGGGGTTGTCGAGTCGGTTCCAAGAATTGGTTGTCGGGTGGCGCCCGTACCTGTGAGGCGGCGGCTGATCGGCTTGGTGTTGCTAGGGTTTTCCGAATCGCCCCACTACCTTGAGCAGATCAAGTTGTTGCACGACGAGCTTGAACGGGTGAGGTGCGATCTGGCGATCAAGTTCGTTGCAAAGACAGATGAATCGACTCTCGATGCTTGTGGCGACTGGACACGACGCTTGGATGGCGTGCTCTTGGCAGGGCGCGTACCGATGTGGGCGGCGCAACGCATGGTGAATATCGGTGTTCCCCTGGTGCAAATCGGGGAATTGACCGATGCGCCATTCCCGGCGGGCCTCAGCGCGGTCACGATCGATTTGCCGAGCCTGGTGCGCCTGGCGGTGAGTCATCTGGTGAGCAGTGGGCATCGCCGCATCGCATTCGACAGCGGGTACGGCTCACGGTACTACGATCTTCTGCGCGAAGCATTCGATCGTTGCCGGGCGGAGTTTGGAATCGATGGACTGTGGATATTTCCTGCCGCCGGCGGCTCGCGGGCCTCTGGCGAGCAGATCGTGCAACAACTGGCGGAGCGGGAGGATCCCCCGACGGCGATTCTGTCGGAAGAAGGAGGTTATGCTTCCCGGTTGGTTGAACTGCTTCAGGCCAACGGCTGGCCGGTACCCGAACGGATCAGTGTCCTGGCGATCACGGCGTCCACTCAGTCTGCCCTTGTAAGGCGGGACCTGAGCAGTATTTTGACATCAACGCGCGAGTTGATTCTCCGGGCCGTTGAAATCCTGAACGACCAACTGGGCAATTCCATTTCCACCGTCCGAGTGGAACGATTAGTCGCGCGCTACGTGCCCGGAAACACGTGTCGGGTTATGGCAACACCCACTTTGGGTTCTCAAACCGTTCTGATCTCCGAAAAAACAACAACCAACCCAAAAGGATGACGCAATGAATTCCGCAGCCCTTTACCCATGGTCTCAAACGCTGGCGCAAGAATATGCCGTTGTTGCCAGAGCGCCAGACGATACGGAGGATCGCTATTGGTTTTTTTTAAACATTGGTTTTGCCGCCCTTTCAGATGGCACCCTGCTGGCCGCGGGATCGCATGTCGTTGTGGGCCCCGGTGCGGTGACTGCGGATGGCACCAGCGATTGTTGCGTCGTCATCGCGCGAAGTGCGGACCATGGGAAGACCTGGACGGAGACCGCGCGAATTCCCTTTCGCAATCGACCAGAAGTCACGCTGTATACCCGAGAGAACATCGCGTACCTGATAGCCGGACTCAGCAGAAAGGAGGGGGTGATCATGGCGGCGGCCAGCAAAGACAAGGGGGCCACCTGGAGCCAACCGACGCCGATCATCCGTTGGTCAAAGAAGGGCGCCACTGGAACCGGAAAAGGCGGAAACGACAAGTCGGGGAGTTGGGAAGTTCCCACGGAAGCCGTTTCAAAGGACGATCACTGGTATGCCACCAATCAGACGGCCATGGTCGAAAAGGACGATCGCCTTTACTTGGCGGTGGGCGAAAACTGTCAAACCATGGGCGTGGCGGTCTGCGATTTGGCAAAGGGACTCCTGAATCCACAGGCTTGGCGAATCACCGATCAGGTGGAGATGCCGATTCCCAAGGAACTGAATCCGGGCCTTTTTCCCGGTCCTGCCATGCGCTGTTTAGAAGGCAATATCATTTTAATCAAAGACCGGCTGCGGGTGCTGGCCCGGGCGGTGATAGACCGGTACGGCACCGCGAACCTGGCGGCCGTCTTCGACCTGGAGGACAACGGCGAAAAGGTGAAGCTGTCGTTTACGCAATTCTATCCCATTCCCGGCGGACAGGGGAAGTTTTTCATCATCTATGATGAGCGGTCCCGGTTGTATTGGATGGCATCCAACTTACCGGCCAACACGCAAGGCTGGGTGGAATCGCCGGCCGGCGCCCCCCGTGGAAATGACCGGCGGTTTCTCATGCTGTGGTATGCGTGCGATGCCCTCAATTGGTTTCCGGCCGGCTGCATTGCCAGGACGGAGAAACTGACGGAATCTTTCATGTATCCAGTGATGATCATTGAAAACGATGACCTGGCGATCCTGGTGAGGACCTCCGTGCGCTATTCCGGCCGGCAGGCGGAGAACAGGGCCAAGAATGGTTTTCACGATGCGAACCGGATGACCTTTCACCGAGTCCGTAACTTTCGTTCGTTGGCCATGAATATCTTGCCGCAAGCCTGAGTTGATGAGCTTTACACTATTACCCACCCCCCGGAACACGGCAATGGGTGACACGATCATCGCGTTGGGGCCGGGGTCGCCCATCACGGTTCCCGAAGGAACAAGCGATTGGGAGCGTCAGGCGCTTGGCGAACTGGCGCAACACGGTTCGGGCATCACGCCGTTGCGGGTGCGCCACGATGCAGATTTGGTTGCGGAGGGATACCGTTTGGAGGTGTCGCCGGAGGCGGTCGAGTTGTCGGCGGGTGACGCCCGCGGGCGACGGTACGGCATCGAGCGCCTGCGACAGATGACCGCGAACGGCCTCGTCAAAACCGGAAGGATCGTGGACTCACCCTCTCTGGGAATGCGCGGTTATCATCTGAATCTCAGCCTTTCCACCATCGGTTTCAATGAGGGCATGCGGCTTCTGGATTCCATGGCGAACTGGCGGTTGAACACGGTGCTGGTGGAGTATAACGCCCGGTACCCCTACAAGAAACATCACGCTATGTCGGCGCCGGATGCGCTGCAACGGGAACAGGTGTGCGAGTTGGTCAGCCATGCGCAGGCGCTGAATATCGAGGTGATCCCGTTGCATCAATGCCTGGGGCATGTCGAATATATCCTCAATCACGATGCCTATGCCCATCTGCGTGAAGAGGACGAGCATCGGGACCAATGGTGTCCGCTGAAGAAGGAGTCGCTGGCGCTGTTCAAGGAGTGCGTGGACGACTTTGTCGAACTGCATCCGGGCATTCGCTACTTCCACATGGGCGGCGACGAAGCCCGTCGGCTGGGAACCTGCCCCAAGTGCGCCAAGGAGACTGAGGCGCATGGCAAAGGCCGTCTGTACGTGGATTTCGTGACAAAAGCCGCCGAATACGTGCTGTCTCTGGGTTTGACGCCGATTGTCTGGGACGATATGCTCTGCACACACAGCGAGGTGATTGAGCAGATGCCGCGCGAGATCGTCATCATGTACTGGGACTACTGGACCGTAAACGATCCCTGCGCCATCTTCGTTGCGCGTCCGGAAAATGGACTCGGCGTCGTGACGGATAGGCGCTGGTTGGGACCCTGGCGCGCAGAACTCGGCGAGGTGGAACAGCGCATGATCGCGCATTTTGCCAAGCCCATGGATTTCCAGACGGAGCTATCGCCGGCGTTTTGTGCGAAATTCGGCAAGTATTTGGGTAATCAATTCCCCAAGCGCATCCGGGCGTTTCCCTATATCGAGTTTTACCAGGACCTGGGATTCAAGGTCATTGGCGCGGCGGCCGGCGGCAGCAACACCAGCGCCTGGCATGGCCTCCCCGACTGGCCTCGTTACGGGGACAACATCCGCGTCTTCTGCCGGCGGCTGCACGAGGCCGGTTCGCTGGGGGTGGTGACAACGGCGTGGTACAATTTCCCGCCCGAAGCCATGTTGCCGGCATTGATGTATACGGGACAATTTGCCTGGAATGTGGCGATAACAGGGGAGTGTTGCGCAAAATTGTGAATTGGGATGAACGCGCGCGCCTTATTCATTCTGCTCATAATCTCTGAAACTCCTCATTTGACGGCCGCTCCGCCGCCATCTCCCCCGATGGAGCTTGCCTCGCAGATTCTTTTGACGGGGCAGGCCAGCAAAACAAATGGCGTGATCCTGGTGGAGGAGAAATTGGCTAACCTGGTATTCGGCAATCAACAATCCAGCGGGTACCGTTGCGAAGTCCAATTGCGGCTGACGGCCAATAAGGCGCCGCTGCAAATCGCGGCCCTTCCCGAGGATCCAGCCGACGTCAACAAAGCGGCCGCTTTGCGAATCGATCTGCTTCGCGATAATGATGGCGCGACTCTTACGGTCCAGCGTTACGAGTGGGATCCGGAACATAGCCGCTGGCAAAAAATGGACGAAGGCAGCAGGGTTCTGAATTACCTGCCTTCACCCAAGGACAAAATGGCTTTGGCCAATGTGGACCGCGACCATTTGCGACCCGTCGGTTGGCGGGACCGGTGGCTGGACTTGCGGGTGGAGGCAACTGATCGCCAAATCGACATCTGGCTGGATGGGTTGCTTCTGAACCACTTTGATCTGCCGAAGCCCCGGTCCGGTCCGGTTCGCGTAACCGTGGCCAAAGGCGACCAAGTGAGGAAGGTCATGTTCGTCCCGCTCGTGGACGGGGCGCGATTCTTGACGGCGGATATCGCGCGACAAGTGGGTGATGGAACCGAACCCCTGCCGTCCGCCACCAGGATTGAGCAGGACGGCGTGCCGTTCATCCTGCTGGATGATGGAAAGCAAGTCATCGATGTGGGCAAGGCTTTTTGGTCCGAGTGCGATCGCGATCCCAGTTCCTACAACGAGGCCTATGACAATGGTCCGGTTTTTCTTTTCGACCCGCGGATGCCACTGCTCCGGGTTCCCGTGGCGGATTATGCGGCAGTACACCTTCTGGCGGTGGCCAAGGATGATGCCAACACCGTTCCCGTCCTGACCCTGCGGGCGGGACAATACGGTGGCCGCGGTCAGGTCGTCCAGCATGACTTCCCGACTTCGGTGCCCCGGCAAGGGGAGTTGGCACGGCTGGCGCCCGGGCGGATCGTTCAAAGCGCCGGCGGGGCTTTTGCGCATATTCGAGTCCCTTTCCCAGTGGCTTTTGCGCAGGATCTCCAGCGGGTAATGGAGATTGAACTGACCAAGGAAGTGCGGCTGGCGCGGCGGCGGCCGGATCCCGCCCGCTACCGGTACCGGCCACTGGGACTGCCCAGCGGGGTTCGGGTGGCGGCGGTAACCTTGGAGCGTAGTCCTCTCCAAATGCGCGTGACCAGCGAGGAGCCTGGGCATGCCTTTGTCGATCCCGTCTGCCCGGAATTTACCGTAACCCTAAGCTCCCTGGCGCCGGTGCCTCAGGCTTTCGCGCTCCAAGCCGTCGCTACTCCTCTCGACGGGGAGACCATAAAAGTCGATCGGCGTGGAAAAATTGAGTCAGGCCAAACCACCCATATCCAATTGCCGATCCCGGTCGGCCGGCGTGGATGTTACAATTTGGCGGTGACGTTGACCGTGGGCGAGGGAGAACCGACTCTGACGCGCCATACGAGTTTTGCGCTTTTGCCGCCAGATACGCGGCAGCATCGCGATTCGTCTCCTTTTGGCACGTGGGATTTCAGCGGCGCCCACTTCACTTGTCCCAAACCGGATCTGGTTGGAGCGCTTTATAAAAAAGCGGGGCTTCGTTATGGAATGTTTAGTTTCACTTCCGCGGATCGTAAAAAGTGGGGAGTTGCACAGGGAAGGGAACCCAAACTGATGGATAGCGCCGATGCCTACCGCAAGTGGTTGCAGGAGAATCCGGATGGCCTGCCGGTCGCGTTGCTTTTGCATGAGCATGCAATCTCGGGAGGCCACGCGATGCGGGTGCCCGACATCTTTCACGACCGGGCTCCGTATCAATTGAACGAGATCGAAAAGCAGCGGTTTGAGGGGATTTGGAAATTGGCCGAGACCATGGCAACGATGATGCGCGCGAATTTTCCCAACGTGGCGCTCCGTCTTGGCAACGGTCCGCTGCCGACAAAAGAGGAGTTCTTGCGACGGAAGTTTCCGAAGGAGCTGTTTGATGCCTTGGGCAATGAAGCGGGGGTCTTTGGGCGACCACCTGAAGCGCAACCTCCTGACTATGTTGCGAACAACGCCAGCCTTTGGATGGATCATGAGCTTCTCAAAGCCTATGGCTACCCGGATAAGAAGGTCGTTCAGTGCTATGAGATCTGTTATCCGAGCACAAATCCTGGCAACCTGTCACCATGCACGCAAGCCGCGTATTTTGTCCGCCATGCGATGCACTCTTTGGCCTGGGGAGTCCCCGAGGTTCGCTTCGGCATCATCTGCGATTCAGGGAGCAGCTACCGTTTTAGCAACTGGGGCGCAAGCGGTCTCGTGCGTTCATGGCCGGAGTTGAACGTCAAACCGTCGTTTGTCGCGGTCGCCACCATGACCCGGGTCCTGGACGGCGCGAAGTTTGTCCGTGAACTCGATTTGAATAGCTTGAGCCTGTATGGGGTTGAATTTCGTCGTCAGGATGGCAAATGCGTCTTGGTGCTGTGGACGATTCGCGGTTCTCGTCCGGTACGTTTTACTGTATCGGGTGGCAACTGGGCGTTTACGAACGAACAAGGGCATGCCACGCCACTGGTTGCCAAAGACGGACCTTTGGATGTGACGCTTACGCCGTCGCCTCTTTATTTGATTGGTAACGGCGAAATCAATAAAGCCGAGCCAGGCGCGCCGAAGTACCCGGACGAGTTGCGGGGCCGAGTGTCTGAACTGGCGGCGCTGAGTTCCCTTGACGGGTGGAAGGTTGAGACGGAGCGCAACCCTGTGCTTGAATATCACAATTTCATGACGCCGCGGCGGAAGGGCGATTTCCGATTTGAGCCGGTGGCGGAATTTGCGGGCGAGAAGAACGTTTTGCGCGTCAACCCGCAATCAATCACGATTGGAAAGGTGACGATGCCAATGTACTCGGTGTTGCGCCACGACAAGGGAATACCGGTGCCCGGTGAACCAACCGAAATCGGCTTGTGGGTCAATGGCAACAGCAGTTGGGGACGGATCATTTTTGAACTGCAAGACGCCTCAGGCCAGGCATGGACTTCCATCGGCGCGCCTCAAAAAGGCGATCTCTCGCCGTGGCTGTTGGATTGGATGCCGAAGGAGATGCTCGCCAGCGATAAGAAAACGACGCAAGCCGATTGGAATACGGACGATGTGTTCGGGGTTAGTCGCATCGATTTTGACGGCTGGCGATATGTTGGTTTCCCGTTGCCGGGCAATTATCCCGGCGAACATTATCCATGGCCCGGTTCAAGCCAGTGGCGTTACGATGGCGATGGGATTGTTCATTATCCATTGGTTTTACGGGCATTGATTGTGGAACTGCCGGAAAAGACGCTTCATCTGACGAAATATGCGCCTGCGCCCCGACCCGAGATTTATGTCAAACGCCTGGTGGCGGTCCAAGGTGAGACGCCGGGCGTGAAGCACACCGTCAGCGAATGGGAACAACCCTGACCCGCAGAGTATGGAACCCATGTCGCAGGAGCTTCTGATAACGGACATGCGCTGCGCGCGCGGACACACACCAGATGATTTTCTTTTGCCTCCCAATGCAGATACCTGAGATGTTACAAAAGAACAATGGAAACCTACGACCCATTGACAGACCCCGAACCCACGGTATGGCAGGCGATGGATGAGGATGAACGACTCAGTCTTATCGAGGAGTTCCACAAGCAAGCGAGAATCCGAATGCCGAATCGTCGTCTCCACGCCACGCTTCACACGGTCGTGGAGAACCAAGTGGCCATGGGCGATGAAACACCGGTCAAGGCGGCGCTGGCGCGCTTGATGACGGAGGGTCTCGACCGACACGACGCCATCCATGCCATCGGCTGCGTTCTGGCCGAGCACCTGCACGGAATGATGACCAGCGCAAGGCCTGATGACCCGAATGCGGAGTACTTCAAACGGGTTCGGGAACTGACAGCCGACGAATGGAGAGATATTGGACGCACACCATAAGATGTTCGTAACTGCTCAGGTTGCCAGAGCCTGCCCCCGCGAAAGCGAGGGGTTCACCGTTCAGGGTTCAGGGTTGGTTGCGTTTCGCTGCTCATCCATCTTCAGGTAGTGATCCTGTACAACAATGTTCAAGAATCGCGCTTTTTCGATAAGAAATTTTTACCACGGAGAATACGGGGGCACGGAGAAAAATCGGCGAACTCTCAGACCAGAGGTTTCCGCCACGCGTCCGCCTGGGGCGAACGCGTGGCGAAAACTCTCCTCGGTTGGAGAAGGATGGAGGAATCTCCGTGCCTCCGCCTGCCTGTGCCGCGGCAGACAGGTGGTTCAATGTTTTTCCTCCGGATTGGGTTGTGGCTATGCCGCGCTGGGCAGTTACCGTTCAGAAGTTGTCCGTGCCGCTCCAGAAAAGGAATCCCTGCGCTCGCAGGAAATCGGCGAGCGCGTCGCTCCCGATAACGCGGTGCGGGAAGGTCGGCGAACGTCGCAGCAGGCGGACCATGCCGCCATATTGTTCGGCCAGTTCGATCCGCAGCGGGGACTGCTTTTCCAGATCCTCGCTGCGCGGAAAGATGGCCGCCCAGCGGCGCTCCCATTCCGGCGACCAGAAATTGAGCGCAACCTTGCGCTGGCGCAACGCATGTCTCGCCACCGCCGCGAGAACAGGTTTCCAGGAAGCCTGGTCACGCGCTGCAACTTCGACCACGGTCTTCCGGTCGGGCGCGACAAGAAAATAACCGGCCGTATTTCCTTGGATTTGAACCACGCAAATCGTGAAGCGCGGCACCCATTTTGAGCCGTGCGGGGTCTGGCGATGGCGCAGCCAATCGGACCAGTATTCCCGGTTGCGCACCGCGCCGCCCCAGCCGCCGCGATTGGAAAACGCATAGCAAGTCTGGAGAAACGAAACGTCGCTTTCCCATCGCACGGCGCGCACCCGCACCTGGCGCGCGATGGGATCAAAGCATTTTGACTCGAAATGAATCGTCGCCTTCCATGCTGGAACGATTCGATAACCCGATCCGCCATAGACCTTCGGATTACCGAACAGAAATGCAAAATCGAATTTGCGCCGCGCCATCCAGGCGTGCGAAAACGCCAACAGCTTGCGGATCAATCCGCGCCCGCGCCAGGCCGGCCGCGTGAAGACATTGCCGATGCATCCCGCGCGCGCGACGCCGGCGCCCGCGCGGAGGCGGCGCTCGAAAACATGCAAGCCCGACGCAATCCTGCCGTCAACGGTGACGACGTGCGTGTGCGCCGCTGTGGTTCCCGGATCGCGCCTCAAAGTTTCCAACGCCCAGTCCGGGTTCTGCTTGAACGCGCCGCCGTACTGGCGGAACGACTCGGCCATTGCCTCGGCAATCGCCGCAATCTCGGTAGCGCGCGCCTCACGAACGCGAATGGATTCCGTCTTCATGTTCGACGAATGGTAGTGCGCAACCTCCCTAAAATGGAATCATAAATCCTTCGGCTGTTGCTCGACACGGATCGCGCCCGAGAACCATCGGTCGCGTGGACGGCACCGCCGCGTGGACGGATTCGATGGATTTGATTTTCATGGGCCGCTCTTGAACGAAGCCGACCAGACGAAGCTCGAATGGGGATTGTTTTCATTGGGTCGGGGCGCATCCACGGTCCAGCCCCGCGCGCACGCGACCGGTTGTGAGGCGGGCGAATGGAGCACGCCTCGCGGCGCGCCACGGCCTGGGGCGATCTCGACATCCGCGGGAAGCGTCATTTCGAGTTTGCGCGCGCCGGTCGAGATCGAGCGCGCACCAAGCAGGATGATTTTCCCCGCCTGATCGTCGCGCAAGACCGCCTCGGCGAGACACTCGCCATCGTCCCAACGAAAGAGTTGATTATGGGTGAGATGGAGACGGGCGGACTGCGGGAGCGTGACACAGCCTTCCCTATAAGTCACACCGGTCGCGTCGGCGCTGAGCGCGAACACCAACCGTCCATGGGTTACACGCCCGGCCATCTCCAGTCGCCAGCGGCGGTAGCGCGGGAATTTTGCGTCGCGGAAGTTCTCCCTTCCCGTGAAGTTGAGACCATACGCATAGGACGGGAACCAATACGGCTCTCGCACGCTCACGCGGGACGCGTGCGACGAATCCAAGACCGTGGCGAAAATCTCGCCCTGCTCGTCGTCACTGAGTCCTTTGCTGCCGCCCTTTGTTCCCGCGATAAGATTGGCTTGTCCGCCGGTGAGCCGGTAACTCGTGTCGCTGATCTTGCTGACCGAGCTGGAGCAATGCAGATGCGTGGCGAATCGGAGCGGCCTGGTTCCCTCAAAGGAATCGATCAGCACGATGGCGCCCGTGCGGTAATCCATCAGGAAAATCCGGTCCGCTTCCTTGACCCCGTGTTTTGGATGCAATGCCGCTGTGATCACCGCGTGCGCGTAAATGAAGCGATCATTGATGAAACAGCGGCGGATGTGCGCGCTGACTTCGGGGCCGGTATCCCCGCAGAGCCACTGACCTTGGACGCGCGCGCCGCCGTCCTCAAAACACATTGTGTTCAACAGCGAACTGTCAAGCGCGTAACCGCCGATGTTGATCAGCACGGGCGATCCGTCAACCGATACATCGATCTGCGCCAGGGACATGCCGAGTTCGCGATTGTGCGGCATCAGGCTGAAGCTGACGCACCTGCCCGCCTTGAGGCCCGCGCTGAATTGGCAGCCGATCGTCTTCTTCCCGCGTGAAACGCACACGATCTCGCCCGTGTCGCGCGCGAAGCGCGGACTGGAAGGAAACGCGGCGGGCGGATGCGATTCCGCGGGCGCATAAAGCAGGTCGTACAACGTGGGCAGCAGATCGCCCGCCGCCTTGCGTTCCCGCTCGACAAAGGCTTGGTGGATGGACTCGATCCGCCGGGTCGGGTGAAAGCGGCAGAGAAACGCGGTGAGATAGCGGTGCTCATGGGTTCGCAGTCCGCGACCGATTTCCTGCGCGTTCGGCGTTTCGAAGCAGGCCAGCAATGCCTGGCCAAGGTTGTCGAGAAAAGGACTCCGGCTGAGTTCAGGGCGTTTTCCGGCGAAGGTGTGCGCAGCCGCGAGGTAGCGCGCCAGGTGCATCGGGTAATACGTCGCCCAGTTGGTCTTGCCGCCGGGCGGGAAAAGCCGAAAGCTGTCCTTGAAAAGCCCGTGGAAAAACGGCAGCGCCTTTCGCGCGCTGTCCAGATCGTCGTAGAAGCACATGCACGCCACGCCCACGCCCGCCCACGTGCCGAGCGCGTGCGCGTCGGGCGTCGGGCAGCCCATGTACGCGCGCTGCAGCACGGTGAAATCGTAAATCTTGCGCAGATATTCGTCCGCCTTGGCCAAGATGATGCGACGTTCCTGCTGGTTGAACAGGTCGAAGGCGTATTCACGCGCGATACCCGTGTAGTACAGCGCGCTGCCAATGTCGCGGTCATTATCGCCTCCCATCAACAGGGGATCGGGTCGCGAGCTCCAGGTCGGGCGCCGGCACAGCGTCAAAATAGAATCCTTGAGCTTCCGTCCGATGGATTTCTCCTTGATGATCAAGTACACCAGAGCGGCGAGGTCGAGGTTGCACTGCTGCTTGAAAGGGAGATTTTCACTCGTGAGTTTCTCGATTGTCGTTCGGAACATGGGTTGCGACGGCAAATGCTTGCGAAGCCGCTTCAGGTCACTTGCCCCGATGTACACCCGGGGGCGCTGATGGCTTCTGGGCCGCAACTCACAGAGCAGGCGGTCGTCACGACGCAGTTCGATGTAGCGAACGTCTCTCCAGCGAATGCGTCCATGGTCGTGTTCGACGAATTCGAGCACGAGTTCCGTTTCCTCCCCTTCCGCTTCGAACCCAAAATCCGCCCACAACCGATTTTCCGCGATCTGCTCCGGTCCGGGCATCGCAAACCACAGCCCGCCTTTCAAACGGCCGTTCACGAATGTTTTGGCCATGGGCATCGCCATGACATTTTGGAAATGATCGAGGTCCCACGGTCCAGTGAGCAGTTTCTTGCCATCGGGCACACGCACCATGAGCATCATCGCAGTTTTCATGTCGAACCTGCCCACCCTCGTTTCCAGCTTGCAGCGATAGAGACCCGCAGGCAGGCGAGCCCGTATTGTGAAGCGGTGGTCGTCCACGCGGATATCGCTTATGACACCGCACACGTCGCGCCATTCGCAGGGGTTGAAGCGGTTCGGCGCGGGTTGCAAATAGGCGATCAGGTCGTCATTCAACATCTTGAGTTCTCCTCGGCTCACAGGACTTCGAACCCGTACACCGCCAGCCGCCGCGTCGCGGTAACCCCCGCCAGGAAACACGTTTGCGGGCCGCCAAGCATCGGCATTTCGGGGTTGGCAAATTTGTGTTCGGGATCGAAGCCCGATTCGAGGCCGATTTGAAAGCAATGCCTGCTGTCGGGCAGTCCCGCCGCCAGCAGCCGTCGCTGCATGATTCGTCGAGGATAGTACAGCCGCAGGCGCTGCGGAGGTTGTTCGTCGATCCGTACGATCGCAGTTCCAGCATGGGGCGAGGTTTCGATCAGCGCCACCAAGCCATCGCCCTGAAACTCACCGCAGATCGCCGCGCCCGTTTGCGTCGTCACCGCAAGTCGGTCGTTCGCCTCCTGCCAGCGCCCGTTCCGTTGAAGCGACGGATGATCGACGCTCAAGAAGGACCTGATCCGACGGGCATATCCCTTGATCGTTCGGTAGGAATAGCCGCGCAGGTAACAGCCGTTCCGACTGGCGCCGTTGTCGGACGATCTTACCCCCAAGAGGTCGTAGGTGAGGTAAGCCTGCCCGGCGCATTCATCAACCAGCAGGCCGTTATTCATGCTCGAATAGCCGTACCAACCGAAGTGGGCAGCCATTTCATGAATCCGGTCATCCTCAACGCAGACCTGCGTTTCAAACGACTCCCCGTTGTCGCAACTCACCGCCAGGATGATTCCGGGGCGGCCGATGGTTAAAAACAACGTCCCATCCCGCAGAGTCCGAAGTTGCGGAGCAACTCCGCAAAGACCTGTTCGTTCAGGCGGACTCCAGGTGCGTCCGTTGTCGTCCGAAACACTCTTCATCAACGCCTGATTGAACCCTCCCGTTCGCGCTACCATCAATATCCGACCATTCGCGAGCTGGACTGCCGCCGCTTCGCAATAACCTTCTTCTCGAAGCCCGTCGTCGCGCATCGGCACAGCCACAGCGCGCCAGCGACGGAGATCGTCGCTGGCCAACACAAGCATTGAAGATCGCTCGTCGCCGGGAAGGATGCCATCCGCGAACAACAAATAGCCGCCATCCTTAAGCGCCAGCAGTTGGTCGAGCGCCAACGGCATTCGCCCGCCGTTGTAACCGGCCATATCCACACGCGCCTGAACCAGTTCCTCATGTTGGTCTGTAGCGGTGAGCCGCAGGGTGAACGAGTCGGGGCATGCCTGTTCTCGGGGCATAATCCGACCATCGGGCAGCGCGTTTGTCACGTGCGGGAAAGAACACCAGCGTCCATCCGGGAGTTTAACGGCAGGGCGACCGTGGCCGGGTTCGACGGGTCGGTGGTTCTTCCACGTCCGCCCGTCGTCATCGCTTTCCGCCTGATGACGCGACGGGCGGGCGCGTTCGTTCACGCCGGGCAGGTGATCCGGTCTGCACACGTACTTGACGATCAATTTGCCGCTTTCTTTGCTGAGGACGTTGGGAAACCAGCAGTAGCTCGGCGCCGAGATGATTTCGTGGCGCGGCCCTGGTTCGAGAAACACGACGTTCGCGGGCGGTTCATACTGACCTGGCAAGGGACACGTGGACTCCATCGCCAGCAACACATCTTCCGCCGTAAAACGCCCCGGCGTCAACCGCCAGCTTCTCAACCATCCGTCCAGTTCTGCTGCGACATTCGGGTCGGCGAGCATTCCGCCCAGGGCGCAGCCGCCAACGACCATTGTCTCCCCGACCCGCAGCGGGTCCAACGCGTGAGCTTTGACCTGCTGCACGCAAGCATGGGATTGTCCGTTCCAGTAAATCGTCGCCGCTCCGTCCTCGTCCCAAACGGCCGCCGCATGATGCCAGGAGTGGGAGCGAAAGCCCTGCCCAAGGCACCACTCCCAGTAATACATCCACGGACACGGTTTTTCGCCGGCGTGAAGAAGAGGCTCCTGATTTTCCGCGCCGAAACTGAAGTACCCGTGTGCCATGTCGAAGAAGATATGGTTCGGGTGCGCCGCTTCCCACGCCGGCTGAAACCAGAAATCAATCATCCCGGATTTCGGAATCGAGCCGCGCGGAACGCGGACTTCGAGGCGATCGCGATCTCGCGCTTCGCCTCCGGGCACCCAGCTTCCCGGACACGGGAACAGCACGGACCGCCGGGCCGTTCGATAGGTTGTGACAAACGGCTCAAGCATCAGGCCATCCACGAACATCTCACCTTCTTCGACAATGACCGCCGCTTCGAGAGATCGCTTGGCCATCGGACCATCCAGCGCCACACACCAGCGTTGCCGGCGATCCACGACCATGAAGCCACGCTGAACTTCCAGGCTGTTGAGACCATCACGCAGTCTCAGCGACACCTTGCCGTGGCCGCGAACATGAGCCGAAAGTTGATAGATGACGCCGACGAAGGTCGTGCCTTCGTCCGATAGTTCGCCGAGCGAATCCCGGTGCAGCAAAGGCAGCGGCAAGATCGCAGGGCGATGGGAAGCGCGGATCAAAAGGCCGCGCCCCTTCTGGAACTCCAGGCCGTCGATCCTTGCCCAATCCTCGGGGACTCCCTGGAACGGCGCAAACTCTCGTGGCAACAGATTGCGCGTTTGTCGTCCAAGAAACAGGGCGGGTCCCGCCTTGGTGTTTTCGATGTGGGGAACGTTCGGGCCGGCGACACGGACGAAGTCGCTGCTCCACGAACTGCTGTTGCGCTGGAAGCGGCAAGGGCCGGAAAGGCCGGTGATAAACTTTTCCAGATTCATCTTGCGTGTCCGTATGTTGATCGCAGCCAGGTCTCCAGCTTGTCGCGGAGCAGCCTGGCCTGGAGCGGTGGTTCCTTTACACCAAAGCACAGGTTGTTCAACTCGTGCGGATCGGCGGCTAAATCATACAAGGTGTCGAACCGTTGCTCGGGCCAGCGCGTATAAGCCCAGCGCACGTCGCGGTAGCGCCATTTGTTCGGCTCCGCAAACATGAACGCCTCGCGTCTTGGCGGGCGGGCGCCTTTGATCGGATCGAGCAAATTGAATCCCTGACAGTGGCGTGGCACGGGCGCCCCGGCTGCCGAAAGAATCGTTGGCATGAGGTCCACGTTTGTTGAAAACTCCGCGCAAGTGCCGCTCGGCACTTGCCCGGGCCAACGGATCAAGAGCGGCACCTTCATGTCGGCGTCACACGGCAGATAGGCTTTCCACAGGAGATCATGATCCCCGAGATAATCTCCGTGGTCGGAAGTAAAGATCACCAGAGTGTTTTCCGCCACCTCTTGCCGCTCCAGGAGCTTGAGCACACGACCGACCCATTCGTCGATCAAGGTCACGTTGCCGTAGTACAAAGCTCGAATCCGACGGATCTCAGCGTCGGGAATGCCCCACAAATTCAACTTTTCGATGCCGAACGCCGTCGTTTCCTCGCGCACGATCGGGGGAACTCGATCCAGTTCACCATCGGCCCGCCGCGGCGGCGGGACCTTTACGGGATCATACATCGAGGCATACGGCTCGGGCGGATCATAGGGATCATGCGGACCGCAGAAGGAAACCCAGGCAAAGAACGGCCTTGACGCAAGCCTGCGTTCAGCGATCAATGTCTCCAACATCTCGATGCTTCGCTGTCCCACAAAGCCGTCAATATGATCTTCCGGGTTCAGCGGGCTGACCATCGCCTTGTTGGCTTTGCCGAAACCGGGAGTTTGGTGGCCGATCACACGCCCTTGCAGGTCGTGGTCTCTGATGTGCGCTTGATACTCATCGGGTTCCTCCGCGTACTTGCCTTCGATGATAACCCGTCGCTGAAAGCCA
This sequence comes from Verrucomicrobiota bacterium, assembly GCA_016198745.1. Lineage (GTDB taxonomy): Bacteria > Verrucomicrobiota > Verrucomicrobiia > JABWAM01 > JABWAM01 > JACQHZ01. The sequence goes on from JACQHZ010000291.1 coordinate 25,035, forward strand.
CAGAGCGCATCCCACGGGACGAAATGCATTTTCCCGATGCCGACCGTGCGATAGCCGTGGGCGGACAGCAGGCCGGGCAACGTTGGCAAGCTCGATGGAACCCACCGGCCGGCCCCGCTTTGCATGACGCCGTGGATCGTCGGGTAAACGCCGGTGAGAATGCACGCGCGCGATGGCTGACAAGCCGCGGCGGCGCAATAGCTGTGAACGAAACGAACCCCTTCCGCCGCCAGCCGATCCAGGTTGGGAGTTAAGATCGAAGGATTGTCGTTCGCTCCGACCGCATCCCAGCGTTGCTGATCGGTTGTGATGAGCAGGATGTTGGGCGAATTCATGGTTCAAAGAATCGCTGCATGTCCACAATCAGCAGCGCGGACGACTCAGGGCAAAAACGTCGCACCCGACAATTCCATGCCGCAATTACCCTCAGCCATTCTTCCGTTTTCTTCATCAACGATTCGGCGGTAAAATAGGCTTCTCGTTTCATGCCGGTAGTTTGTTGATCAGGTCCAATGCCTGTTGTGTCAAGTGCTCCCCGGCGCCCAACGCATAGGGCAACGGACGCGCGCCCGGCGCCAGTTTGGCGTAGCGCTGCGCGGTGTACATTTCGTAGCCGCCATGCCGGCGGCTCTCATCCAAGCCGATATAACCATCGGATCCGTTGCTCATCGCCATGAGCAGGGTCTCGCGCAAGGGGCTTCGCGCGGCCAGGGTCAGGCCAAATTCCGTGAAAGGCTCTCCGGAATAAAAAACCAAGCCCAGATCATCAATCACCCAAACGTTGACCTCGGAAGGCCAGGTCGCGGGGAACTTCCGCCCCGCTTGGATCGCTTCCCTCATCCGTTGCGCCCACTCCGCAAGCGGGCGGACGCTGCCTTTCTTGTCTTCCACCGACCAATCCTTCTTGCAATTAAAGCCGAGCACCCATTCGAGGCTTGGGTCTTTGTCGAGCGCGGCAATGAACGCCTCGACTTCTGCGATCTCCCTCTCCAAGAGTTCGACGGGAGGCGGCGGATCAAGGGGAAGCTCGATTGTTCGCGAGCCCGTCACAAACCGGCGCGGCCCGGCGGTCTGGATGCCTTTAAACACCTGCGCTGCTGCATTGGCGAGGTTGAGGCCGAGATCCTTGGAGTCCTTTTCCATGCCGAACATCGGAATGCAATTCACATCGCCGCACGCTCCCAGTCCGAACAGGACCGGAGCGCCCGTCGCGACGGTTTCGCTGACTCGCTCGGTCATGTAACCGGGATATTCGCCCGAGAGCGGCGCATTGAAGATCACACAAGCTGGATGGGCCGCGAATCGAATCCAGCCGGCGATCGGTTTGCCGTTTTGATCGTCAATGCGGATCACGTTCAACCGCGGGTCGATCGGCCGTCCCGCCGCCAATCCTTCGCGAAAGTCGCGGGTGAACTTCACGCCACCGTTCGGCAAGCGGACCTGGGTGTTGAACGAGGCGCCCGCGATGTACGTGATCCCTTGCCCAAACCGGGCGGGCCGCCGTGCATCCCAAGCGGTCAGCGCCGCCTCCAGGGAGCGCGACTTGATGAAGTCGAACAACGGATGTTCGCCGGCGAGAGGCTCGAGAAATGGCGTCGAATGACTGTGGGTGGCCGAGATGATGATCTCTTCGGGACGAAGAGCGGTGTGTTGGCTAATCGCTTGTCGAAGCTCGACGCAGTGTTCCGCCGGTATGAAGACCAGATCGAGCGCCACCATCAGCGCTCGCCTTGAACCGGACGACAACGCCAGCGCTTTCGCCTGCAGACGGGAACCTGGCGCCCCCCACTGAACCCTCATATTGGAGTGCAACCCAGGATTGATCATCTCGGGCGACAAGGTAAGGTCACGCGCTGACGCACCGGCATGAAACGATCCATTCATGAACGCCTTTCGGAAATCGCGGGGTGGTTTTCCCCCATCAAGCGGCTGGACAACCGCCGCAGCAGGGAAAGTTCGACGATCAAAGCGAACGCGCCAGCCACGGCCAGCGATTCCTTCACTCCCAGGATCCGGGCCATCAGTCCGGCGCTGGCTTCGCCGAGAATGTTCCCGACCAGCATGGTGGCCATCAGTCGGCCGACTTGCGGGACCACGTGATCCACGGAGGTATGTTGTGCGGCCATCTGGATCAGGCTCGGGAAGAACAAGCCGTGACCCGTCCCAAACAGCAAACCGATCATGGCGAACTCGCCGGGTTGCGACGCGAACGCAAGCGCCAGGGCGCCGAACGGCACCAAGCAACCCGTCGCCACCAGCCCAACCCCCGGCAAAAGATGCCTCAATCGCGTTTCCAAGAAGGCGCGCGACAAAAATGCGCTGGCGCCATACCAGCCGGTTAAGGTACAACCGCGACAACCAATCCTTCCAATGGCGCGGCCCCCGGTCGCCGTCCCCGCAAGAAAAGCGAAACTGAAAGCCGCCATGATCCACCCATGCCACGCGAGGTCGAGTCCCTCGCGTTGAAACAAGCGTGGCAAAAGGAGCATGAGACTCATGGATCCGCCGATCAGAATCTGGCCAATCCATACGACCATCATCCCCGACCGCTTTTCGTCACCGGGGTTCATGACGGTGTTGTTCCTTTCACCGGCCGCCCGCCCTCGCGTTTCGGAGGAAATTGAAGATGCCATGAACAATGGGCGCAGGCGGCCGGGCCATGCGCGGCGAAGACGCCGCCCAGACGAAAAAGCTCGGGGTGGCTGCCGTTGGCTTTACAGAGCGGAATCGAATTTCCAAACGCCTCATGGCAACCGGCGAAGGCCGGGCAATCCTCGCGGACCACGTCGCCAGCCTTCGCTGGTGCGATCGGTTGGGGCGGAATCGCGAAGGATTTCGCCCCCCCCTGCCGGCCGCGCTTCCGGGCTCTTAGCATTGCCGCCGCCTTTTGCAGCGCATCCAGAGCCAGATCGTCGCTTCCACGATCGGGTGGGCGCAGCACCAGACAATACGGATCATCCGCGAATAGGGTTGCCATGAAGCAGTCGAAATCCCGCGCGCGCATCAGCCCCGAAACACTCTTGCCGATGGGACCGGTTTTGAGAATGCCTGCGGCCCGGCAGACATCCTGCATGACGCCGGGGTATTCATACTGAATGCGTCGGCCCGTCACGCAATGATTGAGATGTCTTTCCTTGGGCCAATAATGGCCTAAGTAAGGCACTTGAAGAATCTCTTCGTAGTAATGCCAAAGCGTCACGGTGTTGACCTGCACGCCAAGAGTCAGAATGCAGCCATCGAGTTGAAGCAACGCTTCGAATGGATTCCCCCGCCCGCATGGCGTGGGCGATGCGCGGTGCCCCTCCACCAACCGCTCCGCTGAAGCTCCCAAGGCAACCCACGAATGCGTTGGATGGCAACTACGCAAACTGCCCGTGCGCTGTCGCACTTCTTCGGCGATCACGCCCTGAAAACCCGGCAACTTGCTCGGACAAAGACGCTGCGGACAACGAGCAGCGCAATCGCTGTTGGTGAAATTGGCGGGGTCGCCCCAGACGCTGTCGCGGAAAGCGGGAACAAGCAAGGTCCCGCGCGGGCCGACTGCTTCGAGCAGGGCATCGACGACGGTGGTTGCGCCGCCTTCGACATGTCCGAGCGCGCTGAGCGAACTGTGCATCATCACCGCATCGCCCGCGCGCACGCCGAGCGCGCGCAGGTCGCGGACGATTCGTGATGGGCCAATACCAGACGCCTTCATCCTCAGGTTCGTTCCAATGTTTTCAAGGCGCGGTCCAGCAGCGCCTTGACCTTCTGCTCCGTGGCTTCATCCATGCCCGGCGCCGGATCGGGGCCGGCCATGATCTCTTCCCACCGACGACGCGCGCGATCTTCCAGGGAAGTTCCATCCTTGCTCTGCCAAAAATGAAATCCACTGTGGCTGAACAACGGCGCCTTCCACAACGCCGTGCGCACATGTGCCGCCGTGTGGTCGGCGCCAATGAAACCGCCCCCTGCTCCAACGGCGCGGATGGTTTCAAAAGCCAGGTGTTCATCATCAAACGATTCACGCCGGCCGAGGCGATTCAAGGCGTCGGCCAGCTCATCATCGATGATCAACTGGATCGGGCTGCAGACTTCGTCGCCGGAGAGGAGACCCGCGTTGATCGTGGCGGCATTGAAATACAGCAGGGACGGAATCACGGTCAGCATTTTCTGTGCCGCCGCCTCCGAGCCGGGTTGCTTGGCATCCGCCAGCCCGGTCTGGCCCACGTGCTGCGCGCCATAGAACCGCGCCATTTGGCCGTGGAGCAGGTTGGCCACCGCATTTTCCGGACGGCCATAACAGTAGGCCGCCCGCCGCATATCCAGCGGCAGAATGGAGCAAAGAAAATTCAACGTTCGGGTTCCATAGTACAGACGCTGTAAAATGTTGCAGAAAATGTCCTCGGCCAGGTGTTGCGCCAGCGCGCCCGCGAGCGTAATCGGTCCGCTGCCGCCCAGGGTCGTCATATTGGAGATCGAACACGGATAACCGCGTTCAGCGAAGTAGAGGAACTGCTCGGCATCCGTAGCGGCAAGTTTGAGCGGCGAGATAAGGAACATCGTGCCGCGCATGGATTCTTTCAGCGGCATGCCGAGCGCCTCCGCGCGCAAACCATGGAACTCTTCGATGAAGGGGCATAGTTCCAAACTCTGAATGCCCTGGTCCATGTCGATGCCCAACTTCCAGCAAAGATATTTCACATGGAGCGGATGGATCCGGTGCGGCGCCGGCACCGGACAACCCAGGGTGCCGATGCCAGTGACGTTGGGCATCGCCTTGGCCGTCTTCACGTACGAGGCCATCCGATCCTCCGTCCAATCCTCGAATTGATTGGTTCTCGGATTCAGGTATTTCCCGATGTAAATGCCAACGCTGCACTCCACGCGCGGTTCCGCGACGCGCTCCGCGGCGGGTTCCGACTCGCCGATAAACCGCTCAATCAACGCCTGGGGAAAACGTGCGACCTGGGTCGTCCGGTTGACATCCGCCCCAAAATCAACCAGTCGATCAAGAATTCGGTTGCTCTCGATCTTGACGCCGATTTCCGCCAGGATGCGCAACACAGCGCGGTGGATGCGTTCCTTCTCGCTCGCAGTCAGTTGTTGAAAGCCATGGATCGTTTCCATTGTTTCACCGTATATGTTTGGCGCGCGCGGCGATTTCAGCTTCCGCCAGCGCGCGATTATAGATTTCAGCCTGGCCGAATGACCCGGCAAAATAATCGCCGATTTCCTCCACGGCGCCTTCGGGATACAACGTGTTGCCGTTGCGTCCGAAATGGATATCGCCGGCGTGCGCCGGCAACTCGGCAGCAGCGCCGGCAGCCGCCTTTTTCCCGTCCACGTAAAGGATCAACCGATCCGCCGCTACGGTGGCGCCCGCTTGGTTCAGCACAAGCGCCGCGTGATGCCATTTGTTCGGCTCGATTTGATCGTACGTAAGCCATGTCCCCGGCCAGACCGCCTTTGCCCACATGCCTCCTCGCAGGGCGCCTTTGTGGATAAAGAGATTGAGGCCGTTCCCAGATCCGCCTTCCTCATACAACATCTGGCGTTTGGTCACATCGGCCGCCCTGAACCATAGAAGAACGGTGCGATTGGCGTAGGGACCGCCCGAATTGATCGTCGGGCAATTCAACACGGAGACATAACTCTCCTTTCCGTCAAGTTCCAGTGCTGCGCCTCGCTGCGGATCATCCACCCAGTTGCTTCCCGCGACGAAGCCGAGATTGTTGTTGCCCGACGAGTCGTAAAGGAAACGATAACAGGGTTTGTACCAGCGCCCCGCGCCCCAGATCCACTGCAGCAAGCCCTGTGAGGGCGGGCGTTTTATGATGTAGCGCAGCACCAGGTCCTTCTCTGTCTGCAGACCGACGAATATCGGGACCGCGTGAGCAGCCTCGGCCTTCGCATCACCCGAGGCCCTAAGCTCGACAAGGTACTGGCCCGTCGAACTGAACGCGTGCGTCACTTTCTCGCCTTCGCCGTTCTTGCCGTCGCCGAAGTTCCACGTCAGTTTCGTCAGTTTTCCATTCGGCGCAAAAGGATCGAGCGCGGTGAATTCGACGGGCTTGCCTGACTCGACGAACTGCGACGCGACACCAATCGCCACACTTGGCGGACCGCCGCGCCAGACCACGGTCATTTTTTTCGATTGTTCCGATACATGGAAAAATGCGCCTGCTTGCGGCACATCGACCGTGATTGGCCCGAATTCGGGCACGATGATCTCGACATTGAGGCGGGGGCGGCGCGGCGCGTGCGCATAGACGAGCCACTCGCGGGTCGGCGGTTTGCCTTTCGCCAGCGCAAGAGCGTACACGGGAATCTCGGTTTCGAGCGTCCACGGCCATTTTGCATCGAGACTCGTGTCGAGCAAAAACCAACGGTCCTCCTTCTTATACTCATCGGGAATGTCGGTCTGGTAGGGATGCTGATGGGCGCGATTGGGCACAAGTTCGCCTTTCCGCCAAAACTCGCGCAACACGGCGTTCGTATGGACGCGGTCCACCGCCTCCACGATTGACATGAAATACGGCCCCGCGTACTCGACTGTCTCCAACCAACCGCGAAACTCGCGCACGACGCGCGGCCGCAACAACCACATCCCGAACTGCACAAAACCGCCGTAACGCTCTGGCGTGAACGACTGTCCGAGGCGCGCATAGAATTTCCGTTTCGCGTTGGGTTGATCGGTCGCATCGCCGTCCCATGTGGACATCTCGAACCAGAACCGCGGATTGAGCTTGTGCGCTTCTTGCAGCATAAAAATCCAGTTCATGGACTCGATCTGCGGACTCCACACCGTGAAATCGGTGATCGGCATCCAGTTGTGGAGATAGTAGGAGGGCGAACCGCCGCCCCACGCCAGCGGCCCGGAATCAATCCGTCCGGGGAAATACCCGGAGTACAGCTTCCAGTATTCAGGCGGTTCCATCGGCCGTCCCATGTGCGGAGGGCCGAGCACTTCATAACCAACGAACATGGCGTTCTTCTTCCACGCGGAATTGACCAATCCCTCCCGCATCGCCGCCTGCAACGCGCGGTAGCGTTCGATCCATCCTTCGGACACGACTCTGCGCTTGAAATCATCGTCGCGCCCCTTGCCATACCGTTCCAGGTATCCCTTGGAAGTCTCGACTTCATTCCATTGCAACTTCGAGTGTTCGTTGTTAGAAATGAAAATCACCAGCGGCGGATCGGGATACCATTCCTGGAGTTTCTTCATGAAGATGCCAGCCGTCCATTTGCCGCCCACTTCTCTCCAAGGTTCCACGGGGCCGAAGGGCGAGACCTTGGGTTGAATCGTGCCATCGAGTCCCGCCTCGTTGGGATTCTTTTCGGGTGGCAGATCGAGGTACGCCTTATCGGTGGTCAACAACGATTCCCACTGCGTGCCGAGAAACGTGAGAGGCAGTCTGAGTTGCGCCGCTTTTTGGATGCGCAACTCGTATTCCTTCATCTTGGCCTCGATCCACTTTTCACGCTCGGGGGCGCCCGGCTTCCATGTTTCCTGGAGCCACCGGTCCGTCGGCGGATGCGAAAACCAGGGCAGGACATGGCGCCCCTGATCGAGCAACTGAAACTGGTATTCTGGAGTGAACCCATCGGCTCCGCCTTCGCCGACACCCCAATGCGCCGCCAATGGAAGTGGTCGTCCCGCTTCGCTGTGGTTCGGGCGGAGCGCCTCGACGCGGACCGCTTCGGGCACGGGCAGCGGTTTGTCCTCTGCCCTCGAATGTCCTGACGGCAAAAAGAGGGTCATCGCGTGGATGATGAAGATGGCGGTTGAGAGAATAGTCGTTGCGCCTCGCACGAGTCTCATTCGTTTTTCCTTTCAGTCGCTCTCGACGACGCAGGCGCCATTCTGCGGAGGGAGCAGTTTCCCATCTTGGATCCGAGGCGCCCGCAACAGCATGGCCTTGGTCTTGCCCGATGCGAATTTCATCGTCACCGCCACATCCGCATTCTTCACGGCATAACTGAGTCCGCTGAGCGCCGGCGCCTGGTCGAAGGCCTCGAAAAACTCCACATTCACCGTTTGCTTGACCTGACGTTTCCGCATGAGACTGAATGGGATCGGCGTGCCCGCCCACGTGGCATAGGCAGTGCCGATCATCACTTCCTTCGGCTCGCCACCGGCAACGGTTCGTTGCGCCTTGAAGGACGCAAGCGGCCACTGGAAGGTGAACGCCCCGTCCGTAACCGTGCCGCTCAAGTCGTGCGGCACATCGTAGCCCGGACCCTTGGCTCCTTTCCAGTCCACCAACTTCATGTTGGCAAGACTCGTCTCCACCTTGCCAGGCGGATAGAACGGCCAGTCCACGTTGTGGGGGGCATCGGATTTGATTACATCCACCAGCAGGACGCCCTCTGGTCGCGCCACAAAATAGCGCACGATTTCCACCCCGGGATAGAGTGGCCGCTGCGGATCAGCCGCGACGATCCCCGCCGAGAACCGATTCCCTCCATCGACCAGGCAGGAGAGTTGGCGACTCATGGATGAATCGGCCTCATCCACCACGATGCCGCTGGCGGCAAGCGAGGCGCTGGTGAACGAAGCCTGCGGATGCGAGTAGGAGATTCGGCCGGCTCTGGAATCCGCCCGCTGACCGCGGAGATAGAGCTTGTGGCTGAACAAATCATGCGCATTCCGCTCCCAGGTTTGACCCCAGTTCACATCGATGCCGTTGAAAGTCTTCGGTTCGCCAAAACGAACGAAGGTATATCCCGTCCCCTCCTGAATGGAGGAGGCCTCCTTCTCACGCGCTTTTGCCACCGCCAAATCCGTTTTCGCGCGTGGCGAACAGAAGAACCAGCGCTCGTTGCTGTGATAATTCGCCTCGGATTGGCTGAAGATCGCTGTCGGACGGACGCGTCCAGCCTCGTCCGGATAGGGCGTCTGGTATCGGGCGAAGAGGACATGGCGCAGGCCGGCCAACTTCAACAGCTTCTCGAATTTCCCGCGGCGATACACATCCGCGCCCGCGTAATGCGCGGCCTCGGCGATTTCATCGAGACAGTCGGCGTGTCCCCGCTGATAGCCTTCCGAGCCTTCGATCGTCCACCCGTCGGCGTCAAACCCATATTCGACTAACTCGTGGAATCCAAAGTCCCAATTCAAGGCGCGACCCGCCATCACCCAATGCCCGCACGCCAGGGCAATGGCCAATTGGTTGGACCGATATTCCGCCGTCTGGTTCGAATACTGGCCGTTGTGCAGGCTCAGGCGCTTCATCAGCGGCAGCAAGAAATTCGTTTCAATCTCCTGTTGTTCGGTTTCGGTGAGGCAATGACCCGCGAGCAGAAAATCATACGCCCAGGGAAAACCGCTGCACAAATACGACTCGCCGAGGACGCACCATCCGAGCAGGTTGTTGTAGCCCGTGGCTTGTGCGTTCACGAGTTTCATGCGCGGCGCGATCCGGGCGTAGCCAAGCAAAATCTCCTTCGCCCGGTCGGCGTACTTCTTCTCGCCCGTGAGCGCGAAGGCCAGGGCGCATTCGTAAGACATGTTGGCGTTGAGGCGATGGAACTCCGTCACCACTTTCTCGCGCAAATTGCGATTGCCGCGAATCCACTCCTTGCAAGTTGGACAATAGAGTTGAGTGAGCATTTCCTCGGTCAGTGGCGCTGTGGCGAACCCGGTGCTGCACTTGGGACAAACAAAACCTTGATCGTAGCCTCCGGATGTCTCGGGAAGGACCACGCGCGGCTTCAGGAAATTCTCCGCGTTTTCCACGAGCGAGGCGCGGGCCGCGACGAAGTCCGGCTCTTGCGCGCACCATTCGCGCAACGCGGTGAGCCGCGCCGCGTCGCAGCGGACGCGCGGGCGGTCGGCCCCGGCGTAGCGGGGCGGAACCGCGCCGAAAACGGGCAGCTCCTGCCAGCCGCGCAACACCGTGGTATCGGTCTCAGCGAGGCCCTTCACTCGAAGAATCACCGGCGCTTCTTCCGTGTAAAGCGGTTCGAGTTTTGACGCGACTTCAGCGGGAATCGACAGAATCGCGACAACGACTTTCTCCGCTCCCGCTTTCACCATGAACGGTTCCTCTTCGGAGACGAGAGTGAAATGCTTCAGGCGTTGACGATCAAATACCAGGGCGCACTCACGCTCAACGTTGTCCCGGTTGTGAATCTTCAAGTCATAGCGATACCGATATGCGTCTCCATCCTTTTCGAAGCCCTTGACCGTCTCGTCATAGTCGAGCGTGACCGTATACCGAACGGCGCGCAGGTTCTTGACCCGCCATTCGTAGGTTGCATTCGGGCCGGTCTTCCAACCTGCAAATGAGAGCCGCAACAGCGTGCGCGGGTCTTTGCCGTTGTCGGGACTATCGTCATCGAGCCGCAACTCGAACCGCGCCGTGCGCCAGACCTGTTTGTAGCGGGACGAAAACTTGAAATACCAGTTGCGCGCGGTGGCGAAACCGGGGACGTTTTCCAAGGTCATCCAGGCCTGACTCGGCTCTCCATCCATCCAGTATTCAAAACAGATCGCATCGCAACCGGCCAACTGATCCTTGAGCGGCGTGAGATCCTTCACCATCGCGGTGCTGTCACGCGAAACCGAACGCCACCGGAGACAGGCGCCTCCTTTCGGATCCTCCACTGCGCTCACCTCCTTCGCGCCTTCAATCTGCCAATTCGCGAGGTTCTTAAAGTCATCCAACCGGAGCGCGTTGTCATTGCCACCCGCTGAAACGGATTTGGCGCTCGCCACGACGAGCAAGATCGCAAGGATGGACATCTCCATTTTCACGGTGTATCTCCATGTTTCGTGTTGGTTGAACCGACGGACGCCGTACCGTGCGCTTCTTTGCCGGTGATCCCCTCTTTGACCGACACGCGATACTTTCCGGGCGGGTCCGTCAGTTTGCCCAACGAAATTCTTGCGGCAAAACAACCCCGGGCATCCGTCGCCGCCACAAAAGAATGGCTGGTCGCTTGCCCGTTGGGATATTCCACGGTCACTTCGAGAGGCCAAATCGCGGGAATACTCTCTTTCTTGGATCCGCAAACCGCGCCGGCCAACTCGATCTCGCGCTCCTTGACATTCACCCGTAGATCGATGCTCTCCACAGCCTGGGGAGGCAACATGACCATTTGCCAATCGGCAGGCGCAATGGCGCCATTCCACTCGATTCGTTCACTCTTGCGGCGCACGGCAATCCGTTCGTGTTTCATCACATCGTAGGCCGCGTCACCCGGATGAACGAAACTGACCCCGATTTTCTGCGGTTCCCACAGGTTCAGGTTCACCAGAAACACATACCGCGCCTGGCCGCCGTAAAGCTGATGCGGGCTGATGAAATCGCTGCCGCTGACAATCAAGTCCGCCGGCTTTAGAACGGGTGTTACCGTCTCTTTCAATTTCATGACTTGTTCGCCGTGGGTATTGATGACGCGATGGATGGGATCGTTGCCCGTCGCGCTCAGTTCGTGGTTCACGACCTCAATATCCATCGCGCTTGGAGGAAGCAGGTCCGACCGTTTTGGATCGCTGAAGAACAGGCGCTTCCCCGGTGTCTTCGCGAACTCGACGATCTTCTGCCAAACGCTTTTCGCGGAGTAACGATGATGAAAGAGAACCAATGCCTGATATTCTTGCAGCCGTCCTTCGAGAACGTCCTGGTCCAGAACCAAATCCACCGGCGCATTGGCGCTGCGAAGGGCGGCGTAGGTGTAATCCAAGAATCCGGGCCAGCGATGTCCCTCGTGCACCCATCCCGCAAGGTTCGATTCGCTAAGCAGCACCGCCACGCGGCGATTCGGACGAAATTCGAGCCGGGCGAGCATCGGTCCGTAGCGGTGACACCAGTCCGCCCAGCGGATGAACTCGGCCTTGAGATCGTCGCGGCTCAGGATTCCTTGTTCCTTTTTCGCGCCGCTCCCATTCCAATCGCCAAGCGCCCATTGGATCATCGAGACGCCTTTCGCGATGGCCATCTGGGTGTTTAATCGGAAATCGCCGACGCACCAGCTCAGATCAGCATCCTTGCTCTTCTGATCCATGTCGCCCGACCACCAGCCGGGCAGCCCCGCGAGCGGTTTGAAAGGACGCTGCTTTTGACGATAGCGGTGACGATCGTAAAGGAAATCGAGCCGGCCGTAGCTGACGGTATAACCCGGCGTGGGCTCCCAGGTCGAGGTATAGGCGTAATCCATCACGCAATCGAGTTCGCCGCCTTCGCTGCCGCTGATGTTGAGCGTGGTCACATCGGGCCGGACCGTTTTGACCCACTCGTGACATTGACGGTAAGCGCGTTCAAACGCCGGTGCGCTGCAATCGCCCGGCAATCCGATGATCCGGGCCCATTGAATGTACGGTTCCTGATCGGGAAAAATGGTGGCGGGTTCGGACACCGGAGGAAAGGCCGGCCCCTTTAAGCCGGTCTGTTGCATGAAATGTGCCACCGCATGCTGGTTGTAATCGCCGATCTGCAATCTTTTATTCACCTCTTCCAGCCGCAAGTCGTATTCATCCTGAAACGAAACAAACCGCAGGCCCGGATAATCTTTTAGCCGTTTCATCACCGACAGAACGAACTCCTTGATGAATTCCTGCGCGACCGGGCTTGAAGGCGAAGCGATGCTGCTGGGGAGACTGCCGGTGCTGTTGTTAAAATCCTTGCCGTCCGCCCAAGCCAGAATCTGGCAGATTTCCGCTTGCCCCTTCGGACTGAGCCGGCCGTCTTTGTCAAAATAATCCCGCGTTTTTTCCGGCGAAATTCGCGGATAAAACGAATGATGAAACACATTAAAATTCACCATGGCAGAAATACCGTAAGTGTATGCCTCATTCATCCGCGCCTCGAGACCGGATTCCGGGAAAAGCTCATACGTCACCCACGTGTCGATATGCCATTTCCGCAGCATTTCATACTGCCACGATTCAGTGATGCCGCCCCAGAGACCAAGTGAAAATGCGGGCGGACTTTCGGGCTGTACGCCCAAGACGATCTCCGGACTCGAAGCCACCTGCTTGGCGCCATCCCATAACTCGGCGCTAACACCGTAACGCCCCGGTCTCAGGTCCGTGGTGTTGAGCGCGAAGCGGTTTTCATGGGAAGGCAGAGCGCCGAGGACCCATTTGTTGGTCGAACCCTCCGCATGCGCAACAATCCGCGCCTCAGTTCCGCGGCTGTAGGAAAGCACGCTGAGCGCGACTTGCTCGCCGCGTCGGTAGCCGCGCCTCGGCGCGTGAAGCAGAATCCCGCCGCCAAGCGATTGGATCAGCCCCTTGTAGGCAGGGTCGTTCCCGTCACGCCAGAGTCGTTTCACCTCCTCGTCCGAAAGCGGCGACCGCAGAATCGCGAACTCGTCCAGGATGGCGTTTGCGAAGCCGCTGTCAGGTTCAGATGTGCTACCGTGCCTGAACCCCAGGTAAAATCGGGGATACACGCCATACTGACACTTGTTCAACGGAAGCGCGCCATCCCGCGAGCCGACCAGTTCGCCGTCAAAATAAAACCGTCGTTTGTCCGCGTCCCACACGCCCACGACGAAATGCCATCGTTCCGACAGATCATTCATGAAAGGATGAAGGTCGCCTTTCACGAAGTCCTGATGCGTGCCCGCGTAGAAGAGCATCGCGTCGCCCGATGTTTGGTACATCTCGAACGTGGCGTTGCCGCTGCAATACAACGTTCCGATTTGAGCGCCCTTGGGCTTGAACCAAAGCATCACGCTGCCGCGATCAAGAGGAAAATTCCTCATGTCAATCCAGTAGCTCGGTCGAGCGCCGCCGGGCGCTTGTTCCGGCGCGCCGACCCACAGGCCTTGACCAATCCTCCCCGGCTGGAAGACCGACACGCCGGTTGTTGCCGCGGCGTTCGTGGCCGCCGATTCCGCGCGACCAAGCGAAGTGTCCCAGGAAGACCCGATCACGGGCGCCATCGTTCCGTCCATCGGCGCGTAAAAAAAGACCTTGGTTATGGCGTTGCTGCTGCTGTTTTGACTCTCGGCGAGCAGGTTCATTGCCCCATCGCTCAAGACCAACAGAGAAAGAAAAATGCTTTGGACGATGGGTTGTGGAAAGATTCGTTTCATGGTATTGCCAACTCCATTTGAAGACGGCTAGAATGGGTAGTCTCCCCCGTTGGGATGAACGCTACGACCTTCCACGAAACTCCACGAATACCAGGCGACATGCCAATCACAGAAGAGGACGTTGATCCCATTCGAATGCCTTGGAAACGCGTAGGAGGTGGGTATGGTGAAAGTGCTTGATTGATAAAATCCGCCGTCGAAGCAGAAACAAATCCTCGATGGAATCGGGACGGCCAACGCGGATGACTCAAGCACTTGATACTTGATCGGATTGGTGAACAAGTAGCTTCTGCCGTAGGTCGTGTCGATGCCCGGTTCGCCGGGCATCGGGGTTGACGGACAATCCACGCTGCATGGATAAGCAACGCGCGTGCCCAACGGTCCGCCATACTGCGGATATTTCTTGCCGAGGTACCCCATCCAATCCAGCGTGGCAACTCCGCGCAGCCATTCCGGCCAGGGCGCGAAATAGACGGAAGCCGGCGGAAGATACTCCTCATTGTCATTCATATACAGGACCAGCGCCGTTCCGATTTGCTTCAGGTTGTTCATGCACGCAATCGATTTCGCCTGGTTTCTCGCCGATTTGAGCGATGGCATCAGCAGGGCAGCAAGAATGCTGATAATGGCGACCACCACCAGAAGTTCTATTAAGGTGAAGCTCCGCTTGGACGACGCCCCGGTTCTTCGTTTCGGGATCATCTCGCCAACCGATCCCATGTGCCGCATCATCCATTGTCGGTCTTTTTCTTGGGCGGCGGCCGCAAGCAGATTCGAAAAGATTGGCGCCGTATGCCGGTAAACCAGTTCGACAGCGCCTTCCGCATCACGAGTTCGGAGAGCTTGAATGATGCGACGGTGAGTGCGAAGGACGCCTTCGGTGTCCGCGCGATGGTTTTCGACGCTGACGCCGCTCATCCAACTGAACACCTGCACGTGCGCCCCCTGGACGAGCGCCTCCACGCGCTGGCTGTTGGCGAGGCCGACCAACAGACGGTGAAACTCCAGGTCGTAATGATCCGCCGCGCGCCAGTCGCCCTTTCGCGACGCCGACTCCATCGCGTCGCAGGCGTGTTCCATTTCAGCCAGCTTGAACTCCGAGAACCCTCTTCGGCACGCGATCCGCACCGCAAGACACTCCAGCGCTGAGCGAATCTCGAAGGTCTCCTCAATTTCCTCCACCGTGCAATGCCGCACAAAAAACCCCGCATTTCGCACCCGCTCCACCAGTCCTTCGCCGACCAGTCGCATCAGCGCCTCACGAATGTGAAATCGTCCTGCGCCGAGATGCTCGGCGAGCGGCGTCTCGGTCAGGTGCGTCTCCGGTGGAAATTGCCCTTCGAGAATTGCATAACGAATTTCTGAGTACGCCCGATCCACCGGCGAACCGGCGGTCAAGGGCGGATTCAGCCTGGATTTCATTCTGATCATGCGTATTGTTTATCATTGTTAACAATGACTGTCAATATAAAAAAGAGCGCGAAACAACAAGCAAATGGTTACAGCCAGGCAGCGCCAAATCGACCTCTTTTGCATTAAACGTTTACATAAGTTAGAACCGTGACGATTGTGTCAAGTTAGGCGGCTTTTTTGAGGGGCGTTTTGATCTGGGCGTGATCGAGCAGGCGCTGCACTTCCGTTTCTCCAGGCGCGACCCGGGGCGGTGTAACCGTCCGCGTGGGATTGGCGGAGCGCTTGCGAGCAGTCAGCCCCAGCGTGGCCGCCGGCGGATGATGCGTTTGCTCGAACGGGAGGAAGCTGTTCTAATCACGCCATGAGAAACGCCCGAGTCACAACGATCGCGCTCGTTCCCGCCAGAGGTCTGAACGAACTGCGCCGCCATCTCGCGGAAGTGTGAAAAACGGCCGCAACGGAGAATCCCGACGCAATCTGGCCCCCCACGGTGACGACGTGCGTGTGCGCCGCTGTGGTTCCCGGATCGCGCCTCAAAATCTCCCGCGCCCAGTCCGGGTTCTTCTTGAATGCGCCGCCGTACTGGCGGAACGACTCGGCCATCGCCGCCGCAATCGCCGCGATCTCGGCTGCGCGCGCCTCACGAACGCAAATGGATTCCGTCTTCATGTTCGACACCATGCCTCAACTTTGAAACTTAAATTCACCTTTGCCCTTGAGTTCGGTTTGGCCCCGAGCAAGCGCGTCCGAATGCGGTCGCCAGAACATCAGCCAGACCGCGCCGAGGAGCAGCGTTAAAACTCCAAGCACTCGTAGAATTCGGAGAAGGTGGGACACGGCTTTCTTATGAACAAGCATTTCGTAAATGCAAGGCCGGTGAACAGGTTGCCCTGATCCGTTTTCCCGTCGGGATATACATCGCCGGTCACGAGGTCGAGCGTTTCATAAAACTTCTCGTGATCGTATCCGTACCAGGTGAGCATCGCGTTGGTGGTGATCGGAACGCGCACGCCTTCCTGCCGCAACCATTCGCGTTGCAGTCCCCAGCATTCTCGGATTTGGTGGTCCATGAAAAGGCCATAAAGTTGGTGAAGGCAGGGGTTCGACCCCGCTTCGGGCAGGGGCGCCTCCTCGAATGCTCGCGAAGTGCGGCCCAAAAAAAACTGGCCGACCTTGAAGTTGAACGTTTCGATCTCTTCGAACAGCCGCTTCAACCACTGCTGAAAACTGCGGTGACACAGCGGACAATAACAAAACGGGCGCCCGATTTCGTTGTCAATTTGCCAGCCGATGACCGATGGGCACTGCGCATAGCGCCGGGCCATGGCTCGAACGATGCGTTCGCAATTCTCGCGATAGCGCGGCGACGTCGGGCAGGTATGGCGTCGCACGCCGGTTCCGTAACTGCGCCCGTCCATTTTCACGGGCACAATCTCGGGGTGCTTCAGACAAAGCCAGTCGGGCGGCGATCCCGTCGGCGTGGCAAGAATCACGTTGATTCCGCGATCGGCAAGGATGCGAATGAAGTGATCCAGCTTTGGATCGAGACGACAGCCGAAACTGGCCGTCGCCGTGCCCGGCCCGACGCCGAGTCCGAGCAACGGACGAATCGGGTTGTGGAGTTTCAACGGCGCGAGCAGTCCGCACAGTTCGGTAGCGAGTTGCTCGGGCGAGCAGGCTTCGACTTGCGTCCGCCGTTCCTTCTGTCCGCCCTTCGGGATGCCTTCGCCCGCGTCGGGGTCGGCCTGGCGATTGAGATGAAACACCGGGTGCGGCCGCGGCCGTCCCGCTTGCGCCGCCAGGTCGGCCGCGAACCCGTCGCACGCGGGGTTCGCCCGCAACGCGGCCGCCAGTTCGGTCAGAGCATCGTCAACGTGTTGGTTCATACGAATTACTAAGCAGTCGGTATTTACGCCATCTCCAGCGATTCTCATGGTTTTTCCAAAATGCGAGTGCTTGTGGGGGATCCATATCTCCTTGATAAGTTGCGACATCGGATCTCGAGTGCCTGAACCACGGAGGATTGAACCACCGCGTCGTCTTTGATGCGAATCCAGGCCGCCCGACCATTGAATTCCACCTTATCGAACTGGTGCAGGCCATCCTTCTCACTATACAAAACCATGTCCGTGAACGTTTCCCTTTGGAGACGAAGACCCACGCGCACCCCCTCCGAGTCAGACTCCGTGATTTCGATTGGCTCCACGGTTGTGATAGGGGGCTGATCGCCGCGAATTTCCATGACCGAAACAAAGACTGTGTTTCGTGCTTGCCGTCGAGCAACGAACATGGAGCGAAGCGGCTGGTGCTTCATGCAACCAGGGCTCTGACAGGCAAAAATCGTGGTTTCCGGAATGGGCATGAGTCTGAATACCAGATCGGTAAATCCCTTGGGCGTGTTGAAGGGCCATCTGACCGAATACTCAGAGTCACAGCGACGCTTGGCAATGACATCCACATCCTGATACCCGTTGCCGATCCCCAGCTTGGTTTCTGGAGAAGCGGGGAAATTTGACGGGTCTTTCCAGTCGCTATCGACGTGGAGGACGTAGTCGTATTGGTGTTGGTTGGCGCTGCGACAAATAAAGACATCGACCAGACAATCCGGGCCGAGGATGAGCGCCCGCCGCAATCCCACGTCGGGATAACATGCGTCCGCCGATGCGCCCACGGCTTGAAGGAATGAATCACCGTGAAAGAAATCCAGGCGGCCGGTGTTGGGCTTCCGACTGTCGTCCCCAATGCGGTGGCTGGTTTCGTCCACAACGACCGTGTTGTAGGATATGCTGGTGCGTTGATACTCCTCGTAGCCCGGCTGATGATAAGTGCTGGTCCGGTATACTGGAAAGGCTCCCCGTGCATAGAGAATGTACGCAAGTCGATCGCCGTGATTGTGCCCGCCGCCATAGGGACCGTAGGTGAATGCCAATACCGGCGCATCGGGGTTGGATTCATCCTGACGAAGAACGGCGAAGCCCGTGGAGGGAAAGAGCGTGCTGCCATTCTCGGCCACACCGGTGTTGGCAAAACGTCCGGTGCCAATCTTGAACTCTGCGTCTTTGGGAAAGGTCTCGTCCCACCATATCAGCCGGGACCAACCATTCAGAGCCGTCTGATTGAACCAGGCATACCGAGGCTCCTGGTATCGGAGCCATGCCAGGTAATAGTGTTCACCCCCATACCACTTGTTTGCCACCGCGTCGCCGAAGGTCGGCGCCGTATGATCCGGGAACATAAAGTACAAGAGGGCATCGAAAGCCATTTTAAGGGTCTTGGGACCGTTGTCGCCGTCCACCGGATAGTGCTCGCCATAGTCCTCCAGACAGGTATCCGGCACCGGGGTATGCCAAAGATCCACATTATTGTTGTAGGCAGCTTCGGCCAAGTCGTACAAGGGAGGCATGGCGGTGGTCACGTGGTAGCTGATGCTCTTCTCCCACCACAACCCGTCGTCACTGACCTGGCTGGCGACCTGCTTGAGAAACCCATAGGGACCAAACACCGCCCAGCGGATATACTTTTCTTCGCAGATACAAAAGCCAGTTAGTCCCACCGCGCCAATCCGCATGTTCTGAAAGTTGGTGGCGGTGTGACATAGGTCTTTTTCGCCCCTGCGATTAATCATGAGGTCGTCCGCCATGGGGCGAAAGAGATCATCCTCGATGTGTTGTTTGTCTTTTTCGGAGAGAACTGGGCATGGATAAAGCAGGTCGTAGGATCGAACTGCTGAATTCAGCCAACATGCATCCGTGAATTGCCATGCGGTAACGCGCCCTTCGTCATGCTGGAAAGGAAGGTTGCGGTAACGGTCCGCCCAATCGAGAAGCGTCTCGCGGACCTTTTTTGCGAATTCCTCTTGTCCCGTCAGAACATAGGCGGCGGCTTGCTGGAAAGTCTGATCGTAGGGGCCTTTCTGGCTGGCGCGGCGGAGAACGTCCTGGACGCAATCTTTAGCCCAAGGGAACTTTTTGACCCTCGCTTTTGCCCTTTCGATTTGCGCTTGAGTGTAGAGCAGACGCGGATGGCGTCGAATGCCGGTTGTATTCGGGTCCACCTTCTTCACTTCCGGAGGGGACCACGATTCCCCGGGACCGACACCCAGGATTCCGTTCAGGCCTTGGCCTGCGATTTCCAGCGGTTGCGGTTCCGCAGGTTTCATCCACACAACCGCCCCGCGCTGTCTCTTGACGTTCTCGGCCACCACGCCGTATTCCTCATCCCGTTTCCCTTCGGGATCGGTGAACAGGAACACCCCTTCGCGGGATGCCTTCTTGTCAATCACCCTCTCCATCTGTCCTGCCGCCCGGCGGTTTAGGACAAGGTATTCTTTCACCGGCTCGCCTGAAAGCGCATCCCAGCGGATCGTGACACCCCCCTTGCGATTGGGGCAGACGAACACATTCCGAACAGTTCCAGGTGTTGCCACCGCCTGGACCAGTGCCCGGACAACACCGGAACCTGTTCCCACCTCCCCAGCGAGGTTCAGCGAAAAGACTTGATAATATACCTCGCTGTTGGGCGGTACGGCGGAATCCTCAAAGACCTCCGATACCGTCTCACCAAGAATCTTCTTATTACTCATATCAGGTGAGGTCGAACGGAAAATACGATACCGAAACACCCCGCGAAGTTCGTCCGGCATCTTCCAACTCAACCTTATGGCGCCGCGGGGAAGAATGAACGCTGCCGCACAGGTGGGCGGGGGAGAAACTTCTCCGCTGAACGCAGTAATGCACACATTGTCATAGGCATATTCATAACGATTGAAGTGCTGGAAACCGAGCTTCCCCTTGACCGGAACCTCCTTTGTGACCAAAAGCTCTTCCACCGAAACGTCCGGCCGTCGCCGGTATACAGCCGCTTCGCCGTTTGTGACCACCAGACGCATGACGTACGGTTGATTGACCTGAAACGACGTTGGCGTCAGGCGAAGTTCATTCTCAGGCACGCTTCCTCCCTCGCCCGCTCCCGCCACGATCACGGCTCTCTCATCTCCCTTGTCCGCCAAACGCACCATGGTCCATTGCATGACAACATTTCGAAAAGATTGTTTGGTCAAGAGGAGCGCATGGGCATAGGAATCCTGCCACTCGCTGTTGCTGGCGATAAGCCTTCCCCCCTCAACCCGGAATCCTTTGTCGCGACGGCTCCAAAACTCCGCCCAGACAGGCGGGGTGTCGAAGTTGTCCTTGTACTGAACGAATTCTTCGCCCGCGGCAAGGGGGTTGCTGAAAACCAACAGCAAGATAACCCCGGTAAAATACGCAACACTCATTCTACTAAAATAAAACAGCAAAGACTTCTCTGGATGAATCTGCTATGGAATAGTTTTCCTTTTCTCAGTGTTTCCAGGCATCTTCTCGTCTATTTGGAGCGTTACATCATCAATATACACAACCAATTTTCCATCCCCCTTCCGCGCGCCCGTGATGCTCACCATCCAGCCAACCACCGTTGCGGTGCCGGGCTTGTAGTCAGTGTATTTTGCGTTCCTCGCTATTTCCTCGTTCACATTGATTTCGTAATGATGCCATCCGCTGTTCTCATCAATAGAGCGCTTCGGCGTAAGCGGCGCCGAACCGCTTGGCTGTCCAGTTGTTTCCTTTATTCCATTCACCAGCACCGCCAGCTTGACCGCCGACGAGTCAGAACCCTCAACATATAAGTACCCTGACAGCACGGCGTTGCCTTCTTTAATGGCCACAGTTGGAGAAAAGGCGTGTTTCAAATACACATATACAATACTGTCATCCAAACGCGTAATATCACACTTGAGCGAACATTTTCCAGAATGGGCCTTTTCACTGGAAATCCCCTTGTAGTTGATCATCACCTTTTCATTTCCAAAAGCCTGCTTCTCAATGGGTCCCGTGATGGAAGAAGTAAAACCGGGATTACCGCCTTGTATTGCTTTCACATCGTCATCGTCTTCATTCTCATAACTATTTGTATGGGCCGGTTCCGACCCCACACTGACGCCAGTGATCATGGTCATCAGTAAGGATGAGTATAGGATGCGTTTCATAAGCGAATCTCCTTTGATCAGAAATCAAGCAAGTAAGGTGAATTTCCTCCTCGACTGATATCGATAAGCCATGCTTGCAGCTCTCCGGACTTCTTAGCCGCAACGTGTCCATCTACAAACAGAACGTTGTCGATTCCGCCGTGCCGGCCTGGAAAATAAGTATTGTAAGTGGGAAGATTTTTCAGTGTAAAGTAGCCGTAGTCCGGAGTTGTCAGATACGCCTGGTCCGCGGCCAGGACGCTTCGGCTCGAATCTGCTATTTGGGATAGCTTGGCGGGAGGGTATTGACCGGGGTTGGTCCAGGGAGGCGTCTGGCCGTTGGCCGGCCAAGCGCATGGTCCATAGAAAAGGACTCCGTAGGTGTAATACCTCAGGGACGTGACCTGTTTCGTAACAGGACAGTATAGAATGCTGGTTGGCCTGGTATAATCTGCTCCGAAAGGTTTCAGATATTCTCCAAAAAGTTTCGCGGGCACCTCGGTTCCGTTCGAGATTGGAGGAAAGGATTCGTTGTTGTCCTGAGCATACATGTTAACAACCATCCCAAGTTGCTTCAAATTGTTCATGCAGGCAATGCCCCTGGCCTGATCGCGCGCCTTTTTTAGCGCCGGAGATAATAAGGCCGCCAGAACGGCAATGATTGCGATAACGACGAGTAATTCGATAAGTGTGAATGCGGTTGCGCGGCGACCGTTTCTATTGCCGACGGCAGCGGGTTCCAACTGCGGGGTGGATTGATCGGCGGGACAGGATTGTTCAGCCCGACAAGCCGGGGTTGATTCGCGAACGATGAGGGATACCGGCAAGATGATGTTGTCAACGTTTCCGACGGACATCAATTGCATGAGACTCGATGCGGCGCGTCGACCGATTTCCTGTTTGGGCGGGGCGATCGTCGTGAGGCGGGGTCTGATGACGGTGGCAATGGGCATGTCGTTGAATCCGGTGATTGCCAGATCCCGAAACGGGTCAAAGCCGAGGTCGATGGTGGCGGCAATGATCCGGGCCGCCAGATCGTCACTAAAGGCGAACACGGCCAAAGGGCGTTCTCGTTGCAAGAGCACCCTGAACGTATCAACGTTCCAGTCCATCGCCCAATGTCCCTGAAACGGAAGGCCATGATCGCGCAACGCCTTCCGGTAGCCGAATGATCGAGCTTGTCCGAACGGGCCCCGCCCGCCGCCAATGTAATAGATTCGACGATAACCGCATTGAATCAGATGCTCAACAGCCAGAAAGGCGCCGTGTACATTGTCAAACCCCACATAGGGGCCGGGAATCCCCCGGATGGGTGCGGTCACAAACACCGTAGGAATCCTTTTCTGGGATAGTTCCTGATAAAGGCTTGGCGGAAACGCATGGTGGGGCACAATCAATCCATCCACTTGTCTCTCCAACAGGACCCGCACGGCTTTCGCAAGGATGGGCGTCGATGTGGGAACCAGACGAATCAGGAGTCCATGGTCATGGTCATCCAGCACCTGCTCGATGCCCTGCAGGATGTCGGAGAAGAACGAGGCGGTTAAGGTGGGCATGATGACGCCGACCAAAAACGATTTCCCCATTCGTAGGTTGCGGCCCAAAGGATTCGGTCGATACCCCAATTCGGCAACCTTTTTCAGGATGCGTCGTTCGGTTCGCTTGCTGATCTGCCCACGCCGGTACAATGCACGGTCAATGGTTGCCCGGGAAACCCCTAAAGTGCGAGCCAACTGGGAGGAGCCGATATTCATCATGCGGGCACGTGCCCGTAATTTCACAGAATGACACATTGGCCAGTATTGTCAAGAGCATAGCTGAAAAAAAATTCCTCCTTACGTCCGGATTTGGGGGTGGCAAGACTTTTTTCTGGGTCGGTTTGGTCGCGCTTTTGAAGGAGCGTTGAGATTCGGTCTTGGAATTGGACATCGGGGATGAGCTTTCGGATTGGGGGTGGAACCTTTTCGATGTTGGCGTTGCCTGTCTGCCGTGCTCGGCACAGGCAGGCGACTCGATGAGTTCGCGGCGGACCATGGCCACGTCGATTTGCGCGAAACGCGCTTCCAAGGTGGGTTGCCCGTTCAAGAGCACTTCCAGATGCTGGGGATTTTCCAGATTCTTTGCCAGGGGCGTATCGGCGACCTGCCTGTGCGGCACGCAGACAGGTCATGGCCTGAAGCGTTCGGCTAATGCAGTGGTTGCCTGCCTGTGCGTGCCGCACGCAGACAGGCCGCTGCGGCGACGCGCGTCCGGCTCATCCAGATTCACCATCCCCGCCACGCGGATTGAGGGATCGAGCACGCGGAAGCAATTCTTGATCATCCAACTGACGCGCAACCCGTGCCCGATCACACCCAGCCGAAGCAGTTTGGATTTCATGATGCGAACTCTCCTCATTTCTGTTTCCGAAAAAACACCTAACTTTTCGAACCCGGGGGCGAACCGGTCAATTCAAGAATCCAATCGATGATCCGCTGGCGCGTCTTGTCATAGTCAGCCCCCACCAGCTTGTTGCTGGCGGGAATGGCGTTCTGAATGAACATCTGGCGGACCTTTTCCAGATCGGCCGCAATTTCCGAGGCCCGTTTGGCGGCGGCGCCACCCGCCTTTTTCGCCCGGCGGATTTCCTTTTCCAGCAGATCGCAATACTTGAAGTCATCAATCCCCTCTCGCACCAGCTCCCAGCCGAGGCTGGTCACATATTGGCCGTCCATCATCGGCCAGTTCCAGAAGTAATCGCCAATCCCGTCCATCCCGTTATAGACGCTCAATACACAGCCGGGATCATGGTAATGCCACCACACCGATCCCTTGCAACGTTTGGCCCACATCAGGAAACCCGGTTCCCGACGGGAACGACCGGGAAAATGAGAGCTGTTGGGCATGTACTGCCAAAAAACGGCGCCTTCCGCCTGAATGGCGTTGCCTTCCAGTTCCGGATTGCCCACCCCCTTTACATAGCACCGGATGTCAATGCAGGACTTGAGCATTTCGATGCTATCGGTCGTGCAGGTGACAAAGGTCCGGCAATGCGGAACCGTCTTGATCAACTCGTAAATCCGTTTTGCTTTTTTACGCAGATCCAGCGCATTCGGTTCGTCCACCGCATAAAAAAGCATCTCGGGATATTCCTTGCCAGCCAACTGTTCCTTGACGTAACGGGTGCATTCCACAATGGTTTTTTCATCATCGGGAGTCAATTTGTAGTCGGGTTCCCTGATGTTGAATGGCAAAGCCGGAACCGTATATTGCCCACTGAAGAAGGGATGCGTCAGCCCGTATTTTTGGGCCAGCTTGATGCGGTCCTCAGTGATCTTGAGCGGTTTTTTCTCACGCGCCTTGCCGACAAGATCGGGTTCCAACTGGATTTCAACGGCATTCATGCCGTGTTCCCGCATGTCGCTCAGGTGTTTTTCGGCGGCAGCCGGGTTGCCGGGCCAGGAGAAGTATTGTATCCAGGTAATCTCCGCGGGATCAGACAATTTGAACGGCAGGACCTCCAGTGTCAAAGGAACCGCCTTGCCCCCCACCGTGACCGTTCCCGAGTATTGGCCGGCTTTGGCTGAATCCGGCGCCTTGACTGTAATCCAAAGCCCGCGACATTCCCCCTTGAAAACTTCCTCCAGCGTACTCGCCGGCTTCAGAAAAATGGGTTTGATCGCATGGGCGCTTTCCTTGACGCTCTTGGCGATCTGTTTCGGGTAGGCGGTTTCCAGCAACAGGCGGTTGAACCGCGCGAGTTCCTCGTCGGTCAGCACGAGGTCCACGATATGGCGTTTCAGCAGTTCGTTCAGTTCCTGGTCAAAACCCAAACCTTCCCATGCCGATTTGTCCTCCCGGTTGTACAGCTTGTCGTTTTTAAGGACCCTTCCGTTCAACTCGCTGACCAATTTATCCTGGAGTTCCCCCTCCAGTTTCTGGCTGGGTTCCCATTTTTGCAGGCCGGCCTGGAGATCCTCACTCAGAAGATTCCAAACCTGTTTTCCCGGCGAGGATTTCGGCGCCGCGGCATCAACCTTCAACATCTTGATCCATCCGGGCCAATCCTCCATATCCGTTTTACTGAAGTTGGAGCCACCGGGCTTCCACTTGAAACGCATGTATCCAATGTCATAGACTGCGATGTCCTTGGCGGCCACCAGGACGCTTCCCGCCGCATCCTTCAGGTCGCTGATGGAAACCGGAATTTCCAACTGGTCCCGAAGCGGATAAACCCCCAGGAAAACGGGTTCATACTCGCCGGGCGTGGCCCGCAGGGAAAGCGTCTTGACCCGTTCCGATTCGTCCGGCACGGTTTCGGGAAACACCGGCCCGACATACTGGCTCCCTCCCGTGCAACTGCGGGTGAAAAGCGCAAAGCCGCGCGTCGTCTCGTCCGTGTCCGGCGCCAGCGGTTTGGCCGGCGGTTCTGCGATTGACATGCGCGCCGTCCATGGTTTGCTGGTCCGACTCTTGGCCAGAAAAATCTGCGCTTCATCCAGGTCAGCCTGCGTGATCGCCTTCAGCCGGTCAGCCGCCGGGTAAACCACCAGCGAATGGCAGATCCACCCCAGGTAAAACGAGCTGGTCTGAGGCAATGACTTGAAACGAACCCGCAACACCCCGTCCGTCACCTTCCCGCGCAGGGTGATGGGCGCGATCACGTTGTACGGCTGGGGGCACCGGATGGCAAACGGCTTGCCATCGTTGACTGAAATCTCGAAATGCGGACCACTGCTGATCAACAGCCGCACGAAATAGTCGCCGTTGGGCGCATCCACCCGGAACGCATGGTCGGCTTCTTTGGCCGCATTCAACTTCACAAAAATAAAGTCATCGGAAAGCGCGTTGCCGCTGATCCCCCAGTCTTTTCCAAACTCCACTCCGGAAGAAAGACCCTGGACGGATTCAAAGCCGAAACCCCGTTCATGGCGGTAAAGAGTGGCCGGCGTAACCTGGCGGTAGCCCTCGCGCACCGGGGACATCAGCCCGCCGAAATCAAACGCCGCCGTAAACTCGTAACCGCGCGGGCCGCTCTTTTCCACCGGCGGTTTCAACGTCTTGAGGTCCAGATTTTCGAGACTCACCCCGTTCACCAGCGCGACCAGCGGTCCCGGCTCATTCACCGTAAAACTGAGCGCCACCCGGTAAGGACCATTGGTCGAGGCCACAAAATCCGATTCGAAACGCCGCCAACCCGGTTCCTGCACTGCCTCATAAACAAGAAAAAAATCGCGAGCGATCTTGCCGTTCCGCACCGGGTCCACGCTGATCAGCAACGTGCTGCCTTTGCCGATGTTGCACCATGCGGCCAGGCGGCAGGCATCACCGGTCTTGAGTTCCACATCCTGGTAGAGTGTTACGTGCTGTTCGGTCTCCACCCGCAAAGCCGGTTTGCTCTTGGATTCCGCGGGCAGATCATTCGTTTCAACTGAAATCACCACGGGTTTTCCAGCCTTGAAACTTTCCACCGCCCAACCCCCCGGTATTCGCAACTGAACATTTGTGGTCGCGGGGTCCGGGTTGATCGTCTCCCATCCTCCCGCAAAATCCCCGTTCTTCAAAAGCGATCCCTCCGCCCGGACTTCGCTGAAAACCCCGAGGACAAGTAAAATTACGTTAAATATTCGGATGATTTGAGTTGCTTGCAAAATTCTGTGGAGGCGCTTCTGTGAAGCGCCGTCTAGCGGAAGTCTGCGCTTCACAGAAGCGCAGCTACATTTTGCGGCGGAGTTTTGCAAGAGGCTCATTTGTTTCATGTTCTTTTTCCTTCCTGATTTTGAAGTTTTTATCATGAGATTGATTTTGCCGGAATCAGTTATTTTTAACCTCCGGCTGATAGAACTGGATAGAGTTAAACGAACCTTTCAGGCGGACGGCTTTATACCATCCCCCGGGAAACGCGATAAACCGTGGTCCTTCCAATTCCCCCTCGTGCATGGTCTGTTGGGGCAGGGCTTGCCACGTGAAACCGTCCGGGGAAACCTCGATCGTGTAGGAATGGGGATAGACACGAAAATCGTTGGTCATGTTTTCGATCCGGAAGGCCGGCGTGACGGCCACACCCGTCAAGTCCCGCGGTTCGGGGAACAAGATGGTCACCGGCTCATTGTCGGCGGGAAACCGGACATATTCATTGGTGTCGTAAACCACGCAGGCAACCGATGACCAGAAGTCATCGCAACCGGCCACACCCGTCTGGTTCTGAATCCCGCGCGCCAGGAGGGTGGTTCCATCCGGCGCCACATAGACTCCATCGCTGATGATCCGTCCTCCCTTCAAATCCAGCGGGGCGCCCACCGGCTTGGCTCCTTCCAGCAGGCCGATGGGACGGAAATCTCCACCACCTCCCTTGTCCTTTTCGGTGGGATCGACGCCCGTCATCGCCAACAGGATGGGCGATGCGAACCGCTTGATGAAAGGCGCCGTGAAGATGACCTTGACGATTTTCTTGTCCGGCTTGGGGTTGACCCATTCCGAAAAGTAAAGGAAGGCCGTTACGCCGGCCATGGTCTCCCCCTGCCAGGCCATGGTACCAGCCTTCATGGTTTTTATGCCCCTGGGAGAATAATCCCATTTGGTGGGCAATCCATCCCAGTTGGCAATATTGATGTTGTACTTGATCTCCTCCTTGGCAAAGGTGTTGTCCTCGTAAACCATGAGATAATAGCCGGCCAGTTCCGCCCTGCGGACGTAATTTTGTCCCGGTCGTTCACTGAGCGTATGGAGAAAGAGCAGACTGGCTGCCTTGCGGTTGACCGGAATCTCCACCCGCGCGGGCAGGGTCCGGTCCACCAGACCAGGGTTTTGCACCATCACGCAACCGCGTCCCTTGTTTTGGCTTTCGTCAATGATTTCAAAGGGGATGCCGCTGAAGTTGCGCTTGCCGGACATGAGGGCGCGCAAATCCATCTCTCGTCCCAAACCGAGCCAGCCGCCCTTTTCAACTCCCGGATCCTCATCCTGGCGGCTGAGGTTTGCCGTAGATTGCAGGTCCACCGTAAAAAATTCCTTGGGACCCAACCGTCGACCAGGCAGGGCGATGTTATCAACCATCTCGCGCACCAGCGGCAGACAGGCATCCTGAGCCGCGTCAAATTCAGGCGTTCCATTGACCATTTTGGATGGCGACCAGCCCATTTGAGCGGCGCCAGCGGCAATGGCCAGGTCAAATGGACCGTCGGAAAAGTTCATATAGTAGCCGCTCCAGGCCGGCGACTTGGCGTTCTCCGCCGACGGCATATTGCCGCGGAATAATAAGAGGGGATATTTCAGCTTCTTGAGCCGATCAACCACCTCGTCATGCCAGACGTAGATGACCAAACGTTCAAAGAAGTTTTCCTTGGCCAGCAGTTCGGCCGCCTGGCGCCAGTCGTTTTGTTTGTCATCGGCATGGCTGATGCCCGCCACCCAGAAGGGGGAATCGTTCATGATGATGCGCTTGTTCCTGGCCGCCAGGTGGTCGCCAATTTTTTTCAAGGTTTCCACCCACAACTCCTGCCCGGCGAGCTTGCGGGCGCGACACCGTTCGCAGACATTCCATCGCGAACCATTACCCAACTGCTGCATCTCGTCGCAGTTGATGTTGACCAAGTCGGAATTGCAATGCGCGGAGGCAGTGTCCAATACCTCAAAGTAACTTTTCCAGACCTCGGGATGGGATGGACAGGGGTTCTGCCGCCCGACACCGAGCTTGTCCAGCATTTCATCCGGCAGTCGTTCCACAAATTTTTCGGGATCAGGATTCCAGGCCCAGTTGAACTGAACACCGGGCGTCAGCTTGATAAAATACCGGTCCGCCATCGGCACAATGCCTTTGGCATATTCATCGAATTTACGGGCCGACTCCATGTTGACCAGGCCGATAAAGTTGTCGAAGTAGTTGTACTTGAGCCGCGCTAACGCCCGCACGAGCGATGGGTTCAGGCGCCGGTTGGCGACGATGTAACGGTAGGTTTTTTCCGGCCAATCCCGCACCTTGAAGCAAGGCACCGTCCATCCGCCATCGCGCCAGGCAACCGATTGCAAAAGACTCATGCACCCGTAAAATGTTCCCGCCGGGTCCCGGCCGGTGACCGTGACCCCGTCCTTTCCGACTTCGAGGACATAGCCTTCCAGTTTGTCCAGGGTGGCAGAATTTTCCTTCAATTCGATGGCCGGCCCCGCTTTGGATTCCGCGATGGCGGCCTCAATGCCAAAACTGAGTTTGAGTTCCTCCTTGAGGACTTCCGCGGTGGCGCGCATTCGTGGTGAGGCATTGGCGGGGATGACAATGGAGACGTTCTTTCCCATTGGAAAGGCGCCCTTCTGCCGTTCAATTTCCTGCGGCACCGGAAAGATTCGCGGATCGAAAACTTCCGGCAGCGCAATTTCCTTGGGATCGTTGTTGACGATTTTCCCCTGGTTCTGGCGGTAGGCTGTTTTGGTCGGGGTTTCCCCCCTCTTGAGCGGCCGCCCCCAAATCCGCGTCTCGCTCAGCCCCAAATATCCCCCACCGGTGAACGTGACATTGGCGCGAATCCAGCGCGCACTGGTATTCATGTCGCTGAATTCAGCCAGGGGTGCGGGATGGTATCCTTGTTGGTCAAACGTCACCAGGTCCTGGACCGTGTGAGTCATGACGTAGCGGCCGCCCGGGGATTTCAGATAGAGCGCGGCATTGGCCAGAGCGGGAGTGCCGGATAGCAGTTCGACCTTGTCGATGGCATATTCCATTCCCAAATCAAACACGATGTCATATCCGTTGTTTCCAAGCTGAAATATCGGCCAGCCCGCGGTGGGTCCCAGAATTCCATCCGTCAGGATGCCCTCCGTGAAGGAGATCCATCCCCCCACCCGCATCCCTTCCGCAAGATTACGGTCCTCGAACGACAGGTAATACGGAAAATGAGCGGCAGTCGTGCCGGGTTCGTTGTACGTGTAGCGTCCACCGACCGATGCGTTCAGTTTCTCCAGCGAAGCGGGGGCATTTCCCGTCAGACAAAAGGTGCCTTCCTTGACCTTGTAAGAAGCCGCAATTTTGGATTGATCCACAACGTCAAAAATCAGTTCTCCCACGCTGATCACGTCGTCAAATCCGCCTCCGCTGGTGGTCCAACTGGAGAGTTCCGTGGCGCTTTTATGGCCATAATTTGAGCGCGCCAGGCGGATGGCCCACACATCCCCCCGCGCAGGAGTTTTCTGGTCCAGAGCGGCAAAGGGAATTTTGACTTCCACGATCCAGCCCCAATCATATTTCTTGCCGACCGCTTCCCAGTCCGCTTTGGGATTCCATTTTCGTCCTTGCCCCGCCATCATCCCGTCGTAACGGGAACCGGCGAGGTTGGCAACGAACTGGAACCATTCCTCGTTCTTCCAACTGTGTTGGGGTGAGAAATGAAACTCTGCGCAATCGCTCTGCCAAACGTCGTCGGTATCCTTGCCACAGGCGCCACCCAGCATGTCGCGATCTTCGGCGGCAAAAGCGAAATAAAGCGCCTCATCCGTGTAAACCACATAAGCCAGCATCTGTTCTTTCGTCGGGCGCGTCGTATTCGCCACCAGGTAGGGACCCGCGGGAGCGGCTTTGGACCAGCTTTCGTCATGAAGCGCGCCATCCAGGGCCGGCGCCTTTTCCACCCGCGGCGCGACAATGCGCCAAGGGCCCTTGCCGCCCGAACGCACAAAATCCTTCGTGCTCACATCCAACCCCTTCAGATGCCCCGCTGCCAGGATACCCATTCCCAACATGTAAACCCATCGGTTTATTTTAGTCATAAAACACTTTACCGACTCGGAACGTTCGTGAGCAGAACAATTCCGATGGCAAGCAACAGGCCCATCATCTGCCGTTTGAGCAAGGACTCCTTCCACAGCAGCCGCGAGGCGAACACGTTCAGGCAAATCTCCAGACTCGCGAGCGTCGGATAGAACACCACGGCGGGGATGCGCGCCAGGCAGATCAGCACGAGCAGAAGCATGGAGGCGTTGACGAAGCCGATCGCGCCGCCGAGAGCGACGTCGCCCTTGGAATACTCGACGCGGCGGGCGAATGCGTAACTCAACGACGAAAGCGTCGCGAACGTGAACAAAAGCGTCATGTAAGTCTCGCGTTGCCCTACCGTGAAATGTATCTGGGCATACTTGTGGAGCGTCAGGATCGTACCCGCCATGGCGAAGCAGGTGAACAACACCAAATCGCCTCTCACGGTCACACGCGGATGCGATGACTCGCGCCGCCGCATCAGAATCATCGAGACGGGCACGAGCGCCAGCGCCACCCAGCGGTAAGGCGTCATGGTTTCGCCCCACGCAAGCCATGAGACCAGGACGGGCACGACGGTTCCCGCGCGGGACAGCGCCGCGGTGATTCCCACGCCCACGATGCGGTAGGCGGCCAGAATGACGAGGATGTGCGCGAAGTAGAGAATGCCGTTCACGCCCGCGACCGCGATTACGTGCCCATCCAGCAACCGGCTCGGGCTAAGCCCGTGCGACAAGAAAATCATCAAGGAAGCACCGGCGGCGATGAGGTAGTTCACCACGATGGCGGCGAGAATGTTTGTGCCGTGCTTTTGCCCGTAGCGCAAGCACTGGTTGAAGCACACGCTGCCGACGACGGCGAGAAGCAGGAAGATCATGTCGGATGCTCGGCGTGGTCAGCCGCGCTTCTCACGGGCGCGGCGGAGGTCGTCGAAAACCTGTTTCCACACCTTCTCGTCGTTTGAAAGAATGGCGCATCCATCCTGTTGAATAAACCGGGCGGGATTTTCATTTCGGTTTCTGTCGCTGGAACGGGAGAACAACTCCCGCCTTCCATTTCGGCTCGAAAAATTCATCGGGCGTGGCCGCGAAATAGGGCGACAGACCGCTGCCAAAAAAACTCCCGCCGTCCATGCGTTTGGGGATGGTCAGGATTTGTCCCTCTTGCATGCCATATTCAAACCGCCAAAGTGCGGCGGCAGGTTGGGATGGCAGGGGAACGTCCACCGTGCCGGCGCCTTTGGGCCAGCAGGCGTTGATGGGGATGACGGTCCCCTTGCCGCCCAGCTCCACAAGGCGGTTGGAACGCCCGCTGATCCACTCACCCAGCGGCCGGGACAAGGTCAACTCCGCAGCCGCCCCGTCTCCCCGCGTTTGAAAAACAAAGCTGCGGGCCAGAGGCTGCCAGCTATAGGGTTGGCGGGGCAATTCATAAACCACCTTGGCCAGGTTATGCTGAATCACATAGTGAAGGGCCTCGCGGGGCCACCCCGACTGGGGCGTCTTGCCGGGCCGTTTGCCGGATTCCCGGCACACCAGCGTGTACACGCCAGTTTTGCCGTCCGGTTTAACCTCCAGCTTGCCGCTCAAGCTTTTCTCGTAACTCAAATCAATCTGCGCGCACACCTGGCCGTCGGGATCGTACAACGCGTAAGGTCCACCGTAGTAAGAGGCGATCTCAATCGAAACCGGCTGATCGTGCGTCTTCAAAAAACAAATGTGGTGATCCTGCGGAATGGTGACCAGCAACCCTTTTTTATGGGTTGGCAGATTGGAATCCAGGAAGTCGCGCGGCGCTTTCATGAAAACACCGAGAAAACGCGGAAGGGTTTGCACCGTCCATTTCCCGCCTGTGTCCAGCGCCTCGGGCGCAGCCCACTTGTAGAGCGAGTTCATCACCACGTTGCGCCCCACCCGCAGGTAGGCCGTGTCGCCCGTCAACAGAAAACCCATGGCGTAAGGGTTGAGCGAACCGGATTGAGTGCCGCCCTTGGTGAAGCCAAGCCCCCGTTCCATGTGTCTCCGGCAGAATTTCAGGAGGACCTCGCGGATCCGGGCATCGCCCGTCAACTGGTAATAGTCCCAGAGCCCTTCAAAGACCCAGCCGGCGTGGTACATCAAATATCCCGCCTGCTCTTCCAGGCTGTCGCGGGAGATATCACAATCCCGGAAAGATTCCGCCACCCGGTCGGCGCGCGCCTTCCAGCGCGGGTCCCATGTCGCCTGGTAAAGCAGGGTCCAGCGTTGAAGGAGGCCGCCGAGGTTGCGTCGGGCGTTGCCGTAAGCCTCCTCCTTTTCCAGGTTGCGGTAGTATTGCCCGTTGGGGTCCACCTCGAGTTGGTTGTTCTCGTAACACTCCGTCATTTCCGCCCACATCAGCAGGGCATCCAGCATGCGCCGTTCACCGGTCATCCAATAAAGGTAGATGGCGTCCTCTTTGCCGGTCAACGTATCGCCAAACTCGCTTCCCCCAAACCAGCCGATCTCGCTGTTGTTGTAATGATAAGTGCCGCCGCGAAAATCTTTGGTGACGGAATGGTCGTGATAACAAATTCCGCGATCGAAGGAATAACCAGTGTATTCCTGCGCGTATTTCAGGTAACGCCGCAGCCCCGTCCGGTAATACATGGAAGGAGCGTAGGTGGACCAGCCATAATGCGACTTGGGCCGGGCGCGATACCATAGGCCGCCGTCCCGCCCGCAAAACGGCGCTTCATGGTAGCCGCCGAATTCAAAGAAACCGTAAATGCAATCCTGCTCCCGTTCCGCCAGGCGCAGGTCCAGGATGGTGGCCAGGTAGGCTTCCTCATCCCGGAAGTTTTTGACATCGTATGGATGCGCTTCCCGAAGCAACGCGCCGGTGCCGCACGCCCACGCCGGATCCACCACGGCCAGCACCGGTTGCGCGATGTTGCGCACGCGATCATGGATTGCATACAATTCCTCCGCGCGAAACATGAGCCAGATTTCGTGGGTCTTGGCGATGCCCGAACGGTTGACGGTACGGCACCATTTGATCAATTCCGCCGGTGTCGCGTTGCCGACCGCCGCCGCCTTCCCGATTAATTTGTCCAATTTCTGTTCCTCGCTGAGATAGTACCATATACCGTCGAAGGAAAGATCCAGCAACCGCCCGTGCCGGGGCCACAAATGGAAACTGGCCACAGGACCGTTTGCCTCCGCCTCAAACGGGTTCTGTTGCCAGGCATCCCGGACCGCCAGACAAACCGCCGCCGACCCCGCGCGGGCCTGGACCCAGCCCGCGTTTTTCTCTCCACGGTAATAGATCGCCTTCTTGTCCAAATCCTTCAAGGTCCACTCGATAAGGTGGCCATCTGGCCGGTCGCAAACCAGCGACCAATGCACCCGGCTGGAAAAATCCATCACCTCGCTGATTCTTTCATATTCCTCGCCGCCAAACGCGCCGCTCACTGCCTCGGGTTTCTCACCCGCAGCCAGGGGGATGACCACGGCAAGGTCGCGCACGCGATCCTTCAGCGATTCGCCCGTGAAAATAAAGGTATGCTCCATTTTAATGTCGGGCTGGTTCCGGTAAAAATGGAGCCGCACCTGGTAGCGGCCAAATTTTTCACCCTTTTCGTTGGCGTACCAACCCGACGCCTTGAGAGTTGCGCGCCACGGCCCGTTTTCCTCCAACGCCACCGTGGCGGAACGGTCATGGATGGCCAGGAAAACCCCGCGCTTTTCGTGTTCAACCAGCAAGCCATAGGGTTTGGACGGATCGATTTGTTTTTGACCCCCCACCGTCAGGTTCCGCCATGGATCAAACTGTTTTTTCAGACAGGTCGTTTTTAAAACACCGGTATCAATTATAAACCCATCGTCCTTTTCGGTCACTAACGGCGGCAAAGCGGACGGCTCTTTTTTTAATTCGCCGCCAAAAACCAGCCGATGCGGACGGCTGTCCTTCGCTTGAAAATCCAGCAAAATCCAGCGGGCGCCCTCACGACCGTCAGCATCCCATGTGGCATGCACCCGGGTCTGGACGGGAACCGACTGACCATCCGCATCGAGCAATCCCACCGGCGCATCAATCTTCAGCGTTCCCTTGGGGAAAGGCACCCCGACCGTACAGGGCGCCGGCCAGGCGCGCGGCGGCGCCGTGACATCGATCCGGATGAGAATTTCCCCGGCATCGCAGGTCCATGCTGCGAAAATCCAGACAACCAGGCGGGTCAATGAATGGACAAACGGATGTGGTTTCATAATTCCTTTCGATTTTTCATTGTAATTCAGATGGAATGGATAAATGGGCCGGTTTGACGCTCCAGGTTTGCCAGCGGGTGAATTCTTCGATGTTTCCGAAGTCCAGCGCGGGATCAAACACGCGCCACGCTTTCAGACCATGCGCCGCCTGCGCCCATTCACCGGCGAACGCGGGATAAGGATGGCGGGGTTTCGAGGTCCAGCGAGAGCCGGCCCGCCCGCCACGCGCGTCATCATAGACCTCGGCTAACAGTCCCAAGGCGCCAGATAGTGTCACCTCCGTTTCCGCAACGGACAAGTGAGCCGGCAGAGATCCGGTTGTTCGCACGTGACGGACCAACTGAGCGGCCAGGTTTTTCACATCATCCCATGAAAAGGCGCCCTTTGCCGTCGCGTCACTTTTGCGGATGACGGTTGGACCGATCACCGGGGTTTTCCTGATCTCCAGCGGCCAGCGGCCACTCTGTCCATAGCCCGTTACCGCTTCTGCCAGGGCGGTCAACAACTCGGCAGGACTGAACCAGGGATCAAGCGGCACGTCTTCGCTTTCCCGGACACGGCGGGCGTATTGGGCAAGATGATCGGCCGTCACGCGCTGAGCTTGGCATCCAAAAATAACGGCCAGGTCGCCCAGGCCGC
Source organism: Verrucomicrobiota bacterium (assembly GCA_016198745.1). GTDB lineage: Bacteria > Verrucomicrobiota > Verrucomicrobiia > JABWAM01 > JABWAM01 > JACQHZ01. Next base: position 61,072 of record JACQHZ010000291.1, read on the forward strand.
AGATCGAGACCGTCCCGCTTGCCTGGGCCAACGCGGCAACCAACCGCTCCAAATTGCGGCGGATGCGTTCCCGTTCGGCAAGCGGCCGCGGCATCAGCGGCTGCGGTTCCGGACGATTGAATCCCCCGTAATGATTCTTGCACGAAAATTCGCTGGAAAGCAGGTGGTGCGGATGCGCCCCGAAAAGCGCCGTGAATTCCCATTTCTGGGCGGTTTCCTCCAGGAGGGAAGGCAGACGAACGAGCCGGGTATTGAATGCTTCGTCATGGGCGTAATCTTCCTCGAAATAACCCGGTCCATCTCCACTTTCGGTTACGATCAGGTCCAGAATACTGAAAACAAGATTGCCGCAAAACCAAAAGACCCGATGTTCCGGCAACTGAAACGGGGCGCCGTAATAAACCTTGCCGCATCTTGATATGGCCTGAATGATTTGGGGGGCGTAGGACCCGCCATGGCGCGTGAGCGCCGCGCATTTTCCAAAGATGCGTTCGATGTCCCGGAAACCGGTCTCTTCTTCTTGCAGGGTGATTCGCACCCCTGCTTCCCAATCCGCCGCCGCCACCTGCTCGACGGTTGCAGGATGGACTGAGCCGCGATTGAAGTGGCTGGAAACGTCGTGGCGCGACACGGCCCGGATCACGTCCCGACGCCCCCGCCGCTCCAGGCGCCGGGCCTTGTCCCCGATGACATGGAAGGATCCCTTGACCTGGTAACGGCTGAGCAGATCGGCAATCCAAAGAACAATGTCATCGCTGCCAAACGCCGGCGGTGAAAAGGAATCCTCGGTATCGAAATAGAGAAGAGAATGCACAGCGGGACCCCAATTTATCCAAAAGGGAAACGGACATGTTGTTGTTACTGGTTGTCAAACCAGGCAGGGTTATGGCCTTGGATGAGGTCATAACTGTGCCAACTGACGTGAAGATCCACCCAAAGCACGTTGCTTCCTCCGTGGTGCCTTCTGCCCGGTTCCTGGCTCGGCAAAGGACCGTTTCCAAAACAGACGTAATCCGCACTGCCATCACCATCGGAATCGAGGCACACGACCGTCTCGGCGGGCTGGGCAATATTACTGAGAGGTTTGATCCCAAAGTATGCCGTGCTCGCATAGTTGTAGCTGTAACTGAGTCTGTTTAGCGACCACTGTTGTGTCGGCGGTCCTGCGGGACAAAAAAACACATTGGTGGCCACATAATTTGTCAGGCTATTGTACCAATAATCACAAGCTGGAAAGTAATCGTTGTTGTCATCAGCATACATGCGATACGCAAATCCAATCTGCCGCAGATCATTCATGCAAGCAGCCGATTTGGCGGACCCGCGGGCATTTTTCAAGGCGGGCAACAAGAGACTGGCCAGGATGGAAATGATGGCGATGACGACCAGAAGCTCGATGAGCGTGAAGGCATGGGATGATGGAATGATGGAATGATGGAGTGGTGTGGGACGATGGTTGTTCCGTCTTTCAACCCTTCCCATTACTCCAGCGTTCCAGCATTTCATTGTTCCATGCGTTTGCATCGTGAATCGTTCGCCACGTCGAATCCGTCCTTTGGCGGATGTATCGTTCAGGTTGGAATACCGATTACTTATCACTGATAACTGGTTTCTGATCACTGGTCACTGATATGGAGTAATTCGTTTTCCTCCGGACGCGTGGTCTCCCCGCCAATCCACGGCGTGGAAAAAATGCGGCCGGCAACGGATGATGTTCCGTTTCCTCTTCTTTCCAACCGTTGGCAAATCATGTCCACCGCCGCCTCCCCGATCTTATCCAAGGGTTGAACCGTCCGTGTCAAACACGGGTGATGGCTGTGGGACAGATCGATTCCGCTGCCGCCCACCACGCTCATCTCGACGGGAATCCGAATCCCTTTTTCGCGCGCGGCGCGCGCCACTCCTAATGCCAAAAGATCCCCCATGCACAGGACCGCGTCAGGTATTTCTCCTCCACGAGATAGAATGTCCTGCATGGCGCTGTAACCGTCTTCCTCGGAATAGGATTTCGCCCTCGCGATTTTGAAACGGACCTCCTCATTCAAGAGTTCGTCGCCAAGTCCCGTTTCCACGCCAAACCGTCGCAAACGACTGGAAACGGATTTCTGAATGGAAACTCCCAGCAAGAGAAGGATGCGTCGCCGTCCCGTTTGCCTCCAAACCTCAGCGATCCGTCGGCTGGACTCAAAGTAGTCCGGGGACACAAAATTGGCGGTGGCGCCGTCAGCAGGGGGATTGATATCCACCACCGGCTTTCCATGACGCTCGTAAATCGGCCGGATTTCGTCGCTGACCCACACTGGAAAGAGAATGATCCCGTCCACGCGGGAGCAATCATCCACCAAACTCTGCACGAGGGAATCGCATCCCCGGTTCTCGCACGACCGGGGCACCAGCATCAGCGGCGGAAAACGCTTGGCGGCCGCCTGCAGGATGCCGCTATTCAAACCCGATAAAAAGGGGAGATTCATAGCTGGTCCGGAAATGGGAATGCCGAGCGCAATTCGCCATTCCGCGGCGCGAGAACCATTCGCTCCCATAAAAAAGGTCCCCCGTCCCACTTCACAACGAATCCGCCCCTGCTGGGCCAGCTTGTCAAACACTCCTTGGACGGTCCGCTCGCAGACACGAAGCCGATGGGACAGTTGTCGAATGGTGGGAAGCCGCGTCCCCATCGGCAGTTCAGGCCGCAGGAATTCAGTCTCCAGACAGTTGAGCACCCGTTCCCCCGCTCGTAAAGAAGCCATATCCGCCTTCAATAATCGGCCGGCTTTTTTGCGGTTTGAAAATGGATTTTCCATGGTGATTTCGAAAGGTTAAAGCAACTTTATACATCTCTTATGCGTCAATAATAGATCAATATTACTATAATGCAAGTTTAATTTGCCGCGCTCAAAGTCGTCTCAAGGTTCATGAAAGGATCTCCCGCCGAATCTGCTTCCCGGGTTGCAACCTCTTGAATATTCTGCGAACCTCCGACGGGGACCGGTTCTTCGGATACCCCGCCGGACAATTTGTTATCCCCGGCAAATACGGCTTCTTCATTTCATCCTCCTTTTTCAAGAAGGGGAGGATCCTCAGCCAGGGACGGCTGGGCCACATGGTTTCATTAGTCTCATCTTGATAGTGAAAGCGAACTATGGTCACAATAGACAGTTGGCCCCTTGGCGATCAAGAGCTTATGGGGGCTTGAGAGTTCGTTATTACCGCAGCTATACAAAATCCAGCCGCCTTTTGTGCGAATACCTGAGGCCCATTGAAACCCATCAAATTGGTCCGTCTGGCCCAGGACTGCAGTGGCTACGCCACATTTCAGAGCCATAACCAGAAAGTTCTCGCCACGCCGCACGGAATGCTCTTGAGCTACCTCGTCGACTACGATGGCAACACGGGCACGTGCCGCTGGAATTTGGCCCGCAGTCAAGACGGAGGGGATTCCTTCGACACGGTTTACGAATCACCGGTTCGCGTGGGCAACAAGCCGCCTTGCCTGGAGATCGATGAAGCAGGCCGCCTGTTGGCGTTTTGCGAAAATGGCCGCAACGGATCGAATGAAATGATGTTCTTCCGCTTTCGAGCCTTTACCGAACCGGATTGTTTTGAGGTCGGACCGAGTCATTACGGCAACCATCGGAGGGTGCCGCGACATCACGCCGGAAGGCTACGTGCTCGGCACGTTTACCGCACAAAATGGGAGCCGCGGGGACCCATATTTTTTCAAAATCAGTGTTGTCAGGGGGTGCGAAACCAAATCGACCAAGCGATGATTCCCCCTTGGTGCCGGCTCCCTTCCCCTCTCGTGGAGGAGGGTTAGGATGGGGGGCGCTTTCCGGAGATAATCCCCCCACCTTCCTCCTTCAACAGTGGTTCGATCCGGATCGGCTGGCCGCTGGCGATGGAACGGTTGGCGGCTGCGCCGGTGAGCAGCGACATCGCGCCCGCGCGCGAGGACGCCATGTGACCGATCGGGTCCGGCCTGCGGTCCGTCAAAGAGCATCCGCTGGATGCGCACGTCGCCGCCAAAGTGGCCGCTGGTGTCGATCGGCACACGGATCGTCTCCGTCGAGATGTTGAACACCGCGCCGTTCCAGCGATGGAGCCGGATGTCATGCTGGTCCTTCGCCATGTAAGGCCCGCTGTGCCAATCGGTTGCTTCGAGCCGGTCGGTCGTGCCGTTGAGCGCGAGCCGCCAACCTTCATAGGTTTCCACCAACGGCTTGGCGTACATGTAGAGGCCGCGTCCACTGCAGGCGGCCAGGGCGTATCGCTTGATTTCAGTTTTCATAAAATGAAAGATTGATTGCTGCTTTTGATTTTATTTCACACAGAGTTCACAGAGAGCGCGGAGGAGAAACAGAATTTGAGTGAGTTGCTTATTTAATCCCGCCCCGGCGGAATTAAATAAGCAACTTGGCTGTCTCTGCGGCCTCTGTGCTCTCTGTGAGAGATTCTTCTGCTAAAATTTCAAACATCTTGGCTGGCTTTTCGAAGCATTCCGGCGCAGTTCACGATTCGTCCCGTGCGGCCCGATTTCAACGCGGCAACGGGGATGATCATGCCGGTGAGAAATCATGGCGAGGCGGCGCACGAACGGGATTCGCAACCCAGGAAAAACCACGGGTTGTCAATGTAGCCCGCGCAGTGGTGGCCCATGTCGAAGAATTTGTCGCCCTCCCGCTCGAAGCGTGCGATGGCGGTTCGCAGCGTCTGGTGGATGCCCTCGATGATCGGGCGGTCGCCGATGAGTTGCGCGAGATGGTAATGCCGGCGCCAGGCGAAGCTGCCGCTCGCGCGGTGGAAGTAATCCATCTCCGCCAACATCTTCAGCATTGTTTGGAGGAGACGCTTGCCGCCGTCGAGGAGTTCCGGAGTCACGGGGTCGGACGGATCGCTGCGGATCAGGAACTCCGCCAGGTCCGCCAGCAGATGCGCGCCGTTCCACGGACTGCCCGGCAACGCGTTGACGCCCCAGAACGGCCCGACGCGCGCGAACCGTTCCTGTTCGAGATACGCCGCAGGCCAGAACCCCATGGGCACAGCCTGGAGTGTTGCGTTCGCTGCCGCCAGCCTGTGCAACCCGGGCAGCACCGGCACGGAACAGATGCCGAGCGCGCTATCGTGTGGTGCGTGTCGTTTGAGTGGAATGATCATTCCAAGTTACGGCAATGCCAATTCGCCGCAGAAGGTTGCAAACGGCAAGACGCGCGTGGAGGTCGTGGGGTTGCCGAAGTCCGCGGCGCCGACGTGGACCTGGTAAAACCGGGGATTCTTCGTCCGCTCGCGGAAGTAACCGCAGGCAGGCGCCGCGCGCCGTTCGCCGAGGATGGCTTCGCGGTCGGCCAAAGCGTCCCAGTTTAGGTACGCTGGTGAGGATTCGTCTCGTCCCTCGCCCAGCAGCGACAAGGCCAGGGTGGTCTTGCCCACCTGCCGCGGTCCGCCAATGAACGCCATTTTATCGGCCAGGTCGGCCTCCACATGAGCTGCAAGATACCGGCGTTGCATTTCCGCCTCGTTTGGGGATTGTTAGTGGTTTTGGTCTTACCCAAATATGCACATGAGTATTTTCGAGTAAACCCTAAAATCATGAGATGAACCATGCCGCGTCATGCGGCGGGAGAGTGATCGAAAACGTTTCGTTTTGTTGGCGGAGCGGTCTGTTGTTCCAAACCTCCCGGCCATGCTGCAGGTCGAGACCCTGCCGGGAACACTCGGCCGACGGCAAGGCGATTTCTTTCGGAATGTCGGCCCAGTTGATGACCGCGAGGGCGGGTCGGTCACCGTCGCGCAGCCACAAGGCGGGATGCAGATTCTCCATAAAATCGAGCGGCCGCGCCGCCTTGTCGGTGGCGTGCTCCACCGCCGTCCGGAGGATGCGCAGGCCGTTGGCCTCGCCGCGAACCAGGCCGACCTGAATCAAGTTTGTTGGCGTTGGAGTCATTTGCGGTATTTCCGGGCAAGTTGCCCGGTCATCTCGCCCTACTGCTGTCGGACCGCCTGATAATCAGCGGGATGGTGGGACTTTAACCAGATTCTGCCGCGAGTTGGCCGTTGCGCACAGCACAAGTCGAACTCAGTTCAGGCCGGCTCGAATTCGGCGACTGGCACTTCGATGGTTCTCTTGATCTTCGCCGTGCTTGCTGCCAAGCGTTCGAGTTGTTCCAGAACCGGGCCCTTGTACACGCGCTGACCACAATCTTGACAAGCGCCAATGGGAACATTCTCAAACTCAAACAGCCGGCCACGAAACCGGCAATCCACTGTCGAACGTTTCTCGATGACCTTGCCGCCGCAGCTTTCGCACTTGCCGTATCCGGTTCGTTTAGCCTTCATGTTCCTCAGCATACACTGTTACGATTCTAATGTCACCAAATTCGTCAAACCGGCACACCACGTACATCATCCGCCCATCCAGTGCCGGCCCGAACAATTTGTAGCGTGTGCCACGGGGATCGCTCGTATAGCGACGGACAAGCGCGCCTTCCAGTACGGCATGGCGGATGTCCGACGGAGCGAAGTCATCATCTTCTGCTTCGTGCTTGGCGTGATCGGTAACCTCATAACGGCCATCACGGACGGTCGCCTTGATGCGTGTCAAAACAGTCATGATCCCAAGCGCTCCGCCAACATTAGGGAGCGAACGCTTCTCCGTCAATCCGGCGATTCAGCGCGTTCTGCAGCGGGTTTTCGGTTGCGCCAGCCCCGAAGCGGATTTGCGACAAAACGAGGGATGCGTGCCAGCGCGTAAGCGAGATGTCCGCCTGATGCGGATGGACATCCCGCTCCGGAAGATGGCGGCCTGCCTGTGCCGAGCACGGCAGACAGGCAACTTTGCCAAACAATGGCGCCAGCATTGGGCGGCGCTCACTTTCAAAGTCGAAGCGCATGCCGTTGGCCTCACCGGGCGTCAGGCCGACCTGAATCAGGTTCATTGTCATTGGAGTCATTTGCGGTGTTTCCGGGCAAGTTGCTCGATCAACTCGCCCCACTGCTGACGGACCGCCTGATAATCGGCGGGATGGTGGGACGCTTGCGTGGGCGATTGCACGAGCCGCTGGCCGAGCGCAAGCAATCGGTCAATCTCGGCGGCATCCGCCTGCGCCGCAGGAGACGCATCCTGGCGGAGACGCTCGCGCCAGCGTATCAACAGCGTCCAGTACTCGTGGTCCTCGATGCCGTCGCGCATGATCTCGAGTCGAAGCGAATCGAACAGTTTGTTGTCGGAACCCGGCCACAACAGCACGCCCATGCCAGGGCCGTAACCGCCCGATCTCCAGAAAAATCGTTCGCCCGGTTCGCGCCGCTCGATCAATGTCCATTCGTTCATGCGATAGACAATAAAGAAATCCACATGGTAGCGCATCATCCGCCAAAAAAAATTCCGGTGCTGAATGGCGGGTTGTGAGACCAACAGATCGTTTTGTAGGTACCAACCCAGTTTGCAGCCGCGCGCCTGCTGCTTTCGGAAGAACTCAAGGTTGCGCGGGTCAGCGAATTGTTGGGGGAGTTGCAGCCACAGGTCCGCCAGTCCTTCGTACGCCTTGAGACCTTTGGACGCCCGCCATCGGCCCGCGCCCGGTTTTGAACTCGGATCCACGTTGCTGCAAACCGGATTGATCTGCAATCTCAAGTCGGGCGCAATTCGCCGCAGCTCCTGCGCCCACCGGATGACCTTTTCCTCCGAGTCGGGATTCTGATCGTCCGGTTCGTCAATCGGCGTGTTTACGTAGGCTTTGTCGAGCCAGCTGCGTTTGCGCAAAAATTCCCGCCAATGCCGATAATACGGTTCGATCTTCTCGATGTCAGTTTCCATGTAGTACGCAATATCGCCCACCGGGTAGCCGCGTTGAGACCACCAGCCGGCCCAACGCGCGAATTCGTCGGTGATTTCCGATGAAACAAGCTTGTCTTCGCAAGCAAACGTCCTCTCACGTGTGCGCAAAGGCGTGACGTTCATCGGCGACACCCGGTAACGCAGATAGGTTTCCCTCAGCCGTTCATAAAAACGGTCCACTTCCGGTCCCAAGGGCGCCCAGCCCTCCTTGCCGTTCTGAAGAGGCGCCCATGCTTTCGCCGGCAAATCCAGCCAGGAACATGGCGACAGCGATTGCGGCGATGTTCCCTGGCGAAGGGGCGGCGCGAAATCAAAAAACGTGGTGAAAAGCGCGGGGTGATCCGGTAGACAAAAATCCCAGACGCGAAGGTTGAGTTCAACCGCGCCAATCTCCTTTTTGTCGTTTAAAATTCGGATTTTCCCCGTGTATTCACCGGCGGCGGTGTTCGCGGGCGCATACAACGAAAACCACGCCGTGTGATTGAACCGCCCTCTGGTTTTGAACGATGCACACGGAACAAGGATATCCGGATACAGGTCATTGACTTCAGCCGCGTGTCGCCACGAAAAATGATCGCGGCTGATGCGTCCCTTGCAGCGCGCGGCTTTCAATCCATTTCCGAGGTCAAAGGAAATGGTTCCTTCCGCATCGGTTTCGGGAAGGAGGACAATCTGGAAGACGCTCCACTCGTTGCGCGCGCTTAAGAGAGAAACAGAGGGAATCAGGGCTGACGGATCACGCCGCACGAGTTGGCTTTTCACGGGCTTGGTCCAGTCGTCGGCCAGCCAGAGGGTGAATTCGTCGGTGAGGGCGATAAGCGGTTTCGAGATACGCTCCGGCGGGCGGATCGCCTCGATGAACGCGACCGAGGCGAACACGAGCGGCCCGAAGCGAGCCGGTTGATGGAAGTTAGGTCGGCCCAGGTCCTGGAAACTGTGAAGTGCGCTGTTGCCGGAGGCGAAGCGGTCGGTCCGCGCGACATTGAACCGCCAACGCGGCGACATCCTGCCTTCGGGCACCAGCGTGGCGAATGGAATCTCGATCTCGACCGTCCAGCGTCCGCGTTCCGCCTTCGCCTGCGCGCGCCATTCGCCGTTCCATAGGGCGTTGTTGCCATCGGCGTCGTAACGCGCGTTAAGCGGGTTGACGCCGAAGTGGAAGTAACGCCTGCCGTCACCGGTCGGGTCGAGGAATATCTCGACGGTCGAACCCTCGAAGAAGCGGGGTCCCTCGTTCTCGCGCTCCTCGGCGATGAAATCCGCTCCTTCGCGGCTCGATGCCTCGACGGCGATGTAGAAATGGCGGTCGGTCGCGCAAAAGAAGAGGCGTGTCGGGTCGCCGGCCCTGCCGCCCGTGCGCGGATCAAGAAAATCGCCGACGGGTACGGCCGCCTTCCAGCAGGGATCGTCGAGCGAACCGTCAAGGACGGGCGGCTCCTTCGTGGAGGCGACCATTACGGCATCGCGCGGGGCGGGGACGACCTCGGCGGTCCATGCCGGAAAGGGCGAAGCAAGGAGGGCGGGGAGGAGGATCGGGACCGTCCAGGCGCTTCGTAACCGGCTCACGACGAGGCTCACTTTCCCTTCGCGGCGGCAGACTCTTTCAGAATCTGGCCGCCAGCGGGGAGACGGAAGTTGTCAAAGAGCGCCTGGACGGTTGCGCCCGGCCAATCGTTCACGTGCGCGCCGATGAACACGTAGGCGATCTGCGAATCGTTCTGCGGCGCGGGGGACTCCTTGTTGGACGCCGAGTCGGTGGTCAGCTCGGTCCACTTGCCGGGCGCCAAGTCGCTGAACTGCCAGAGGGCGACGCGTTCGTCACCCGCGTTGCGCGCGTCCACGGAGATCAAATGCAGTTTGTCGCCCAGCGGTTTGACAGCCAGTTTGAATTTTCCGAACTCCTGGAGCGAAAGCGGCTTGAGGTCGAGTCGGATTCTGCCCGTGTGGGTGCCCGTCTCGTTATTGCAGGTGAAACGCAGCAGGATCGAACCCGTCCCTTCGCTGTGGTCATTGCCGACAACCTCGATGGCGGCGTCGCGCACATGGTAGCCGGTCTCGAGTGCCACGCCATTCTTGTGGTCGAACGAATGGACATTGGGTTCCTCAGCAGACGCAGACGGGAGCGTCCACGCGAACGTGACGGCCAGCATGGCGATTGATGTTGAAACGGAACGATTCATGTGTGTTCCTCCCAGGTTGAGGGGTTGGCGGTGTTGTTCAATAAAAGGAAAAATCCCCCGGTGTCTCAGGGCGCGCGCCCCACTCAAATACGTTGCTCCATCTCGCCGAGGAAAGCCACTGGGCGTGGCCATCCGCGTAACCGACAACGCCGCCTGCGGAACCGTGCGATGGCGTGGCCAACTTGGGGGGGTACTGCAGGGACCCCATGCTGAAATCGCACACGTACCATTCCGCGCCTGGATTGGGGATCGTGGTGAATCTTAATTGCGGAGCTTCGTCCAAGGCGGAAAACCGACGCCATCGGTACGTGTTTTGGATGCTGTTATCATCCCCGCCATTCAATGCCGTGATCGGAGGACGCATCGGAGTTTCCGGTTGGGTCAATCCGTAACGCGACCAATTCTTGAAACCCGGGCATTGCAGGATGCCGGCGCCTTTGTCGAAATATCCGGCCAACCCCAGCGCCTGCGCCGGAGTATTATTGCTTCCTGGGACCCATGGGAACATTTCTTCATGATCGTTGACATACATGTGAACGGTCTGCATGACCTGCCGCAGATTGGAAACACAACCTGCCGCACGCGCGCTGTCCCTGGCCTTGTTCAGCGCCGGCATCAGCAACGCCGCCAGAATGGCAATGATTGCGATCACAACCAAAATTTCGATTAAGGTGAATCCTCGTCGGGAACCGGAGTTTCGCCGCAAGTTTCCAGGAGACACAATTGCCGTCGGCGCGTCCTGCAATCCGCATTCATGTTGAACAAGACGCAGGCGCCATTGAATCTGTTCGGCGGAGAGGAATTCATTTCGCCCAATGAGATCGCGGAGGACGTCGCCAAGGACGACCTTTTGCCAATCGGCATTCGCCGGCTCCCAAAAACTGTGCGCATCGAGCTCCTCCAGAACCGCCAACCAGTCGCGCGGCAATCCATCGGCGGCAAAATGATCCCGGCGCCCACGCCCCAACAGCGGAATCAGCGCGGGCCAGACTCCGAGCCGTTTCATCTGGGAACCGCCGTCGCCTTCATGCAGCCATTGTTCCCAGGCATACAGATAACTTGCGGCGGCGGCTTGCTGTTCGCCTGCGGCGTGCGCATTGAGAAACCAGCCGCTGCAGTTGCGCAGGCTGATGATCTGCCCGTTGGGACCGGCCGGCATCGGCGCGATCCCGAATCGGTCAGCCTGTCCCAGTTGGGCGATCTGCGACGCCAAAGCCCCGTCGTCAACAACCATGGGAATCGCGCCGAGCAGACATTCGGAAGTCAATCCGTAGGAATCACCCGGATGAACGCGCGCCAGACGAAATTGGAACCAGAGTCGCGCGCACCATTTCAAGGCGCGAAGCGCCGCAGGGCTGCTCCAATCGAGCGGCGGCAGGGTGTCGCCGTTCCACGGAGAGAGGCATTGATAAGCTGACTGCATCAGCCACCAGACCGCTGCATTCGGGGAGGGCAGGCAAAATGCCGGATTCCGATGGCCGGCTTGCGCCAGTTTGCGGCAAACCACGGCGAATTCCTCCCAGTTTCGAGGCGGACGGCGCGGGTTCAGCCCCGCCTTGTCGAAGGCCTCCCGGTTGTAGAGCAGGAATGAAGCAGAGATGTTCGTGGGCAGCATGCACAACCGACCGTTCAGCGAACATCTCCGGATGGATGCGGCCTGGATTCCCTCAGGATCGAAAAACTCATCGGGAAACGGCGCTGCAACCTGGTGATCGAGCAGAAACGGAAGATAGGTTTGCATCGTGTGCCCCGCCGTCGGCTCTGACCCGGTGAGCGTGTTCCGCAGGACGAGCGCATGGAGCGCGCTTGAATCGCAATCCACAAACCGCTCCTGGATCCGGACATCCGGGCGCTCGCGTTGAAACCGCTCCTGAAACCGGCGGCGGACGATGGCCAGACGCATTTTCCGCAAGTCCTGACGCTCCGCGTGCCAGAAGGAAACCACCGCCGGTTTGCCGCCGGAGAAAACCACGCTTCGGGCGGGAGATTTCGCGGGGATCTGACGCAGGAAAGTGTAAGAACCCTCCTGCGAGTCCACGACGCCGGCAGCCTTGAGTTCCCCGATGGCGCGCGCCACGGTGAACTTGCTCACGCCGAGGCGCCGGGCCCATTCGCGGTGAGTCGGCAGGGGGATGTCCGTACGGTAACGCCCGCTCGCCAGTTCCGTCGTCAACCGCCGCAACGCTCTTTTCACCGAAGGCGAATCGCATGCCGTTGATGGAATATCCGACATATTCCAATTATTCCAATTATGCGCGCCGTCGTCAACGGCTTTTTTTCGGCATCCCGTAATCGGGCGCACGACAAAATTCTTGGTTACGCCTCAGGCTGTAGGCGGCCTGCCCGCCGCCAGGCAGGCGGGAAGCGGGGGATTCTCCCTTCGACAATGGAAAATTCTGCACAATTAAGAAATCGGGGCCTTATGCCTTTCCCGACGTTATTCACATGAGGGGAAAAGCCAGCAACAAGCTGGCTTTCCGGCCCCGAATGACGCAACCGTGGGCTACTTGTAGGGGGCATCATTTTCCGCTGGCTTATCCGCCGTTTAGCAGGTAAAGTGATTCCATGACCCATTGCCTTGCAGACATCGACCTCTTGGAGGTTTCCAAGGAGGGTTTGGCCTCCTTTGAGCGGCGGATAGCCGCCATCCCGCCCGATCTTTGCGCGCCGTTTCATGAGGAAGCGCGACAACTGGAAACAGAACTTCTCACCGCTTATCGCTTCGTTGTCCTGGCCGCAAAAAAAGAAGATGAACTCGACAAGGTCGCCCGTTGGTGGGCGGTCATGGTGCAGGTTTGCGATGAATACGCCAAGCGACTGAACCAGTTGACCCGGTCTCATCCCACCTGTGGCGCTGAGCTTTATTACGACCACGTCCTCGATCTGCGAAGCAAATGCCTCCGTCTCCAGAAGATGCACTGCTGAGTCCGGAAACCATCGTCAGCCTCGCGGTTCTCTACGACAAATTCGCCAATGCGTTGGACCCGTTCGCCCCCCAGCGCGACCAGGCGGAAGCCATCTTTGATGAGGAGGTTTTGCGGCTTTATGACTTCGTAAAAAAGGCGCGGCTGCAACTCGATTTTCATTCGTTCCGCAAGGGGATCATTCTCCGATGCCGGCGACACTTGAAAGGCGCCGACAAGCCCGCTTCCATCTGAACCCGGCCGCCACCAGAGTCGCTGGATTACGACAGGGGGCGTTTCCTCTCCGGCGTCCCCACAGAGACCGGCAAGCGTCAGGTCATCCACTGCCAGGCGGGGATGAGGGCGATGTTCACGCCCGCGTCGCGCTGAACCACGTCCCGCAGCAGTTCCTGCAGGACCAGGTCACGTCGTTCTGCCAGGAAGGAGGGGAATCCGCCATCCGTCAGCCAGCCACGGAAGGATTCCGGGCCGCGTTCGATCCCCATGAAGGCCAGATACTCCGTGTAACTGAAGGGGAACACCTCGAACGACAGGTGCCGGCCCGTGAGTTTGGCGCCAAGTTCCCGGTTCAGTAGGGAGGCGTTGGAGCCGGTGACGCACACTGCTCGGCCGCGATCCAACAGGGACCGGACCAGCCGCGGCCAATCGTCCACCTCTTGAACCTCATCCAGAAACACCGGCTGGCTGGCGCCGGCCACCTCCTCGATCGCCAAAAGAAAAGCGGAGAAATCCTCCGCGCCCAGGCCATACAGACGGGTGTCCTCGAAGTTACAGTAAAAGGCCGCGCCCGCCCGCCGCATCAACTGTGACTGGAGGGTGCTCTTGCCGCAACGCCGCACGCCGGTCAGGACCGTGGCCTGCGCACAACTCAACGTCGGATGATCGGCGATCTCACGCGCACGACCTCCCGCTGCGGTGCAGGCGGCACGAACGGACTGCCGAGCGCCGAGAGTAGTGTACTTCGTAATAGCATAATCTTGTTATAAGATGTGACTCAAAACCGGCAGCATGTCAAGCTGCTCAATCGCCGGTCGTAATCTTCTGCCTGCACCGAAACGGCTTTCGTCACAGCTTGACCGGTCGCAACGTCCCTGGCCCGAAGATAATGTTTTATAATTGCTCGATCCGGATCGGCTGGCCGGTGGCGATCGAACGGTTGGCGGCCGCGCCGGTGAGCAGCGACATCGCGCCCGCGCGCGAGGATGCGGTATGGCCGATCGGGTCCGGCTGCGGTCCGTCAAAGAGCATCCGCTGGATGCGAACGTCGCCGCCAAAGTGGCCGCTGGTGTCTATCGGCACACTGATCGTCTCCGTTGAGATGTTGAACACCGTGCCGTTCCAGCGATGAAGCAGAATGTCCTGCTTGTCCTGCTTGTCTTTCACAAAGTAAGGCCCACTGTCCCAGTCGGCCGCTTCGAGCCGACCAGTCGTGCCGTTGAGCGCGAGCCGCCAGCCTTCATAGACGCAATGCGCGTTCAGCGAATACGCCATCTGCGTGCCGCCGGAATAGCGCACGCTCAACGTCATCGTGTCCTCAATGTCAATGGCGTCGCCGAAAACACACTGGTCGCGGAGGTAGCCGTCGTAGTGCTCGACATTGGCGTACATCTCGCGGCCCGTGCGGGTCGCGTTGATGTCGAAGTAGAACTCGCAGGTCTTCGTGTGGTCGCAGGCGCGGCAATTCGTGCCGCGCTCCTGGCGCGTCGGACCATAGAACTGCCGTGAGCCGTGGGCAAACACCTCGACCGGGTCCTGGCCGAGAAACCAGTTGATCAGATCGAAATGATGGGTCGCCTTGGAAATCAGCAGGCCGCCGGAGTTCTCCTTGCGCCGATGCCAGCGGCGGAAGTAGTCCGCGCCGTGGAAGCGGTCGAGTTGATAAATGAAGTCCACCGACATGACTTTGCCGATTGCGCCGCCCGCGAGCAGCTCGCGGATGCGCGTCACGAACGGCGCGAATCGATAGTTGAAGGTGACGGTGACTTTGCGCCCCGTGCGCCGTTCCGCGTCCAGAATCTGACGGCATTTCACCTCGTCAATCGTCATCGGCTTTTCGCAGATGACATCGCAGCCATGATCGAACGCGCGGATGATGAACTCGTGGTGGACCGAATCCATCGTGGCCACGATCACGATGTCGGGCCGGGTCGCGCGCATCATGGCGTCGAAATCCGTGAAGGTGGGGATGTTCACATTGAGGAACTGGTTGATGTAGTCCATTCGACCCTGGTTGATGTCGAACAGCCCGACGAGTTGGGCGCGCGCAGAGTATGTTTCCACCAACGGCTTGGCGTACATGTAGAGACCGCGTCCGCTGCAGCCGGCCAGGGCGTATCGCTTGATTTCAGTTTTCATAAATCCGATTCTACTGTTGCAAGGTTAAAGCGTTTTTCCTAATCCTAATCATAATCGTGCTCTTGATCTCTTCGCTTGTTTGAGCATTTCGGCGCAGGGTCCCTGGCCGCGCAATCCGTAGCCGATGACGGCGAAACGATAGGTTTTATTCATGAAGCAGGGCGGTTTTGGGGGAACGTTGAAACTCAAGGGACAACATTTTGTTTGCGCCAAGCAGACCTGCGGATTGGAGCATCTCGACGGTGTCCTTGTCGTAGTCAAACTTGTCGCGATCAAGCCATAGCTTCATGTCGGCATGAAACTTGCCGTGATAGGGATAAGCGGCGTCGAGAATGGCAAGATGCTTCCACACCAGGTCCTTGAGCGTCCATGAATCGGGCGCGACAAAGATAAGATTGCCATCCTGAAGCCCGATCGAGACCGGGGCCCCGATCCGCAATTCGACCTGGGGAATGGCCTTCGGCGCCTGCGCCGATTCGACGATGGGAATGTTGATCTCGCGCAACAATTCCTGTCCGAAGCGATGCCAGAACGTGAAGTAGCCTTGAACCCAGGAGGCCGCAAGCCGCGTGTTGTCATCGGCCTCCGCCGGCAGCGCGATGACGCAACCCGGTTGTCCGTCGCGGACAAACGGAAAGCGGCGGATATCCTCGTCCGACGCGCGCACAATTTGCGAACGGTATTTCACCTCAAGTTTTTGGCGCGGCGGAAGAGTCAGCTTGAACGAAGGCGAACCGTTTTCCGACAAAACGATGATCTTGTCACTGACCCGCGCTTCTTCGATGCGATAACCGGACGGGATGCGCGGGGTGATTTCGCCGCTGATCGTGATGTCACCCATGTTTTCGATCACAAGGCGACCGTCATGAAACGAGCGTTCTTCGCTGGCGGCGTAGCGGATGCGCCCTGGGGCGGCGATTTTCGCAACTGTGTCCAGCACCAGCCAGTTTTGCGGTTCAAGATGAAGACGAAAACGTGTCGCGTCTTTCTCGACCAGGGCGCGGAAACCGCCGCCGCCGTATTCGGTGAAAAGGAGCGTGGTCTGGTCGTCGAGATGTCGGCCCAGGACGGCGGCCTCCGCGTCGGCCAGCGCCTGGCTTGCGTTTCCAAAAGCCAGCGCGGTTTGCAGCCCTGATCCGTAACGCGCGACCAGCGCGTCATTCGGTTTCAATTTCACGGCCGGCGTGGCGCGTCTGCCGCGCGCGCCGAGGTCGAGCAGCATCCGCTGGATGGGAAACATTTCCGGCACGCCCCACAAGCGTTCCGCGTAAGAAAGAATGCCAAAGTGCAGGCAGGCGACGATCTCGTGCCGCCAAAGGCTTTGATAGAGGCGCGTGATCTGTTCCGCGGAATAACTTTGCCAGTTGATGATGGAACCGAACTTGTCCGCACGAAGGGAGGCATGCATCGAAATCGGCTTCTGTCCCATGAGCAGACGGTAGCGCGCGAGCAACGCGACGGTTTCGGGCTTGTAGGCGTTGATACTCGGCCACTCCACCATGCCCCGGTCCGCGCGGAACACCATCAGGTACGGCACCGGATGCTCGCCGCCCGGATTGATCATGCACGCCCCCTTGTAACGTCCGCCCAGCATCGGCAAACGATGCATGAACTCCATGTTCCGGGCAATGGCGACGCCTTCGAGAACATAGGGACCCTCCTCGTCCCAGGCTTGCGGTCCCGCCTCCCATCCCAACGAGCCGCGATACTTGCGCGTGCCCATGCCTCCGCCGGAATCGTAAGCGAACCCGGAAATTTCATTTTCCGCCGCAATCCGGCTCAGGTCGGATTCGAATTTTCGCCCGAAGGCGCCCCCGGTGGAAAAGACGCGATACTCGGTTTCGTACGGCCACGTGCCGAAGTTGCTCAAGGGTTGAATGAGCGCTTCCTCGAAGCGCGCGCGCGCGAGTTGTTCCTCGACGGCATTCGCCACGTAAAAAAGCATGGCCTGGTTGGATTTCCCGCCTTGCGCAAGATCCGCCGCGCGCCGCTGGCGATACGACTCGGCGGTCATTTGCCACTGCGGATACCCCTGCAAATTGTGTCCCTTGAGGGCGTCAAAGTTCCAACAGGATTCCTCGCCGTAATGATCGCCACAACGTTTGAACGGCGCGAAACACCATTCCAGACCCGCGCCGCAGCGCCGCAGAATCTCGGAGTGCGGCGCCAGTTGCCAAAATGGGTTGTGGGAGTGTGCGAGCGCGTCCATGCCGTTCGCCACGCGGGGATCAATGGCCGGATGCGGCTGAAAAAAAATCGGCGAACAAATTGTAATAGGCCTCCACCGCGTCGAGATGGCCGAAATCGGGACGGAACGGATAAAGGACCAAGACGATGTCTTCGTATCGCGTCGGGTCCACGACCACCTTGGCGCCGTAGCTCAGGACGGCGGACGCGCCGGGTTGCGCGCTGGTTTCCGCATGACTGAGCAACTGATCCGCCGCGAGTCCAATGGCGACTCCTTGTTTCTCATCGTAAAGCGTCGCCAGTGGGAAGGTGCTGTTGTTGACCTCGGCGTGATTGACCGGCTGGGTGCCAAGCTCATGAATTTGCAAGCCATCCCAGTATTGGCATGGACTGTGCAAAAGGGTTTCCATTCGGATTTGGACTTGCAGCCGGCGCGCCGCCTTCTCCTGCGCGCGAATCGTGATCTGCCAGAGAAAGGCGTCGCGCAAAGGCTTGAGACGATGTAGAATAACAAGGGTGTTTTCCTGATCGGTTTGTTGAAACACAAGCGAGTCGTTCTCCAAACGAGGCGCCGGTTTCGTCACCAAGGCGATGGCATTTTTGCTTCGGCCGTCGGTGAGCGTGAAGACGCAGCGCGAGACGATCGGTTTCTCCGCGGATTTGACGCGGACCGCAAATGCGCCGTCTTCCCGCATTTCCAGGAGTTGATGCGACGTTTCGATGCGGAACGGGGCGGCGTGGATGCGGCAGGGCGCAAAGAAAGCCAAGGAAACCTGCAACAGCGCGATAAACTCCCATGCAATGAAGCGTCGCTGAATGTGGCGCGGAAGAATCATGGCGTGAATGTCACGGCGTAACCCAGGAAGGTGAATTCTTCGATGGGTTGGCCCTGTTCGTCGAACAGACGACCGCGAAGGATATGTCGTCCCGACGGAACATCCTTGAAAACAATGCGCGCGCTAAACGAGGACGGTCGTTCGGGGCCGGGATTCTGGACAACAACGCGCGCCTCATTCGATCGCGCCTTGTCGCTCTCGAACCACAGGAGTAACTCGCGCGGTTTCGTCCCAGCGGGGGTCGCCAGCTTGCCCTCGACAGGCCATTCCTTGACAGAAACCTGGGGTGCAAGCGGCGGGTCCTTGAGCGAAATGATAGCGGATGAACTGACGTAATCCACATCATCAAAACCGCGAAGCGCCAGCAGGTTGAACCGGCAACGGCGAGTTTCGCCGCGTTTGAATTCAATGAGCGGAAAAATGGTTTCCATGCTGTGAATCACCACGCCGAGTTGGGGGCCGGTCCATGAGAAGTAAAGCGCGTCCGCCGGGAACGCGGGTTCAGTGATGTGCATGGCCAAAAGCAGTGTCTTGGCCTTGTCCAGCGCCGCAAGCCACGGCTGAGCGGGCGCATAGAAGTTATCCGCCCGGTTCGCCGCCGGAATGTGTTGGACCAGTTGATCCGTTTTCACCTGGAAGGGAACGACCCTTGGACCGGAGAGGATTCCTTTCGAGTTGGGATGACAAGCAGATCGTTGTCATCCCCGGGCATGCTCAGGAGATCGCCTCCCAGCCGGAGCGTTGCATGCGACCAGTAGGATTTCGTTTCCGGTTGGCGCCCATGATAGGTGAC
The DNA here is from genome assembly GCA_016198745.1 of Verrucomicrobiota bacterium. Taxonomy (GTDB): domain Bacteria; phylum Verrucomicrobiota; class Verrucomicrobiia; order JABWAM01; family JABWAM01; genus JACQHZ01. The sequence continues at coordinate 80,178 of JACQHZ010000291.1, forward strand.
GGCGACTTCCACTTCGACCATCGAAAAGCCGGACCGAAGAGTCATGGTGCGTGTGATTTCCCAATCGTCTTTTTTTGCGCGCACGCTCACGACCGCGCGGCGTGCATCGCTGCCGTCGGCGGTTGCGGTGAACTCCCGTCCAAACGGATGCGGCAAGCGCGGCCAGAGCCAGTCGCGCAACCCCGGCATGCTGTCGCCTTTGGCCCGGATACCGGTGCCGGGGATGATCTCCTCGCTCTGGTCAAGAGGCGGCAGCAGAGTGGAAAGCCTGCCATCCTTGAGGATGAGATCGCCGAGCGCCCCGCAGACCGACGGAAACACCCGCAGCAACAGACGATCGTTTTCCATCTCAATCGTACGGAGTCCCTGAAAAGTTACCTCTTTGGTTCGGCACTCTTCGGCGGCCGGGCTTTTCAGCGCCGCGCCAAAACAAAATAAACACAGCCCCGCGAACCAGAGACCGGGCGGCAAAAATCCGTTTCCCTGTTGGCGCGCGATCATTGGAGCATCTCGATGGTGGGATCGGTCACTTCCTTCAAATCATCCCAAAGCACGCTCACCGTCTGCGACGGCTCGCGTGAGTTGGCATAGAACCGGATCTTGACGATCTGGGTGATGTCTGCCTCCGCCTCCGCCTCGAAGTGATGCCATAATCCCTTGTTGCCGACCGGAATGACGAGACGCATCCAATCGCGCGCACCGTGCCACGCGCGCATTTCGGCGCGTCGTCCGGCCTGGTCGAAAAAAGCGACAAAAAGGCTGCCGCAACTCTCCGGAGTCAGGTTCTTCACCCAAAACGCAAGCGTTTTGCCCTTGAGATTCCGCAGCGGGATTTCGATCTCCACGCCCGCGCTGCCGGCTTGTTGCGCGGCGGCGGTAAAATCCACCTGCACCGCTCCTTGTCCCTCCTTCTTGTCAACGGGGTTGGCCTTCACGCCGGCCTCAATCGTTTGATAGTTCACCACGGAAAGATGGTTGGTTGTGTCGAGTGAAACCGCCAAGGGACCCATTTCGCCGGCCTGAAGCGCCATTCCCAACGCAGCCCAGTGAACCAACAAAAATTTAACCGCGATAACTCGAGCGAAGCTTCGCGCGGATTTACCGCTTCGCGCCACCCAAAGGAGGACAGGCATCGCCGCAGTCGCGGGACAGGTCTTCCTGGATTCGGACATAACCCGCCAATTTCCCCTGAAACGTCCCAACTCCATTATTCCCTACCCCCTACATCCTCGATGGTGTATCGAGAACATGG
>JACQHZ010000280.1 GCA_016198745.1 Verrucomicrobiota bacterium
CCGCGGTTCGATCACGAAGCGAACCGCAGGACGGCTCTTCTCATAACAAGCGGTGATTCGTTCGACCGCTTGGCGGGCGTTTTGACGGAGTGCATCAATTTCGTGCTGCGTAAATCCTGCCTCCGGAAAATGCTGGGTTTCAATGCCTTTCAACACCGGTATGGCCCGCTTGGCCGCGCTGCCCATCCGACCGAGCGCCCAGGCGGCGATCTTTCTGAGAACAATGTCCGGTTTCTCCTCCTTGCGTTGGAGCAGTGCGATCAACGGTCCAACGGCGGATTTTGGCGGAGGATTCACCTTGCCGATCGCCACAGCGGCGTTGCGCGCCACGATGGGGTTCGGGTCTTTGAGCGCACGGATCAGCGCGGGCACGAGCTTCGTTGATTCCCATCCCAGACGGCCTGCCGCTTCGGCGGCGGCGCGGCGAAGATTGACATCGTCATCGGCAAACCATTCATGAATTGCATCGGCGTTCATAACCTCTCCTTGTGTCGGCACGTCCAGGCTGCAGAAATTGTCCGAACCGGCTTTTCACACAGGTTATCGCAATTTGTGGATGAATTCGATCACTTTACGCATCGCAGTGGCAACATCGTCCATGTCGGCGAATGTCGCCGGCGGATGAACCTTGACCTCGATGATGTGACGGTGGCTGTTTGCTTCAGCGCGCGGACACGAACCCTCCTGATAATTCCGACGATACCGATCGATGCTGTTTTCAGGCGCGCGCCCGCGCGCGAAGGCGCCGTTGTTCCGGAAGCTTGGATGTCGATAGAGCGGATAGTATAACGAATGGACGGGCACCCCTTCGGCGCGAATCGCCTCCATGAATCGATTCCGCGACACACCGAATTCATCCGGGTTGTAATGAATGATGAAATTGTAATAGACGCACTTTGTGTCGGGCAACGGTGTCTGTGCGCGAATGCCGCGGATGCCTTGAAGTTGGCAATGCAAGTATTCAGCGTTGCGAATGCGCGTTTCGTTCAGCGCGTCAAGCTCCTTGAGCCGAACCTGACCGATTGCCGCGTGCAACTCGGTCATGCGATAGTTGTAGGCCAACGGGACATTTGTCCCGAACGAACGGATTTCCCGGCATTTCTCGGCCAATGAATCGTCATTGCACGTAATCATGCCACCCTCGCCTAGCGAAAGATTCTTTTTCTGATGAAAACTGAAACAACCGAGTTTGCTCAGGGAACCGATTTTCCGGCCCTTGTATTCGGCGCCGTGCGCGTGCGCCGCATCCTCGATGACCACGAGGCCGCGTTCCTTGGCAAGCTGCAAGAGCGCGTCCATGTTGGGTGGAAAACCGTTCAGCGCCACCACGATGATGGCTTTCGTGCGCTCAGAAACCAACCGCCTGGCGGACTCGACATCCAATCCCTGAACATCCGTTTCGATATCTGCGAAGAGTGGCATCGCATTTTGCATCAAGACTGCTGTGCCGGTGGCGATGAATGTGAGAGCGGGCACGATGACCTCGTCACCGGGGCCGATGTCAAGAGCCGCAAGCGCCGTATGAATCGCTGTGGTGCCGTTGGCAACCGCGATGGCGTGTTTGACGCCCATGTACTGCGCAAATTGCTGCTCGAACGTCCGCACTTCGTCGCCAGACTGTGCGCACAATTGGCCGGATCGAATAACCCTGGTAGCAGCCTCGATTTCCCGCTCGCCAAACTGCGGGTACACCGGCCAAGGGTTGGTTCGGACGGGGGCGCCCTCGAAAAGCGCAAGTGTTTTCATTTCAGTCGCCAAAAAGTTCTGCGCAACGTTTGAGGTTCAGCGGTTCGAGACGGTAGTCTTGAATCAACCGGCTGATGTTTTCGCGTAATTTCGCGACAAGTCCGGCGTCAATCTCGCCCCACCCGCCGCCGATCCACGGCGTGACTTCATACGGGTGAAACAACCAGACCAATGGGATCGCCTCCAGCCGGTTTGCTCCGGCAGTTGCCAGCCATTGCTCAATCGCCGTGAAATTCAGATTTGCCATTCCCATGTGGCAGATGGGTGTATGAAGAAAATGTCCCTGGCGACTGCAGTAGTTCGCAAAGTCGGCCGGGTTATGGCGATACGGCCGGATGCCGGGGGGGATATCACGATTGTCATACGCGGGTTCCTTGGCATGATCAACGCCCTTTTGTCCCGGATACACCTCCGAGACAACGCGATAACCGAGGGTGGCGCGCGCGCGGTAACATTCGGTTCGTTGATAAAGACAGCCCATCCGATGGCAGATGATCTCGTCCGGATAACCGTGGTCGTTGAGCCAGCGCCGCACGACGAACAAGGAACGCGCAAACCAAGTGTGTAACGACGGTTCGCGGCTCTTGCCGTTGACAAAATCCACGTGATCATGCACCCCGATCGTATCGCCGCGACGGCAGGACTCGCGCAAGAATGCCTCGTGATTTTCTGTGATGAAAAAGTGGTTTTCGTTCAGAAACCAGGTCGTATGTCCCGCCAGTCCGCCGTCCTCGAAAGCGCTTAACAGCGCGTCCAACGTCCGTGATCGTGTCTCGACAGTGTCGTTGCGCAAATCACAATCAATGGTGGTCACCAGATATTTTTGCATGACATCTCTTGATGAGATCATTTTACATCGGACGCCAGCCATTTCTCCCATCGCGCGCCAATGTCCGATCCGTCGCTTGCCTTGCCGCGCAACGGGCTGTCCTTCGGCAAGACAAAATCGCCGATTTGCAACGGCCGTTGGTCGTATCCTTTCTCATTTAGATCAAGCGCGGTTAACGGGTAATCCGGCGTGTTCTCGAGGCTGTGTTTATCCTGGCCGGACACCTTTTGCCAGCCTTCCAATTCCACGATGTGTTTTTCGTCGATTTCGACTGCGTCTTTCTTGCTCTCTGGGAGCCAGGCAAAGCAATTGTAATCCGAGTCCAACATCGTCGGGGAGGTTTTGTCAAAAATGGGCCGACTGGCTTTGCGCTTTTGATGGCTCAAGTCCTGATAGATCGAGTTGCGCGCGCTCAGCCAGCGTTCGGGACCACGGACAAGCGTGAACATCTTGGTCATGCTGCTGAAGTGAATATTGTGATCGAGAACCACCCGTGCGCGCGCAAATCCAAAAAAGGAGTTCCAGCAGGCCAGGGTGATGCTGTCGGTGATTTTCGCCGCGTATTGCGCCTGGTGTTCCGGTTCCTCTATTCCGGCCATCTGGCCGCCGTCAAAAACGCAAAAACCAACCATCCAACGGTAACGCGCATCCGCCACGCAGTATTTGAACTCGTTCATCGCGCCGCCGGACACGCGAAAAATCCCCGCGTACCCCCATCCGCCGCGGTAGCCGCCGTAATCAATGTTCTCCGAACATTTCTCGCCGACAAGATTCTCCAGGGTGATATAAGCCTTGCCATGCAACTGCGCCGCATGCGGACGCCCTGGTCGCTTGAACTTGATCATGCCGCCATCCAGAAAAACCGTCAGCGGCCGTTCTGCGCGAAACGTGATGCGGCGGTCTTCGCTTGAGCCCGTTTGCAACGGCCGGAGCAGCTCGGTGTATCGCCCCGGCAAGATCGTCACGGTGTCGCCGGCCGCGGCCTGACGCGCCGCGTGATGCAACGTCCGCCAGGCAGTTGCTTTGCTCAGGCCGTTCTTCGAATCATTGCCTTCGAGCGACACGTACAACTGCCGGGGACTGCGTTCCGCGGTTGCGGTCGTGAAAGTGTAATCCTTTTCGTCCCAGACCAGCGGATTGCCGGCGGCGGCAAAATCCGCAAAACCGGGTCGGAAATGATAGGTCGTTCCCGGCGCGAGGTTGATCAGGCTCACCGTATGCACCAGTTCGTACTCGGAGTTGTCCTCGCTGCTCGCGCGATCATAGACGTTGCGGCATTCCTCGTCGGTTCCCCATTTCAAGGCCGTGCCGCACATCCGACCGGGGGTGTGCCACAGGAGATTCGCGCTTGTGCTGGTCACCGAAACGACTTCCACCCGCTCGATTGGTTTGTGGACGACACGATCGACAATGACGGCGCCTTCCGGGCCGACTGGCGAATCATAGAGACCGCCGGTTGCCAGCGCGCTCCCCGCCGGCGCTCGAAAATCGTCTTTAGACGGATCGATGGGTTTGACCGTCAACGCCACCGAATGAATCTCGCCGCCGGTTTGCTTGCGCCATTCCGCCAGATCACCCGCCTTGCCGCCGCCCGGAACGATTTGCCCGATCACGCTGCCGCCGAGCGCATTCAAATCGCCGTAATAATCCTTGACGCCTTCTCCAAGAAAAACCTGCGCCAGTTTGTTCTCGGCTGCAATCGAGGACAGCAACTCCACGTTGGCGCTGCGCTGAACGTGGAGGCCAGAGCCGCCGTTTTGCCAGAGGGCCGTCCGCTGCAAGGCGACGCCGCTGGAATCAGCAATCAGAACGCCGTCGCCGGTGTTAAAATAACTTGCGCAGTGAAGAAACGTCACATCGCGCGATTTCACAATTTTCAGGCCCGCGTCTTGAGCGTTTCTCACTGAGAAATTCGCGAGTTCCAGAGAAGCGCACTCAGTGATCTCCACCGCCTGAACCCATGCTTTGCTGGCGGGGTGAAGGCCCGTCCCGCTGCCGAGGGGACCATTGCCATGCACGCGCACCTTCGTTGTCTGACCTTGAGGCGCCACCTTGCCTGTGAGCCGAAGGGGTTCGTTGTATTGTCCAGGAAACACGTACAACGTCTGACCCCCCTTAAGCTGCTGCGTCGCGTGTCCCAGTGTTTTCCAGGCATTGGTCACGCTCGCGCCATCGGCTTTATCGTCGCCGTCCGGCTTGACGAAAAACACGTCGCCTTTATACGGAAACGCCCCCGGATCGGCGCCCCCCGGGCCTTTGCCGCGCGCCGGGCTGTCGGACTGAAGCCGGTAATCACGCCAGGCGGCATCCACAAACTTTGGGTCCGCTTTAAGGTCTTCCATCGCCAGATCGGTTGGGTCTTTGACATACGGTTCGATATGGACGCCATAACTGTTGTTCTTCATCACCAGCGCGCCCAGGTCGCCGTTGCCATTTTCAAAGGCAACATTGTTTTCCGCGGCAAGTGTGCCCTCGATTTCGTTGACCTTGTACCAGAAACCATAGCTGTTCCCGAACATCAGATTGCCGCGCGCCATGCAATCTTTCGCTTTGCCGGCGTAAAAACGGATGCCGATAGCGGTTGAATCGTGAGCGATGTTGTTTTCCACAAGAAACCGTTCGGCGGGCGGGGCGCAACCGATCATGATCTGGGCGCCCTCCTGGTAGGTCGGGCGATTGTTCCACACATGATTGCCGCGAATCACGCAGTCCTTGCCGCCTGCAAAGTGGATGCCGTACCCGTTTCCATAGAGAACGCAGTTCTGCGCCACCGCCCCCGTCAGGTTGGAACCGCGAATCGCCGCGTCGCCAAAGCCCGTCATCACGAAGCCGTCCACCATCGTGTGATCAGCCAGGATGAGTCCAATGGTTGAACCAACCGTCGCATAAGTGTGATGGGCCGCCCCTGCGCTATCGCTCGGATGAATGAAAATGCGTTTGGCGCCCTCGTCGTAACAATAGGAACCGACAACTTCATCAACATCAATGGGCGCGGCCATCCAGCGCAATTCTTTTCCGCTATCCAGTTCCTGGATTTTCTCCGGCAGCACCGGATGAGACGCGCTATACGCGTAGTGAAATCCCGCAACCGGTTGGAGGCCGGTGAGGAAACTGGCGGCGCCAACCAATACCCGATTCGGCCTTTCGGCGCGCAACGTGATCAGTTTTCCGGGTTGCCCCGGTTTGAGCGTCCAACCACCCTTGTAGCGGCCGGCTTTGAGGACGATGACATCACCGGGCTGCGCTTTCTCGATGGCGGCGGCAACCTCGCTGTCGTTCGCCGTCTGCCATTCCGTCGCCACCGCCATGGTCGGATGCGCCAGAAAGAGCGCCAGCAGCGGCAACATCCTTGCCAGAGGCGTGAACCACTCGGTTGTCATCATCAGGTGGGGAATTGTGGCGCCGCCGCCCCCGGCGGTGCGCGGAGAGGACCATCACCGCCGGGGGCGGCGGTGCCACACAATTTCTTTTCCAAAGGAGATTTCATGGACTTAACAGAGAAATACTAATCCAGCCAGCGATTCCGGGTCGGCCCGCTCTGATTATTGTTCCGGCCGGCGTAAAGCCAGTTGAGGCTGCCGGCCTGCGCCTCCAGATTGGCTGGCGTCGTGCTTTCAATGTGGCCGTCCACAAAACCGATGTTGCCACGGCCGCGATGAACGTTGGCGTTTGGGTTCTCGCTGTTGCCGGGCAGAACTCTGTCAAAATGATAATTGCCTTTCGATGGAAGGCCTGCGGCCGGCGGCGCTGCGATGTAAAAGGTTTCCACCACCATCATGACGCGTTCCGGGACGCCGATGTGCGTGGAGGAAACGTAATAGCTGCCCGGATCGAACGAATTCTGACGCCCCAGATAAGTGTTGAGCGCGTAATTGGGCGAACTCCAGCCGCCGTAAGGCGCCGCGCGCACATCGATGCGCAAGGCGTTTGACGGGCATTGCCAGACGGTTGCGGGCGCGTTCGGGCTGTCCGGTGTACCCCACTGAAAGTCTTCATACGCTTTGTTCGGCAAGAGCTTCGGATAATGCCGAGCCAAACACACCGGCCAGATGGTCTCGGTCCCCGACGGCGGATTATCCGGTTGCGTAAAACCGTAGGCCGGCAAATAATGTTCGTATTCGATTTCGTACTGGATCAGCGCCTGCACGACCTGCCGCATGTTGTTCACGCACGCGGCCGCCCTGGCTGAATCGCGGGCGCTCTTCAGCGCCGGCATCAACAGCGCGGCCAGGATCGAGATGATGGCCACGACGACCAGCAACTCGATCAAGGTGAATGCGCCTTGGCCTTGGCTGCGGCTCGCGCAAGGGCAGTTTCGCCTTTTCATGGTTCGGATTTTCGCATGAAAGGCGGGGCAAGACAAGCAATTTGTAAAACTTTGTAAATAACAAAATGGCGCGCTTGCCGGTGGCCCTGTGTTTGAGGCACATGCACAGCCGGGGGGCCGCCTGAGGCGGATGCGATATCCAAGCTCGTGAATGTGGCTTGAACATTTCTCACCGAATGCTAGATTTCTATTGTATGAGCACGCTTGCCGAAATCGAAGCCGCCGCTGATTCTCTCCCATCGGAGCAGAAGCAGGAGCTTTTTCTTTTCCTCGCTGCCCGATTGCGCGGCGCAGGACAGCTTCCGCCACCACGCGAATTCAGCCGGGAACAAATCGAGGTCTGGATTGCGGATGACGAGGAGGGGATGCGGCGTTTCCGGGAGGGACGGTGAGGCTGTTCCTGGACGCGAGCGTGCTGCTGGCTGCAGCAGGTTCGGCGAACGGATCTTCCCACGCGCTGTTTTCCTATGCCGCCACACAAGGCTGGGCGCTGGTCTGCAGTCCGTATGCGCTGAACGAAGTGCTGCGGAATCTTTCAAAGCTGCCGGCGAGTGCCACGACGGAATGGCTACGGCTGCGTCCGCAAGTGACGGTGGTGGATGACGTGGTGTCGATGGATCGGCCGGTCGTTTTCGCATCGAGGAAAGACCGTCCCATTTTGTTCACGGCACTGGCGTGGGCGAACGTATTGCTTACATTGGACAAGGCGGATTTCGCTGATGTGCTTGGCGGAACGTTCTACGGGTTGCGCGTGCTGTTGCCTTATGATTTTCTCCAACACGAACGCGCGGCAGGACGGCTGTAGAAAAGGCGCGGTTGCGATCATGAACCAGAAGACTCACAAAATCATCGGCGGCGCCCGGTCTTTCGGATTGGGCCATGCCGATGATCTGCAGTCGTTGGGCATGCATCTCGACGCGGAACCGCATCGGGTCCGGTTGCCCGCGGCGATGCGCGTCTATCACGAGCTGCATGCGCAAATCTGCAACAGCCGGTTGCGCCACGGCGCGCGCTTGCCGCCGGAGCCGATTTTGGCGACGCAGTTTCATGTGTCGCGGCCTACGCTGCGGATTTCGCTGGCGCGTCTTGAACGCGAGGGATTCATCAGCCGCCGGCCCGGCGACGGCACCCGCGTTTGTTTCAAATCCAGCCGTGGTTCTGATTCAAAAACAAGAAAAACAGTGCTCTACGTGACGCGCATCAGTCCTGATATGGTCCACGCCAACTGGCATTTGCCGCTGGGCGCGCTCAGCGGCGTTCAGCGCGCGGCAAACGATTTCGGGTTGGCGCGCTGCTGGACATCGGACCGGATGATTGACCACATGGGCATCCTGGATGAACTCGAATCGCAAAAGAACTTTTTAGGAACGATTTGTCATGAATCTTCGCTGACCGCGGACAACCCCCTTCTTATCCGACTGCAAAAATCGTCCGCTCCGTGGGTCTTGTTGCAGGGGACCATGGCCGACGAGAAATACGCGCGTTACACGGTGCGCGCGGACATCACGAAGGCGTTTTACCTGCTCACGCAGCATCTGATTCAGCTCGGCCACCGGCGCATTCTTTTTGTCGGGCGACAAGATCACGTGGACCGGGTGCGGGGCTATCGGCGCGCTATCGTAGAGGCGCGGCTTCGCGCTGAGCTGCTGAAGCTCACGCGCCAGGAAGCCGTTTCGCTGGCGGCGATGGAGACCGCCGCGCTGACTTACTGGAAAACGCGCCCGCTGCCAACGGCCATTGTGGCCTCATCCGACGTTTGCGCTTTCGGCGTGTTGCAATCGCTGAAAAAGCTGCGCATCCGCGTTCCCGCCGACGTCTCGCTGGTTGGGCAAGGCGACCGCCCCGACAGCGCCTATGTGCGTCCGCCCCTGACGACAACCAACTCGCGCCTGGCGGACAGCGGCTATGAAGCGGTGCGCCTTTTGCTCGGCCTGCGGCGGAAACGCAAGAAACCGCAAACCAGACACATCATCCTCGAACCGCAACTCATCCTGCGCGAATCCACCGCGTCGCCGCCGCGTCTTCCTTTGCGAAGCTGCCTCTGAAGTCAACGGTCATTTGGCGGCTTTGAGAATCCAATCCGCAGGCCATAATGAGAATTGCGGACTATTTGGGCTAAGCCATTGCCGGAACGTCCGGGTTCTGGTAGGGTGACGGGAACATGCCACGGGTTTTCAACATCGCGGGGCCCTGCGTGCCGGAGAAACACTACATGCTGCCGACCGAGGCGCGATGCGCGGATTTGCGGCGGTTGATTGACGAAGAATTGTTTTTCGTGATCCACGCGGCGCGCCAAAGCGGCAAGACGACCCTGATGCATGGGTTGGCGGAGACGCTCAACAACCAGGGCCAGTATCATGCGCTGTATTGTTCGCTGGAGACCGTTCAGGGAATCCATGAGGCGCAGACCGGGATTCCCGCGGTTGTGCGTCGCTTGGCCTCGGCGGTGGAGATGCACCCCGTGCTTTCCCGTCAACCGTTTGCCAAGGACGCCGACTTGACGGACTATACCAACGTACTGCGGGTGAGCTTCACCCGGTTTTGCCAGGGACTGGACCATCCCTTGGTCGTTCTTTTCGATGAGGTGGACTGCCTGGCCGAGGGCACGCTGATTTCTTTTTTGCGCCAGTTGCGGGACGGCTACGTGAACCGCGCCGCCGCGCCCTTCGTGCATTCGCTGGCGCTGGTGGGTATGCGCAATATCCGGGACTACAAGGCGCGCGTCCGTCCAGACCGTGAAACCCTCGGTACCGCCAGCCCCTTCAACATCGTGAGCGAATCGCTGACGCTGCGGAATTTCAGTCGCGACGAGATTGACGCGCTTTACGCACAGCATACCGAGGCGACCGGACAGGTCTTTCCCGCCGAGGTGGTGAATCAAGCGTTCGACTGGACGCGGGGGCAACCGTGGCTGGTCAATGCGGTTGCGCGGGAAATGGTGGAAAAAATCGGCGAACGCGATTGGGGCCGCAAGTTGGAACCCGCGATGGTAGAAGACGCGGCCCAGCGGATCATCCTGCGGCGCGACACGCACATTGACAGCCTGATGGAGCGGCTGAAGGAGGAGCGGGTGCGGCGGGTGGTCGAACCGATCCTGTTGGGCACGGAAGGTGCGGTGCGGCGGTTGGACGACGATTACTTGTACGTCCGGGACCTGGGATTGATCCGCGAGGATGACGACGCGCCCCGGCCGGCCAACCGCATCTATGCCGAAGTGATGGTCCGGACCTTGAGTTATGATTCCCAGCGCGACCTGCCCGTCAGCCTGGAAGGGCGCTGGATTACGCCTCAGGGCGTTGATCTGGACGGGTTGTTGCGCGAATTCCAGCAGTTCTGGCGGGAGAATGGCGAGGCGTGGGCGAAACGTTACGACTACCAGGAGGCCGCCCCCCATCTGATTCTGCAGGCTTTTCTGCAGCGGGTGGTCAACGGCGGCGCGTCAGTGGCGCGCGAGTTTGCGCTGGGCCGGGGTCGCCTCGACCTGTGCGTGAGTCATGGCGGGCGCCACTACGTCATCGAATTGAAACTCCGTCGCAGCGTCCAGACGGTGAAAGAAGGGCTGGAACAGATCGCCGGTTACATGGATGCAACCGGCGCCCAGGACGGCTGGCTGATCATCTTCGACCGGCGTCCGCGCATTCCGTGGAAGCGGAGGCTGTACTGGAGGAAACTGACGCGCCAGGGCCGACGCATCCGCGTGATCGGATGTTGAAGGCGCTGATCGCCGTAATTGAGGACATGGTGTGCGTCACCGGCGGATTGGAGCACGGCGGGCCGCGAACCACGTGCAACCGGCCCTTGGCCGGTTCGGCCACCACCGAGGCCGTCGTCATAAAACCTCGGCGCGCCGGCGTTTCGTGACGGCAGAGGCTCATCGGGTGCTTCTCGTGGTCGGACATGCAATGGAGCGCGCCCATCCAGTTCAGCCGCCCGCGTTCGGCTTCAAATCGCGTTTTCATGATCGCCAGCCGATGCACGCTGTGCTCGGCTTCGCCGGGAAACGAATCGTCGGTCAACACGGGGTCCACAAAATGGTTGGTATGCGCCAACAACCCGGCGGAAGGAGTCAGAACGTTCGTACGGCCGGCGCCGAGTTCGATGTCCGCCATTCCGCCGAAGCGATCCGCAAGAAGGAAATTGGCGCAACCGCCGACCGCAAGCTGACGGAACAGTTCCACCGCTTCCGCCACGGTTTGCTTGCACTTGGCCATCAGGCACCACGAAACCCATGGGAAACCGGGCTGCGGCTCGCCCGGCATCGAATTGCGGAAGATGCACAAACCCGTGGCGCTGCTGCCGTAACCCAACAGGTCGAGCGGATAAGTCAGCGAGAAAGTTCCGGGGCCGTCGGTCGAACAAACCTTTAACACGACGTACCGAAACGCGCTGCCCCAGCCGGTGTCCTTGTTCTGGCCGGCCAAAGGCGAACCGTCCGCCGTGAAGGTTCCGTTCAGGGCATACGAAGAACAAGCGGTCTTGACCGGCGTTGCCGGCGGACGTTCGCCTGCCGGTCCCGAATGCGTTCGGGACGCAGGCAGGCGAGGATTCGCGATGTTGGCGCTGCGCATCATCCCGCGATAAAGCTCGCGCAGATGCGGCGCATGGCGATCAAAAGCCTTTGCCTCGGCGGTGTCGCTCCGCTCGAACCACGGGCGTTCGCCGTCAGGTGCGGACGCGAACGTCTCATGCGCCAGTTGGCGCCAGTAAATTCCGAGCTGTTCGCCGCACTCGAAAGATGTCCCGTGGACTTCCACCAGAGGAACTGTGCCTTCGGGAATACTGAATCTTGTCTGCGCGTTGCTCATGACCGCGTTATTTCCCTACACCAAACGAAAGCAAAGTCAACTTCTTGACCCATTCAGCTGGATTCGCTCATTTGGAACCGCACTCTTTTGGCATCTCACTTTCACGTTTTTTCCTTCGAGCAGCTTTTTCAGGTCGAGGTTGAAAGGATCTCGGAGCACGGCGCGGGACGCTCCGTTGCTTTGTGCCCTCGTTGACCGCGATGAATTCGGCGAAGTTTGAGCGCATTGTCACGGAGGCTCGGCGGTTTACTGCACCGCTCATGATGGCGCCGGCGACGGACGGGCGGGATGCGACGGACTTCCATGAATCGAGTCTGCGGTTTGATGACTGGGGGTTCCTGGTCGGACGAGGGAAGGCATCAACCGCCCGCGACCACGCGGATGATTTCGACCCGATCTCCTTCCTTGACGTCGGTTTCAACGAATTCGTGGCGAAAAAGCACCGTGCCGTTCAGCTCGACGGCCACCTGGCTTGCAAGCAGGTTTGTCTCGCGCAACAACATGGCGATCGTCGTGGCCGCAGTCTCCCGTTCTTCACCGTTGAGTCGGATTTTCACCCTTGTGTTGTGTATCATAAATAACTTTACAGATCGTTGTCCCTATATTGTAGGGGATGGGTTAATCCCATCCCGAACAACTTCACGGGCGGGGGTAAACCCCGCCCCTACATTGGGATAGGCATTTGCGCGACACTCCACCGGATGGCGCCGCGCGCTTTGGGGTCAATGAGCATCCGGGAAGATCGCCGCATCCCAGTCCTTCCAGACGGGATCGCAACCCATCTGACGCAGGCGATTGACGACCGCATCCACGGGACGGTCATCGGCGATGACGAACTGCTCGGTGGCATGCTCGCCCTCGGAACGGATCAACTCCGACGGCGCCGGCTGACGGTTGCCGCGTGTGGTCAGGTGCAGGTCTTCCTTGCCGGCCCCCGTGTAGCCGCCGGGTTCGGTGTGGGACCCTGCGCTCATCATGGTGATGCCGAGCCGCGCCAAGCCATCGCGCAAGCGGGGCGATTCCCGGGTGGAAAGAACGATGCCGACCTGCGGGAAACAAATCCGCAACGCGAAAACCGCCTGGGCCAGGTCGCGGTCGCTCATTTTGGTGAAAGGCTGAAATTCGCCGTCAGCCGGCCTGCCCTGAGCCTGTCGAATGGGCCGCAGCCGGGGGAGCGAAACGGTGAAAAACGCCTTCCAACAGCGTTTCAACAATTCATCGAGATGCCCGGCCAATGCGCGCGCGTCGGCGCGCCAATCGGCCAGGCCGAAAAGAACCCCGATGCCGATGCGGCGGAAACCCGCCGCATAAGCGCGGTCGGGACATGCCATCCGCCAGTCGAAATCCCTTTTGGGTCCCGCGACATGCAAATGGGCGTAGATTTTCCGGTCGTATGTTTCCTGATAGACCACCAGTCCTTCGGCGCCCGCTTCCACAATGGAACGATATTTTTCGGTTTCCATCGGGCCAACTTCGAGGTGAACCGACGGCAGTTCCAGATTTCGAAGACGACGAACGCATTCCACGAGGTAATGCTCGCCCACGAATTTCGGATGCTCGCCCGCCACCAGAAGGATGCTGCGAAACCCTTGTTCCATGAGATGTCGCGCCTCGGTCCCGACCTGTTCGGGTGTGAGCCTGACGCGCAAAATGGGATTATCGCGCGAGAACCCGCAATATCGGCAGACATTGACGCATTCATTGGAGAGATACAGCGGCGCGAAAAGACGCATTGTGGAACCAAAATTCCGCAGGGTCAGCATCCGCGATTCTGCCGCCATGGCCTCCAATTGTTCGTCGGAGCAAGGGCAGATGAGGTTCTCAAATTTTTCCAGTGGATGGTTCATGGGCGGTTGGACGAGCGCGCGGCTGGCG
>JACQHZ010000281.1 GCA_016198745.1 Verrucomicrobiota bacterium
ATAAGGGAGCCGGGACGTTTCAGGGGAAATTGGCGGGTTATGTCCGAATCCAGGGGGTGGCGATCCATTTGCGCCTTACGGTAGAATTTGATATGCTCCTCTCCCCGCTGTTTTGACTGTGCCAAAACAGCCTGTCCGTGATAATCCGCCCCGCCTCGGCGGGGTCGGTGGCTAACCTCCCTGTTTTTCATGTCAAATCCGTCGGCAGCCGTTCAGACGCCGGATCATCTGGAGCTGTGGGTGGTTGAAGACGGGTTGCCCAGTGGAGAGGGGCCGCCGGGCAACGCGTGGGTGAGAAAGTTCCGCATCACCTCCGCGCAGAGTGAGGAAGCGCCGCTCGAATGGCGCGGAGGCAAGCTGCCCGAAAGCGAATCCCTGGTCGTGATCATGAGGAATTCGTGATGCGATAAACGCGCCACGGCTGCGCGGCCAATATCCCGTCGTGCATCAGGTTTTGCGGTTTGCCCCCGCAGACCTGCTCCACGCATGCGCGACGGGGCAATGCGAAGCGGAACGATTTTAAGGTGAAGAGCGCTTGTCCCGCGCGGCTGGTCCACAGCACACCCTGCTTGTCGGGCAGAAGTCGCCGACTTTCCATCAGGGTTTCGACCACCAGGTAGGCATCCAAATATTCCTTGAACCACGCTGGGGTTGGGCCAAAAACTTGCGAATACTTTCCCAACGCCGGCACACAACGGTTGGCGAGGCAACGAAAAAATATCTGGCGCGCTTCCTCCTCGCTGCGGCCGGCGTGCAAGTCAATGCGCGGCGCCTGATCGCAGAACAGGTCCTCGTTGCCAAGATGCCACTCCCAACTGTTTTGACCGACGATTCCTTGGACATCGCCGAGGTCGCCGCAATTCGGGTCGAATACATGCGCCGAACTCATCCCCAGCGGACTCATGCCTTCGACCGCGATATTCGCAATGCCGATGGACTGCAAATCCGCGATAAACTCCGCGATGGCGAACGTGTTCGGCGTCATGTCCTGGGCATAATCGATGGGCAACAGGCCGAGGTTGCCGAGTGAATCGAACCACACATAATCGAGGCCGCCCGCTTCTTTCCAACGTCTGAGATCGTCGAATACCCATTGGCGCGCGGGCGTGCAGGGCGCCTCCGCCTCCGTCAAGCGGCTCGATCCGTTCGAGCGCAAACCGGGTGTACTGCACCCCGCGCACCGACTGGATGAAGGGACGCAAGGGGACTTGCGCGCTCCGCAAGGGCACGCCGTTCACGACGGCCGCTCCCAGTCCCAACAAACCCGCATCGTCCGAGAGCAGCAGATGGAGGGTGGTGCCGTTGCCGAGGTCAAGCCATTGCGATGGGGTGGTTTGCATGGGCGGTCAATTACCGGCGCAACGTTTCCGTTTTTACGGCAGTCGAAACGTGTTGACAAGCTTCAAAATATCTTATAGTCTCCTTAATAAATTATATGGGACTTTTAAGCCAAGGATTTCAATTGACGCGGGCCGAACCGTGCTGGCTGCAGATCGAACGGCATTTTGAGCGGCTCATTTCAGATCAAACCCTGCGATCCAATCAGCGCCTGCCGCCCGCGTACGAACTGGCGAAGACGTTTCGGGTCAGCTACAAGGTGGTTCAGCGCGCCATGCAGCATCTCAAGGCGCGGGGCTTGATCGCCCGCGCGCCGCGGTGGGGCAGTTTCGTGCGGCCGCCTTCCGACAAGGCCGTCATCGGCGTGCTCGCGGGGCCCAACCTTTTGGCGACCAACGGCTACTTTTGCCGGGCGCTCGTCGAAGCCTTGAAAAACCAAATTGTCGGCCGCGGGTTCCACGAGCGCATTTATGATTGTCTGAACCAGGACGCAGCCCGCAACGCGCCGGGCAAATCGCTTCAGGTCATTGGCGATATGCGCAACCAGGTTTTCAAGGGACTCGTGTCACTCAACGTCGCGCCGGGACAGGTCAAGTCCGAGGTTTTTGCGGGTGACTTGCCGAAAGTGGTTTTTGGCGGTTCCAGCCATGAAACCGCCGTGATACTGGATGATGCCGGCTTCGCGCGTTTGGCGGTTGAGCATCTTGTCCAACAGGGGCGGCGCCGTCCCATCTATCTGCGGTTCGGCGACACAAAACCGGGTTGCACGCATGACCTGGATGGATTTTGGGATGCCATGAAGACGCATCGTCTCAAGGTCGGCAGGCAATCGGTTCATCAAGTGAAGGAGTTGGAACAGATCGATGATCGTTCGATTGAACAAATCGGCTACGATACCACGACGCGGTTGGTCAACGAATGGCCGCGCTCAGACCAGCGGCCCGACAGCCTGATTGTGGGCGACGACATCCTGATGAAAGGCGTGGCGCTGGCGTTGCGTGACCGGCGCGTGGCGGCGCCCAAACAGGTGCTGGTGATGACGCAAGCCAGCGAGGGTCTCGATCATTACTATGCCGTTCCGGTAACGCGGGTGGAAATCGCGCCCGTTCAAATCGCGCAGCACCTGCTGGATGTGCTCTGGCTGCGCATTCTCGGCCGGAAAACGCCGCCGCTGCCCGTGAAGGTCCCATTCAGGATCAAAACGAACAACCTGATTTCCTCTTCCCCAACCGGACTCCAACCATGAATGACTCACGAACGAGGCAAATGAGTGGAACAATGGAGTATTGGAACGCTGGAGTGATGGGAGGGGCTGAAGGGAGGCACAACCCTGATCGCCTCCGGCGCCGCCAAAGGCGGGTAAACCATCGTTTCCCACCATTCCATCATTCCATGATTCCGTCATCCCATGCGTTCACGCTGATTGAATTGCTTGTGGTCATCGCGATCATCTCGATTCTGGCGGCGCTGCTGTCGCCGGCGCTGAAAAACGCGCGGAACGCGGCGCGCGGGGTCAGGTGCATTTCAAACTTGAAGCAGTTGGGATACGCCTTTCATCTGTACGCGAACGACCAAAATGGTTTTTTGCCGCCGTACTATGACGTTAACCCGCCTTGGTGGGTCTGGTACCACTTCCTTAACAAGCAAGGATACGTCAAGGAAGCGTGGCAGCCGGGGAGGGATGGCGAGCCGCTGTGGGGTCAATCCGTGTACTGGTGCCCCGCTGCATCTCAAGAGGAAAAGCTAACAACTTTTAATGCGTGGTATAATAGCACGAGCTACTTTTCGGGCGCTTATAATTACGGCATTCTCGCCCTCGGCGGCAGGGAACTTTCAACGATCCCATACCCAAGCGAGTCTTTTCTCCTGTTGGATGGCAGGGGAACGGGATACTCTGTTTATTCCGACCAACCTGACCGGATCGGCTACTACCGGCACAATAACGGAGTGAACGTCTTATATGTGGACGGGCATGTGGGCTGGCGCGCCAATCCAATTCCAACCACCCTCGACGGCAGCCACTTCTGGGAGCCCTGATGCGACGAAAGCGGATTGCAAAGGATGCTTCATGAAACTGTGGTCGAAACTCGTGATGCTGGCGGCGGCGTGGTTTGCCGCCCAGATGAACGCCGCGGATCAAGCCGCGCCGGTCGCCGCAAAAAACCCCTCCGTGCTCATTGTCAACGGGCGGCCATGCAACCTGATGAACAAGGGAGATTTCGCGTATTTCCAGGAACTCAACCAGCGCGGGTTCCAGTTGGATGTTCATTTCAGCGGCCCCCGGCCGCTGAACTGGGAGTTGATCCGGAAGTACAATTGCCTGGTCATGATTGACCTGCCGCCGGACGAAGCTGAATCCAAGGGCAAAAGCCCGCCGCCCTACCGCAAGGAAATGATGGAACTCCTGGATCGCTATCTGCAAGCGGGCGGCGGTGTCTTCATCCTGCCGGACTTCCAG
>JACQHZ010000282.1 GCA_016198745.1 Verrucomicrobiota bacterium
ATATTTCACACTCGCGGAGTGTGAAATATCCGGGTTAGCTCTACCGCTTTTTTGTCGGATTCCAATGTCTTTCAAAGTTGCGGATTCTTTCAATTTGACGCATATTGCCAGCAGTCATGACCTACACCGGCGTTGCCAAAGGCAAAATGATCGAACTGGAAGAGGATTTGCCGTTTCAAAACGGAGAGCGGGTGAGCGTGTTCGTCGAATCCTTGCGGAACGAGCCGCGACGCGGCTCGTCATCCGCGGTGCTTCGAGCAATGGCTGCGCCGCCGCATCTCCAATCCGAATCCGTGGACGAATTGCTGCGCGCCATCAACGCGGGCAAACTGCCGGTGCAATCCACGGGTGTTTTTGAACAGTAAACGCTCGCGATGACCTATCTGCTGGATACGAACGCGTTCAGCGATCTCATGCGAGAGCAGCCCGATATTCGCGCCCACGTGGAGAGTCTTCTGCCCGCTGATCGACTCGTCATCTGTACGATCGTGCGAGGGGAGATCCGCTACGGCGTCTCACGATTGCCAGAAGGCAAAAAGAAACAGGATCTTGAAACAAAAGCCGAGAAACTGTTCGCTGCAATCACATGCGAACCAGTGCCCTTCCGTCTGCTGGAGGAGGTGCCGGAGCTTTCCTGCCCGGCGGCGGCGGGCGACACGGAGAACCTTCATGTTCCCTCGACGGAAGGAGCGGGCGGGTCGTCATTCCCCTCGGACTTTCGTTTTTTCGCCAAGTAGCTGTATAGGCAAGCGTCGGTCATGCCGGTTTGTGTTTTGAAAGTCATTTGCCTTCCAAGCACTTCATCCCCCTTTTTCGTTTTGCACGATTTTTCGCTGAACTCCAAACACGGAATGGGTTTCAATTCGTGGTACAGGAGGTTGTTCACGAGGATTTCACCGCCATCCGCGGCATCCGCCATCCGGGTTGCCCAAACAATCGCATCGCCGGTGGCGATAAAATGATTTCGTAGAAATTGGAACCGGACAAGCCCCCAATCCGCTCCAATGCCAATCCCGTGTTTCGAGGAGACTTTTCGAACAGAAAAAGACCACCGGGCGAAAACTGGCGCAAAAGTGTCCATCGCGTTCTGCAAAAAGCGAACTGCGTCCGCGATATAGTCTGAAGCGAGCGTCCTCGAAAGTTTCTCGTTGAAATAAAGGAGAAATCCATCTCCGGTAAATTTGTCGAAGAGGACAGCATTATGACGATTGACCAACCGGGTTGTCTCTGCGTAGAAGTACCCGATATCCTCGGCACACTGCTCTTGAGAAGTGGCATAGGTCATGAGGTCCTGCGAGTTTCGAATATCCGCCACGATCACGATGGACGGAAATTCAGAGCACTTCTTGATCAGGCCGTCCGGATCACGAAACCTTGAACGTGTGATCTCAGAAAGGTGGGGTTTCCAACGCAATGAACTTGCCGAATGCCTGAACGCCTCAAGGGGCGTTGTCGATGGGCAATTCGGGAGGCCGAGGAGGAACGTGAGAATTGCTTTGAAAGCGGCACAGAATTCGAACATGTCCCATTGGTTTTTCAGCGGACTGCCTTCGAGCGGGTAGGGAGCGGTCTTCGAGATCCAATGCTCAAGCCGTTGAATCGCTCCGGATGCATCGGGACTGTTCTGTAATTCCCGTTGGATGGTCGGTTGGAGATCGGGCAGCAGCGTTGAAACGGCCTTGTATGACTCCAACAACAGCTTCGCGGCATCACGAACTTCGTCCTCAAACAACCGCGTTTCCGTCTGAAAATAATACGCCCAGCATGTTTCGAACCACTGCAATCGGGACAGGCATTCGACAGTCTTGATATACGTGGAGTCTGGCGGTTCAAGGGGCTTCATGAAAAGATTTTGCGCCGTGTGTGGTGGTGTGAACGACCCGCGCATTTCAACGGATCAGACGACATTCTACCGCAGTTCCCTTCGCCCGGCAACGGCGCGTCCGCCCCAAGAGGCGAACCCGCGATTCCGTGCTTTCGATACTGTCGTTTAGGGGAGGGAAAAAGTTGTCACGAAGCCTGCCGCCTTAAATTGCGCTTTCGACAATTGACGGCCTTGCCTGACGCCTATTTGAATCTTATTCAAGAGAGGGTGATCATAAGTTGCTTGCCCGCTTTAACGACATGTGCGAAAAGCAGTCAAGCAGCCCGGTACCCATCAGGGTCGCATCGCCATTTGCCTGCGAAAAACGATGTGGAAAAAACCCTCCACAACATCCCCAACGAAACTGGCGCCATGAAACTGAAGATTGCAAGCCTTTCCATTGAGCGCCTCCGATCTTTTGGACAACTGAAGATTGAAGGGCTGGGAAGAGTGAATCTGATCACCGGACGGAACAATAGCGGCAAATCCTCGGTCATTGAATCACTGCGCATTCTGGCCTCCGACGCCTCGCCATCGGTTCTCTTCAACATCCTGCGCTATCGGGAAGAGGACATCGGCGAGGGGGAAGATGTGGTTCGTCCAACGGACGCTGACACCTTGTCGCAAATCACCAGTCTGTTTCAGGGACTTCCACAGCTTTCGGAACTTCGTCAATCAATTGTACTGGCTACGGATGGGGGAGAGGGCGCCATGCGGTTGGCGATTTCAGTGGGTTGGTTTTCAGAGGAGCGGGAACAAGATGGCACTCGCCGACTGGTTCCACAACAACAGGAGCTTTTCTCAGCCACGGAGTTGATCCCCGCGCTGGTCATTGAAATTGGTTCCGGTCGGCGTGTGTTGCCACTCAACCTTTTTCGGCGTTTCGGCTATCGAGGGCGCTCGCTTCGTCCGGAATATGGTGAGGAACCGCGTCTGCCTTGCGTCTTCGTAAGTCCCTACGGAGGGGAACGCACGGTCACACTCGGACCACTCTGGGACAAAATTACCTTGTCTGATCGTGAAAAGGATGTTGTGGAAGCGCTGAAGATCATCGCTCCGGATATTACGGCCGTTTCAATGGTGGGTGGCGAAGGGCCGAGGCAAATACGCACGGCCATTGTTCGTTCTGGTAGTTTCCAACGACCAGTATCGCTTCGTTCCTTTGGCGACGGTCTGAATCGCCTCTTTGGCATCGTGTTGTCTCTTGTGAACGCCAAGGATGGGCTTCTCCTTATTGATGAGTTTGAAAACGGTTTGCATCATTCCGTCCAAGTGGACGTCTGGCGCGCCATTTTTCGTCTGTCCCAGCGCCTCAACATCCAGGTATTTGCCACCTCCCACAGTTGGGATTGCATTCAGGCTTTTCAGATTGCATCGGCGGCAACCCCTGGGGAAGGTGTTCTGATTCGCCTTGTTCGCAAGGATAACCAAGTGTTTCCCACAATATTCCGCGAGGACGAATTAGCTGTGGCAACCCGAGATCGTATTGAAGTGAGGTAAAATGCCCGGCAAAAAAATTCTTTTGGTGGAGGGCATTGACGACGAGCACGTCCTCAAACATTTGTGTGGCCAGCGTGGAGTGCAGAAGCTGGATGAGATCAAGCCCCAAGGCTCCGTCGAGCGCCTGCTGGAAAATTTCCCGGTCCGGTTGAAAGAGAGCGACATTGAAGCCCTTGGTGTTGTCATTGACGCTGACGCCGATCTGGTCGCCCGATGGCAGTCGCTCAAAGACCGCCTGATGAGGGCAGGATATCAGAATGTGCCCGATCAGCCCGCCTCCACCGGCACAATTCTCAGCCCGCCTTCTGACTCTCTACTCCCACGGGTGGGCGTTTGGATCATGCCAGACAACCAAACCCGGGGTATCCTGGAGGATTTCCTGAGATTTCTCGTGCCCCCCAACAGTCAACTATTCGGCCATGCCGAATCCAGCGTGGCAAACATCCCGGAAGGGGAACAGCGCTTCAGCCAGTTAGCCAAACCCAAGGCGATCATCCACACTTGGCTCGCGTGGCAGGAAGAACCCGGCAAACCGCTTGGAACGGCCATTACTGCCAGATTTCTCGATTCGAATGTAGCACAAGTCGATGTTCTCGTAGCCTGGCTGAAGAGACTGTTCTTTCCATGAGTTCGTCCTGAAATGGGAAATGGCGCCGGTGATTCACACTCTCCATCGAGTCGCTGGCTGCCGTTTTGCATGGCGCTTCCGGTGAATCCCGGTCTTGCTCCGCTGCTTCGATTTCTCTATTCTTCGCCGCATGCCGGAACTGACCTGGATCGGAAAAGACGCGGTGGTGCGCCATCATGCGGAGGTGCCCTTCCGGCTGCTGGAGGAAGTGCCGGAGCTTTCCTGCCCACCCGCCTGCGCCGGTCTGTCTGCCGTGCCAACGGCACAGGCAGGGGCTTCGGCAGGCAGGGCGGCGGCGGGCGACACGGAGAACCTCATCGTCCAGGGCGACAATCTCGCGGCGCTCAAGGCGCTGCTGCCGCGTTACACCGGGCAGGTGAAGTGCATCTACATTGATCCGCCCTACAACACCGGCAACGAGGGTTGGGTCTATAACGACGCCGTCAACAGCCCCGAAATCCGCCAGTGGCTCGGCCAAGCCGTCGGCAAGGAGGCCGAAGATCTCTCCCGCCACGACAAATGGCTCTGCATGATGTATCCCCGCCTCGTCCTGCTCCGCCAGTTCCTCCGCGACGATGGCGCAATCTTCGTCTCCATTGATGATAACGAGGTCGCCTCGCTCCGGTTGCTGATGGATGAGATCTTCGGAGCGCAAAACTTCGTCGCGGAACTCATTTGGAAAAGTCGGCAGCATCTCGACAGTCGGTCGAAAACGGGCATCTCGCTCGATCACGAATACGTTTTGGTTTATTCACGCATGCTGGGAAAATTGAAATTTCGTGGCAGGGAACGAGACACCTCGAAATACAAGAATTCCGACAATGATCCGCGCGGCCCGTGGATGAGCCGAAGTATACTTGGATTGGCAACGGCCGAGCAGCGGCCAAATTTGCACTACGACTTGGTCGATCCGAAAACAGGAATCGCATATCCCTGCGCCAAATCGACGGGCTGGCGTTACTCACGGGAGACAATGGCAAAGCTCATCGACGAAGGGAGAATTTTGTTTCCGAAGAAACCATCTGGACGCCCACGGGAAAAGCTCTTTCAGGCTAATTTGCAAACTGAGTTTACAGGTTTCCCAAGCATTATCGACGGCATGTTTACAGACGAAGGAACTCTCGCGATTCGTGAGATTCTCGGCGGACAGGTTTTCTCTTTTCCCAAGGCTCCCAGCTTTGTCAGTTTTCTTTTGCAGCAAATCGCGTCCGACAAAGACTCGCTGATTCTCGATTCGTTTGCCGGGAGCGGGACGACGGGGCACGCGGTGCTGGCGTTGAACAAACAAGATGGCGGAAGCCGCCGCTTCATTCTTGTGGAGATTGACGAGAAAATCGCGCGCGACATCACCGCCGAACGCGTCCGTCGCGTCGCTTCGGGTTACAAAAACGCGAAGGGCGAAGCCGTCCCCGGCCTTGGCGGCGGGTTCCAGTTCGCCCGACTCGGCAAACCGCTCTTCGACGAGGCCGGCGCGATCCGCAGCGACGTGAAATTCGCCGAGCTGGCCGAGTTCGTGTTCTTCAAAGAAACCGGCAGACCGCTATGCGGAAGGATGAAGGATGAAGGCGGAAGGATGAAAAAGCCGTCGCCATTGCTCGGCAGGCACGATGGGCGCGCGGTTTATCTCCTTTTCAACGGCATCCTCGGCGACCGCACCGTGAACGGCGGCAATGTGCTGACCGGTCCCGTGCTCGCGGCGTTGCCGGCTCACGACGGCCCGAAGGTGATTTACGCCGCTGCGTGCCGGCTCGGGCGGGCCCGGTTGGCGGCCGGGCAAATTACGTTCAAACAGACGCCGTATGATTTGCAGGTGTAATTGGACAGACGTTCTGCTATAGTGAAAGCCATGAGCACAGCCGAGATGATTTATGATCGGGCCAAGACGTTGCCGGAGGAATTGCAGGCCGAGGCGCTGCATTATCTTGACTATCTGCTGCTCCGCCGTCAGGCGGAGGCCGAGGATCGCGAGTGGGCGCGGTTTTCCGCAACCCAACTCCTGGCGCACTACGCGCCGGAAGATGCCATTTACGACAAGGAGTAGTGAACGTGGCTTACCGATTTGGCGACGTTTTACTCGCGACGCTGACTTTTTCCGACGGCAGCGGAGCGAAGAAACGCCCGGTGCTCGTCGTGCATGAACCGGGTGATGACGATTTGCTCGTTGTCCCGGTCACCAGTCATCCGACCCGCGTGACGGAGGACGTGACGATAAACGATTGGGCAGCCGCGGGCTTGCGTCTGCCTTCCACCGCGCGCATGGCCAAGCTCACGACGCTGGGCAAGGTGACGGTTGTCCGCGCGATGGGAAAGTTGAGCGCGGGCGACACTCGAACAGCACGCGAGGTTTTGAGTCGATTCTTCGACTCGGTTCTCCGGTGAATCCGCTCCCGCCCAAGCAATATCAGGCCGATCTGCTCGCCAGCGTGGAGCGGTATTTCCGCGCCATTCACGAGGACTTGGAAAAAGACGCGGAGATGGCTTTTTTGCGGGTGACGAAAGAACTCTGGGGACAGCGATGCAGTTACAAACCAATCGCGGGTTTTGAGAAGGGGATGCCGTATTTCTGTCTGCGCGTGCCGACGGGCGGCGGCAAGACGCTGATCGGAGGGCGCTGTGTGCCCTTGGTGAACCGGTATCTCCTGCAAACCGAGCACAGCATCATTCTTTGGCTCGTGCCGTCGAACGCGATTCGCGAGCAGACGTGGAAGGCCTTCTGCAACCGCGCGCATCCGTATCACGCGGCGTTGGCCGAAGCGGGGGCGTTGACAGTGCTCAACCTGGAAGAAGCGAAGGCGTTGACGCGGGCGACGCTCGACACGTCCACGGTCGTGATTGTCGCGACGAAGCAGGCGTTTTCGCAGCAGGAGATGGACAAGTTGAAGGTCTATGAAAGCAGCGGCGCGTTGCAGCATCACTTTGGGGACATCACACCCGAACAGCGGACGAATCTGCTGACCGGCCCGGAGAACACCGCGCCGTATTCGTTCGCCAACGTGCTGCGGTTGCGGCGGCCTTTCGTCGTGGTGGACGAGGCGCACAACGCGCGCACGGAGCTGTCGTTCGAGACGCTGGCGCGATTTCGTCCGTCTGGAATTTTGGAACTGACGGCGACGCCGGACCTGGAGAAGACGCCCAGCAATGTGCTGCACAGCGTGTCGGCGGCGGAGTTGAAGGCGGAAGCGATGATCAAGCTGCCAATCCTGCTGGAGACGGAGCCGGACTGGCAGAAGGCGCTGGCCTACGCGATTGATAAACGCAACCAACTCCAGACGCTGGCTGACCGCGAACATCTCGGCGGCGCGCCCTATCTGCGCCCGCTGGTGTTGATCCAGTCTCAGCCGCGACGCCAGAACGTGGAGACGTTGCACGCTGAAGCGTTGAAAGCGGAACTGATCCGCAACCACAACATTCCGGCGGAGGAAATCGCCATTGCCACGGGTGAGCAACGGGACCTGGAGGACGTGAACGTGTTCGCGCCGGATTGCCGGATCAAATACATCATCACGCAGCAGGCGCTGGCGGAGGGGTGGGATTGTTCGTTTGCCTACGTGTTGGCAAGCGTGGCGGAATTGCGCAGCGAGATGCGCGTCGAGCAACTGCTCGGTCGCATCCTCCGGCAGCCGGGCGCGGTATGGCGGAAGGCGCCGGAACTGAACCGCTCGTATGCGTTCGTGGCGTCGCGCGATTTCGGCGCAACGGCCAACGCCTTGCGCGACCGGCTGGTCGAGGGCGCGGGATTTGACAAGAAGGATGCCGCGGAGTTCGTCGCCGCCGGCAACGCAACGCAGGCGCAGTTTGATCTTGCCGGTTCGCGCCGCGTCGAGTTGCGCCCGGTCGTGGTTCAACTGACGGAAAAGCCCGACCTCACGAAGCTTGATGCCGGGTTGCGTGGCAAGGTGAAGTGGGATTCAAAAAACAAGACGCTCACGATCTCGAAACCCATTGCGCCGGAAGAAGACGCGGCCATCGCGCAGACGGTGGTGTGGCAGGAATCGCAAAAGGCGCTGACCGAGGCCGCGTTGAAGAGCCGGACGGAAGCAGTGGAGGTTTTCAAGACGCCGAGCGAGCGCAGCGTGGCGTTCCGCGTGCCGCAACTGGCCGTGCGCGTACACGGGGAGTTGCAGCTTTTCGACGATCCGGAGGCGCTTGATTATCCGTGGGACCTGCCGGTGTACGCCTCGCAACCGTCACCGGATGAAATCCAGCAATTCAAGTCTGCGGATCGCATGGCGGAAACGGGCGCCATCGACGTGGACAAAGAGAAGGGCAAGGTGCGCGTCACCTTCCTCCCCGAACTGGAGCGCGACCTCGCCCTGAGCTACACGCCGGAGCATTGGACGGAAGCAAAGCTCGGGGCGTGGCTGTGCCGCAACGTGCGCGAGACGTACATCACCCAACAAAGCATGATGGTCTTCGTGAGCGCGTTCCTCTCGGCGCTGCTCAAAGCGCCCGGCCTGGACCTCGCGCGGGCAAACCGTCAGAAGTTCCTGTTGCGCGCGATCCTGGAAGCGAAGATTCGCGACTTGCGAAGCGAGGCAGCGGGCATCGCGTATCAACAGTTCCTGTTCAGCGACGGCGTGAAGGACCGGGCAACGGTCGGGAACGGTTTTGATTTTATATTTCATCCCGACGGTTACGCGCCCAGTCGCGATTACGCGCGAGCGCGGGAGTTGATGAAGCATTACTACCCGCGCGTCGGAGACTTCGACGGAGTCGAGGGTGGAGAAGAGGAACAGTGTGCTTACTGGCTGGACCGAGCGGCCCAGCGGGGCGAGATCGAGTTTTGGGTGCGAAATCTGGTGCGCAAGCCGACGTGCTCGTTTTTCCTGCCGACGGCGACGGATCGGTTCTACCCGGACTTTGTCTGCCAGCTTCCCGGCGGGAAGATTCTCGTGGTGGAATACAAAGGCGCGGATCGCTGGACGGACGCCGAACCAAGCCGGAAGATCGGGGAATTGTGGGAAGAACTCAGCGGCGGCAAGTGTCTGTTCGTGATGGTAAAGGATAAGCGCTGGGACTGGATTGAGGCGAAACTTCGAGCGTCGCGTTCTGGTGTCGGATAAGCGAGATGGAATGTTGTTGGGCGTTCATCATTCATCCAGCAGCCTGACAAACAGCACAATGGCTGCCTTGAGTTCTTCCGCCAAAATTCCCTGTTCGCCTCTGGCCATCTCCGGGCGTTTGACCTCCGGTGGTTCACGCGCGGATAAAAGCTGCTGTCGTTGGCGCTTCAGAGATAGCCCCATGTTTGCAACCGGTCGCCGTCCTGATGCCAGCGCGTCCCAATGTCGGTGCGGTAAAACATGTTCGGGATGATGATGTTCTGAATCCGCGCATAGACCTGATGCCGCGCCTCCTCAACCGTTGAGCCGGAACCCGTGACCACCAACACGCATCCCGACACGCCC
Source organism: Verrucomicrobiota bacterium (assembly GCA_016198745.1). GTDB lineage: Bacteria > Verrucomicrobiota > Verrucomicrobiia > JABWAM01 > JABWAM01 > JACQHZ01. The sequence continues at coordinate 9,401 of JACQHZ010000282.1, forward strand.
GCGATGCGCCATATCCCGTTCTCCCGTTTGACATCCTCAATATGCACGCCTTCAAGGTTGTTGGGTTTTTTGAACGTCACAGCCAGATCGTGATAAAGTTCAACCTCTTCGTTGTTCTTTTTCGCGAAATAAGACGGCACCAGGATTCTCACCCCAAGCTGGAATCCGCGCTTGATTTTCAGATCGAACGACTCGCCGCGCGCAAGCCGTTCCAGCCATTCGCCCGCCGGCATGGCGATCCCCTCCAGTTGAATCTGGATCGTGGGGTAGCCGAAGCGCGAGGTGAACTCGAGCGGGTGGATCCCGCGCGCGTTGACGATGCAGTTGATGTCGAAATAACCGGCGTAGCCGCTTTGCGCCAGGCGACCCTGCATCTTGCCCAGCGTCTCGCGGAAAAACACGGGGGCGTTGGACCAGAACATGGCGGTTCCCATCTCTCCCGTGCTCGGCCCGATATCATCGTTGAACATGCGCTTGTGCTCGAAGTTGATG
>JACQHZ010000293.1 GCA_016198745.1 Verrucomicrobiota bacterium
AACAAGATTGCAAACGTTAGTAGTACAGAAGCGCCGCTACAAAATTTTCAAGCACCTCGACCGATTTGAGGAAGTCAACCGTGAACCGTGAACCACTGAACCCCCCGCTCCCCGCTTCCGCGAGAGCTTGCCCTCGTGAAAACGGGGGACAAGCTTCGCGGGGACAGGCTCTGAACCTGAATAGTTACGAACCATGAAAATCACTCATCTCACCGTGTCATCCCTGAACAGGGTGGTATTGCTGATCTTGTGCCTCGCCAGCCGTCCGTTGCCGGCCGGGGACGACCTGCTTTTCAAGGAATGGCTTGCCGGCGAGAAACATCATCTCGCCGCCACCTGGGCGACGGGCGTGCTCCAATTATTTTTGGATGGCGAGAAGGCCAAGGATCTGGCTGATCCCAAGATTTCACTGCCCGACACGGGAGGCGGCGGCGTCTTTTTCATCGGGGATTATGATCATCCCAGTTATGGCGCGCAAAGCAACATGTCGGGGAAAGCCGACACGTTGATCCGCGACTTCCGGATTTACGGGAAAGCCCTCAATGATAACCAGATCGCGGAACTGGCCGGCTTGAAAAAAAAGTAGCGGAGTCATCACAACCCGCCTTCGCCGAGGCTGCGGCGGGCAAGCCCGCCGTCGCTCGAGCCGTGACTGCCCCGCCTTATACTACAATGTTCAAGAATCGCGTATTTTCGACAAGATTTTCCCGATGTTGTAGCTGCGCTTCTATGAAGCGCCGGTCCGTCTGAAGATGGCGCTTTGCAGAATCGCCCCTACATCTTTTGGTTGCGGCTATGCCGCGCTGGGTGGTTAAGTTCCGTCAGTAGGTCAAGGCCACTTTCAGATATTTTCCCGGCTCGGCGCGGATGGCGTCGTACGCGCGCTGCCCGTCGGCAAACGGGAATTTCGCCGAGACAAAACCGTCGAGCTTGAGCCGTTTCGACTCCATGAGCGCGAGCGCTTCCCGCAACACCCGCGCGCGCGGCCACAAGGGGCCATGGCGGGACGGGCATCCCCAGACGCCCATCGAAGCCTTGATCGTGACGCGATTGTGAAGGAATTCTTCGCCGAGACAGAGCGCCGTGGCGGGACCGGTCAAGAACCCCGCCGCCACCACCATGCCCGCGATGCCCGCCGCCTGGATGGCCGTATGAAGTCCCGCAACCGCGCCGGAGCACTCAATGACAACATCGGGTGGATTGCCTTGGTTCTCTCTCTGGATTTGCAAGGCCGGCAACCCCGAGCCCGGATCAATCGGCACGACCGCGGATCGCGCGGCAGCGAACTGCCTTCGTTCGCCGGATGGCTCGATGAGAAACACCTTGCTGGCGCCGCCGGCGAATGCGGTTTGAACCGTCAATTGTCCGACGGCGCCCCCGCCGACGACCGCCACGACGCCGCCCATCTTGATCTCCGCGTCGTTGGTTGCAGTCAATGCGACGGCGGCCAGGTTCAGCAGGATCGCCTCCTCGTTGGAGACATGTTCGCTCAGGCGGAAGATTTCGGAGTTTGCCGCCTCGAAGATGTACTCGGTCTGATGATGACAAGGACACCACACGCGATCCCCGGTGCGATATGCAGTGACGCTCTCGCCCACACGGTCCACCACGCCCACCGCGTCGTAACCCATGTAGCGGTAGGGATAGAACGGCGGGTCCGATGATTCTCGGGCGGTGAACACCCGGTCTTTCGTGAACTTCCTGGAAAGAAACGGGCTTGTGCCCAAAAACGCGGTCATCTCAGTCCCGTGGCTGATCCCCGAGAGGACAATGCGCAGCAGCACTTGCCCCGGAGATGGTGGTCCGACCTCAAGGTCTTCGTAGGCGACCTTGAGCGGTTCGATGACGATCAATTGCCGAGCAGTCATGGGATTACTGGTTGTATGCCTGGTTAAGGGTGGCAATGAATGCCGACTGCCAACCGCCGGGGGACGAATTGCCCCAGTACCGCATGTTGTCATTCAAACGGTTTTGATTCATCCAGCGGACGCTGCCATCGCAGTAACAGATATTGCCCCCCTGTAGCCGGTGCAGAATCGGAGTGCCACTGTTTTGGGACTGAGCTGACCAGCCGTCAAACACCAGGGGGATATCCGGGGCAAGCGCATTGAATGAGATGTTCGCGCCAATGACCGCGGAAACATAGATACTGATTTGGGGATCGGTTGTGTAACCGCTGTAGGTCGAATAACAGGAAGCGCCGCTGATGCCGAAAAGTGCTCGAAATGATTCCGGCTTGGAGTTCCAGAGTGGTTTCTCCTGGGACGGACAGTAGAGCACGGCCCCGTCCTTGAGGTATCCCTTGCTGACCAGCAAACCGATGCCGTAAACGGTGGTGCTTATGGATATGACCCGAGGATCGCCTGCAAACACCGGGGCCGGCAGGTTCCCGTCGTAGTCTGCGGTGTAATTGACAAGCGACATGCCGATTTGTCGGAGATTGTTCATGCAAGAAGCCCGTCGGGCCAGGTCGCGGGCCTGCTTCAGTGCTGGCATCAGCAGGGCCGCCAGGAGCGAGATGATGGCGATGACGACCAACAGTTCAATCAAGGTGAAGGAGAATTGCCGAATGCCGAATGCCGACTTGTCCGCCGTAGCCTTGGCGTAGGTGGAATGCCGAATAAAAGTCATTTGCGATGGGGTGTCCGTTATCAGTGATCGGTCATCAGTTATCACCCTTCCCAAGGTGATTTTTTCCTTAATCAGTTTTTCAGGGTTTAACGGTTCAATAGTTGGAAGTTTACCACGTTTCACGTGGAGAAAACGCTCGATCCCCGCTTTCGCGGGAACAGGTTCTTCATGGTTCTCCAACCGTGAACCGTGAACCCTTGAACCGTGAACCTGGGTGGGTACGACGGATTGATGTGACGAATCATGGTTTCGCATTGTTTTCTCCTTCCGTTTGCACGAGCACGAGTTTGAAGTCGTGTTTCTTGAGCGCGAATTGAATCACGCCGGCCGCGCCAATCGTGAGCGGTTGATTGGACTCCATATCCTTGGCGGTGAATTTTGCGCCGAGGCCGAGCGACGGATCGAGCTTGAGCTTGAGATCGCCGCCGTTGCCGTAGTCGCACACCACAATGATCGCGCTTCCTGATTTGCCAACGATGAGCGAAGAGGTCTCCGAACCTTCGATGTGCGCGGGATAATTTTCATCCCAATAATTCCACACGCGCGCCTCGGGCTTGCCGTAGCCGAATTCGAGCAGGCGGACGTAATTGCTCCAGTATGGCGGATAGATGTGGGCGACGCTCGGTTTGATTTCGTGCGTCAGCGCCACGGCCGCATCGGTCCGCAAGACCCACGCATTCTTTGGATCATTGTAGGCGCCGTTGATGAGGGTGAGCGCAAACGGGACCGCGCCATGTTGCCGACCGATGCTTTCGGCGCGGATGTAATCGCGGCTGTACCGATCCTGAAAGTCCGCGTCGCCGTCGCGGTCTTCCCATGTGTACAGCGTGCCGCAGAACGACAGAATCGGCGCGATCGCGGTGTTGGTGATATGCGCCATGTTGAATCCGCGCTTCTTCCGTTCCTGCTGGAACACGGCCGTGCGGCGGATGAGTTCGCGCATGTTGAAGAGTCCCGACGACGGCTGGATCGTGCCGTCCGGCAACTCATAGGCATCCGTGCCGACGGTGTCGAAACACGACTGCATGAAAATGTCGTCCCAGTAAATGTCCTCCACGAACGTGTCGAACATCTTCTTGTAGTACCACATCGCGTAATCACGGAAGCTCTCGACGGGATTGAGGTCGTACGCGACTGCGCCGCCGAGACCCCACTTGCGGGTTGGGAAGGCGTCGCGATGCCACTCATCGAGAAACGTCTGACCTTCGGGCGTGTCGAAGCGGACGCCGCGGGCATTGGTATAGACGAGGACGCGCTTGGGCTTGTGGACCTTCATGGTGTGGAAGCCGGCATTGATGTGCGGGGGCCAGGCTTGCATCGTGCCTTCATCCATCTTCGGATAGCCCGCGAGCCAATTCTTGATGAATTCCTGGTCGATCTCTCCCGTGCGTCGAGTCTCGGCGAACTTTTCGTAGAGGGAGAAGTCTTCGTTTCGCGGATAAATATCCGCGCACGGACCCAACGTGCCCCAGTACCAGCACGAACCGAGGAACGCAAAATCCAGATCAACCTCTCTTGGGCCACAACCCATGGACCACCTGCGCCAGCCCTCGGGCATCGGTTTCGTCGGTGTGGCTTGAAAACCGATCACGATCCGGCGGGGTTGATTCTTTCCGGAGGGCGTTGCGGAGCCTGTCCCGCCAGCGGCGGGATCAGCGCCTTTCTCCGTGCGGGGCGACGCCGAAACGTCGCCCTCCGGGGACCGAGCGATCAGGTTGAGCCGCAACTCCAACGTGTCGCCGTTGCGGACGAGTTCCTGGCAGGGGACTTTCGGATCGCGCACCCAACCCCGGTCATTCTCGCCAAACACCGACAGTCCCCGTTCCTCAGCGCCAACCCAGATGTACGGCACGTACGAACCGATGATCGAGTTGTGCGCCGCCTTGCTGCCGTCCCACACGCGGCCCTGGCCCGTGGGCGCGAAGCCCGCATAATTGAAACGAATGCCGTCGGTGCAAGCGTGAAACAACGGCATCAACTTGTCATCCAGCGGAATGATCAAAGTCATCGTATCCACCGTTTCTTTCGATGGCTCGATGTCGAGCGTCCATTTCATCATGCCGTCGTAGTCCCACTCGGCGCGCGCACTGCCCGTGACGCCCCCCGCCTTCCAGCCCGATTCCGTGACAACCGTTGTTGGCTTATTATCGGTGAACTTCAGTTTTATTGCTTCGGCGATAAGGGTTTTGCTGCCGACCTTGACTTCCAACCGCATCGGCGCTTTGAGCAACGGCTTGCCGAGGCTCTCGACCTGCTCCCACAGGCCGAGGTTGTTGAGCGTGTGGGTGCGCAGGACCGTGTTCACCTTCGGTCCCTCGACGCGGATCGGTTCGAACGGCTCGATGACCACATCCGACTTGCCCAGCGGGTTGTGCTCCCACGGCATCACGTGGCGCACGAAGTCAACAATGTGAGGCGCGACCTTGACGCCGTCCAACTCGGCGACGAACTCGTAGCTGCCCTCCTTGAGCGGGGGAATCTTCCATTCCATCTCGCTTGCGTATTTCTTCGGCGGTGGCATGTGCGTCGAAGCGATGAGGGTCGGACGGGCATCACCGCCACGGCGGGACAGGTCTTGCCTGTCGGATTTAGGCGTTTCCGAACTAGACAGGCTGGAAGCCTGTCCTACTTTGCGCACGCTCAGTTTCACGCCGCGCACCTTATCCTTTTCTTCAAGCCCGTTGAAACCGACCATCGCCTTGATGGTATCGTGGTATGGGAAGTAGGCAAAACTGACCTCCACCTTCTTGGCCGCCTGTTCGTCCGTGGCCCACATCGGATCGGGCCGCGCCAGTTTCCAATTGAAATCGCGCAGGTAATAGACGGCGCTGCCGTCGGACGAAGCGACCTGGATCGAGCCATACACTTCTTCACCCGCCACCGTGCTCCCCGTGAAATCCACGATCTCAACCGAATGGGGAGCGACCTTGACCGTCTGATCCAGTTTCGTCGGCGCGCTGCTCTTGGGAACGCATTGAATGGCAACCTTCACTTCCATTGGCTCGGCGTGTGGATTGCGGATCGCCACACAGGCATGGAACGACAACTTGCCGGGATCGTGGAGTTGGAGCGCCTGCACCACGGGCGCGCGCGCATCCCAGGTCATGAGCGGCATGGTTTCAGGCTTGAGGAACGGGCCCGCGAACGCGCCCCATTCAGTTTGAGGCGGGCCGGCAGCGTTTTGCATCCAGTTGCGGCAAACACGGATTCCGGACGGTTTTTTCAGATCGTCGTCCGTCACGCCCATATCCTTCAGCGGCAGCGCCGCCTCGAAATGCCAACGGTCGCCGATGACCCTGCTCGCCAGCCGCCAGTGACCGCGCCAGGCCTCACCGGTTCCGCTGGGCAGGTAGGCGGTGTCGTTGATCGCACCACGCGAGTTGATGTTGGCGTGGTACAAACGACGCTTCCCCGTCGTGTCGCCGCGCAACGGATCGAGCACCATCTCGATCGAATCATCAAGCCACGAACGGGCGTCGCCTCCCTCGGGCATCGGCGGCACGCGTGACAGGATTTTGCCATTGGGCGGGGACTCGCTCACGACGGCGATGAAAAGCTCCTTGCCGTCGCTGGCGACCCAAAAGCTCGCCTCCTGCGGCGAGAGCAAGCCGCCCCATCCGAATCGTTCCATCCGCGCCGCACCCGACCATTCATCGTCCTTCACCTCGCCGTCAATCGTGGGCGGGGCTTTCATGAGTGGCAACCGCGCTTGCGGAACGTGAAGTTCTGCAGCAAAAGCGTTCGCGGCGATCAAGACCAACGCGATGATGCGCAAGAGTGTAGCCGCGCTTCTGTGAAGCGCGGGCGGGAGTGTTTTGAAACGCCGGGCGTCGCCGCCGGGCGACATCGAGACTCTGCGCTTCACAGAAACGCAGCTACAACGGCAGGATGGGTATTGTTTCATGGGCGTCTCATTTCGTCCGAATCGGAAGCTTCCGGTCGAATACATCTGGAATCGGGATTTTCTTGCCGTCCATTACTTCGCGGTCTTCGTTTTTTCCGTGTTCATTCCCTGTTCATACATCCACTTGATCTCATCTCCATCGAGCGGACGATCCAGCACGAAGATTTCGTCCAACAAATAGCGGCAACTCGCGACCTGCATCGCGATGATGAAATGCCCCGCCCGGTCGCCATCAGGGGGAATTTTCGCGGGCAGGTCCTGGCGCTGCGGCGCGCCGCCATCCAACGAGAACTCGATCGAGTTCGAACGCCAGTTCATGACCCAGAGATGCCACCCGCCATTCTTCCAGTCGAGCGACCCGCCACCCGGCAGAGAAATGTCCTTCGTCTCGCCGACCTTGGCCCACAGGAACACCATGTCGTTGCGCCGCAACGGATTTATGAGTTGTCCCTGGCGACCGAACATCAACTGCGCTCCGCCGCTCATGATCTTGATCGGGTAGAACAAGTCTTCCACGTCGCCGCGGACCCAGCCGTGCGGGCTTAGCCAGACAGCCGCTGCGCCAGGTTTGGTGAGATCCACGTTATCCAGGGTCGGATAGTCAACGCTGACCCATGCGCCGGACTTGGACACGCCCGACAGCAGCATCGCCTTGCCGTAGAGTCCGGGCAGGTATTGCGGTTCGCCGTCCACGGTTGTCGGTTCGGATTTGCCGTTGGCGAGGTCCGCCTGGATCGCTTCGTCGTCGAAACTCAGATAGAAGGTGATCTCGCGCCCGAAACGTTTCAGGGCGGGATTCTCGGCCCGCTTTGTTTGGGGCGACGGAGATTGGGCAAGAACCGTTCCCACAATGCTCCCAAGCAAGAAACAGGCGGCAAAGGTGGTGCGAGTTGAACGGATGAAGTCGTTCATGGGTCGAGTCGTCTCATTCAGCAATATCGGTTCAGTGACAACCGTAGGGAATCAAGCTGACATAATCGCCGCCCCTTGGCCATTCATGAGAGGTGCCAAGAAGTGCCAAAGAGGTGCCCGAAAGTAACCTGCCTATTTCATCCTGCCGCCGCGGCATGAAATATTCGGGCCAACCGCAAATGATGCGGAGAGCACTTTTGGTCACCCATTTCGCCCCTGTTGGCACTCCTATTTCCTCGTCAGAAAGGTCCCCTGCGCGGATGATGGCATGCGATGTTAAAAATATCTCCTGCAACCACCCCCAACGCGCGAATCATCCACGCCATGGACGCCGAGTTGTTGCTGCGTGTCCACTGCAAGACGGGATACCAATGCGCTTTTCTTCGGATGCGGCCCGGTGTGTTCGACGCCGGCACGCTTGACATCAAGATGGATGAGTTTCCCAGCGGCAGGACCGTGCTCACGCAGGGCTGGGACTTGCATCAATTCGAGAAGCGCATGGCCGTGCCAACGTTCACGGCGTTTCTCAACGGGCGCGACCTCGGTGATGTGTGGTTTGATGTGCCCAACTACCTCGATCACCGCCGCGGCGTTCTCGACACCGAGTTCGGCTTTCACGCAGACGCGGACGGCGAGGTGAAACTGCGGCTGGTAATCATTCCCTCCGACCGCAAACGCTTCCGTTGGGATATGGTTGAATGTCTGGAGATCGCGCCCGATGACCGCAAGGAAGCTTTGTTGTCACCGCGCAAGGGGCTGCGCCGCGATCGCCCCTGGTTGTTCTTGAATGGCAGGAGCGTTGGCGAGGTCCGCACGGAATTCCTGAGAAAGAAAGAGTTCAAACCAACGCTTGAACACGTCGAGCAAATCGTCTGCGACTATGACGGCATCCCCCCCGAAAACCGCAACCTGACCAAGAAGCAAAATCCCGCCAAGAAAAGTCCGCCGCCGTACATGCCCATTGATCAGGTCACGGCGGGAGCGGCTCTCGCAACGGGGACAAAGGGGTGGATCGAATTGGCACGCGCGACTTTGCGCCGACTTTGTTTGATGCCAACCTGGTGTCGCGACAATCACCCGTCGCGTTTGATGGGCGGCGAAAACGACATGGTGATCGGTCATCCCATGCTCAGCACGTGCATGTTGTACCATTACCTGCGCGACACTCTAAGCCGTGAGGAGCGCGCCATGGCGGTTGCGAAGGCGCGCGAATACGGGCGCAAGCTCTACGATTTTTCCGTCCTGCAAAAACGATACGCGACGGGCATGGGCCACATCTCTTCGCACGAGTCCGGCACGTTGCTCGGGCTGGGTGTGGCCGCGATGGTGTTCTGGGACGAAATTCCGGAAGCGCGCCGCTGGCTGGCGTGGACGCACGGTTGCATGTTGGCGGGCGCACGGGCAGGCCCGCGGGATGGACGCCACCCCTGGTCAACGTACGGGCCGAATTTCCTGACGTTTTATGCGTGTGCGGTACGGGACTTCGCAGGCGAGGATATGTTCGGCATTCCGTTTCTGCGCAATCTCGTTTCCGCGTTGCTCCGGTCGGCGCAACCGGGCCAACTTGAACACGACTGGAACATGCGCTGGATCATGGCGGCATTTGCCGCGTATCGGGGAATGCCCGCGGCGGCGTGGGCGTGGCATCATCTGTGGGAATTGCAAAGCCGCAAGCTTGGCGGGGAACACTTCATCGGGTGGCAGGACATGCTCTGGCATCCGCGTCAACCCGGACGCAAACCCGGCTCCAGCTTCCACAAGAGTCATCTGTTCAAGGATACCGGTGTGGCATTGATGCGCACATCCGACGATCCCGCTTCGCTCTGTTGCTTCTACCAAAGCGGATTCGCCTTCGGCCAAGCGACGGACCTGACGCAACGAAGACGCTTCGGAATGGAACAACATGACGCCCAGGCCGACGGCGGGGTGTCGATCTTCGTGAAGGGCGTCCCCATCACCGCGCCCGCGCCAAGCCAGTACCGACGCGGTTTTCCGATTCAATCCGTTGTCACCGTGAATGGCGGCGGTCATTACATGGACGGCCGCGTCCTCGGCGTGCGACCGAAGGAGGAATGGCTCAGCCGCATGCTGTCGTTTCGCGACACCGCGCGCAAAACGGTTGCCGTGGGTGACAACACGGGCGCGTATCGGGAAGAATTGGGCGTGCTGCGCTCGCGACGGCGCGTGACGCTGATGAAGTTTTCGCCGGAGTTGGTCGTTGAGGATTCCATCAGTTTGCGCCAACCGCAACAGATTGCAGCGCGATTTCAGTGCACCGGTCGCATCGAGAATCTGAGCGCGGGGCGTTACCGGTTTCACGCCGCCAACGGCGAACGACTCAATGTGTTCGTTCATTCGCCCGACCGTTACCGCATTGGCATCCGTCAATCGCAGATGGTTCTGCCCTACAGCTACGGCTTCAACGTCAAGAAAGGCAAACGCACGCAACCCGTCACCGTGCAGACACCGCCGCGCCCGCAGTTTCTCGAAATCGCCGCGCCCGGTCGCGCGAAATGGGCCAGCTTTCGTGTTCGCTTCCAAATAAAGGCGCAGGCGGGTCGCGATGGCGCTGTGGCGGGCTATCGGCGCAGCTTTCGGATCGCCCGCGATACCAATTTCCATCCTTTATCGAGAATGCCCGGCGAATTAAAATCGGTTCGTCTCTTCGTCGTCGAGGAGCGCGCGGCGGCGCCAACGCAGGAGTTGGTCGGCGGCGCCCAGGCCGGCGGCGGCAAGGAAAGCCACCCGCGCCGAAGGCGGCCGGTGGCATAATTCCCAGGATTGTTTGGCCAGCCAAAAAGCGCGTTCCCATTCCCCTTCGCGAAGCCAGGCGACGGCCTCGGACAAGGAATAGTCGGACGTGTGCGCCATTCGCCGCAGCAGCGCGAGGTCGCAACCGCACCGCGAACAAACCGTGGTTGCAACCGTGGCGTTGTTCACCTTGCCGCACGCAGGACACGTGATCGCCACCGATCAATCCTCCAGGTAAAAAAGCAGATCAGCCAAGGCGTCATTTTTTTCGCTCAATTCCTCCCAGTCCTGCTCTTTGATGGCGGCGGCGCTTTGGTGAATGAGTTCACGGATTTCATTGGCGTCCTCTGCATTCACATTTTTCTGGAGCAACCCTTCGCCCCGTTTGCGAAGGTCTTTGGCCGTGGCGAGAAGCGATTCGGCGGCGGCGGCCGCATCGGATGAATCTTCGCCGTCAGCGACGGCCGCAGCGCCTGCGGCGTCGGGCGCCGGTTCGCCAACCAACGCAGCGATATTGCGACGCGCCTCCTGGACATCCAACGCGCCTTTGCCGCGGGTATCCATCGCGACGTCCTTGGCGAGGCCCGTGGTTTTCTCGGTGGCGGTTACCTTGAGCATGCCATTGAGATCAAGAGCGAAGTGGATCAAAATGGGATTGCCGGCGGGCACCTTGCCCAGACCTTCCACCTGGAACTCGCCAATGAGCATGTTTTCTTCCGGCAACCGATGTTCGCCCTGGTAAGCCGTCACTTTGATCTCCTCCTGCTGATCGACCATGGTGTAAAACATCTCGGCCTTGCTGGCCGGCAACGGCGTGTTGCGCGCAATGATCGGCGCGCAAACGAGACGTTCACAGTCTTCGTGGAAACCAATGCAGGCGGTGCTGAACGTGTGCGGCGTGATGTCCACCAGGATGGAATGGTGTTTTTCGCCTGCAATCACACCGGCCTGGATGGCGGCGCCCATGGCGACAATCAGGTCCGGGTTGATTTCAAACCGCGGCTCGATGCGGATGCGGTCCTTCAAAAGGCGCTGAACCAGCGGGGTGCGCGTCGCACCGCCGACCAACATGACCTTATCGATGTCGTCCGGCAACAGTTGCGCGTCCTTCAAAGACTGGTGCACACAGTCCAGGGTTTTGTCGAGATGCTGCGCAATCATGCGTTCATAATCGTCGCGCAGGATTTCCATTTCGAGATGGCGTTGGCCGTCGAGATATTCCTCGCGGAGGCGCACGCACGGCTCATCGGAAAGCCGTCGTTTGGCTTGTTCCATGACCACCTTGAGGCGGCGCAACGTCTTGAGGTCCTGACCGAGATCAACGCCGTGGAGCTTTTTGAATTCGCGAACTGCATGCTCGACCAGCAACTGATCAAAATCATCGCCGCCGAGATGCGTGTCGCCATGGCTGGCCTTGACCTCCACCACGCCATCCTCCACGACAACCACCGACACGTCAAAGGTGCCCCCGCCGAGATCGTAAACCAGCATCGTCTCATCGGCGGTGCGGCCGGCGCCGTACGCCAGCGCCGCCGCAGTCGGCTCGTTGATGATGCGCACCACCTCCAGCCCGGCCAGTTCGCCGGCCGCCTGCGTGGCCTTGCGCTGTTTTTCATTGAAAAAGGCCGGCACCGTGATGACCGCCTTGTTGACAGGCTGTCCCAACTCGCGTTCGCCCGTCTGCTTCAATTCGCGCAGAATCAAGGAAGAAATCTCTTCCGGCGAAAAAGCCTTGTCGCCGAGTGTCACCTTGGCGTCTTCGCCCATTTTGCGTTTGATCGACAAAACGGTGGATTCGGGCGCCGCCACAAGTTGATTCTTCGCCGCCTCTCCCACCATCAGCTTGCCGGACGGATCAATCCCGACACAAGACGGCATGATGGGATTGCCGTGGATGCTGATGACCTTGACCTGGCCGTCCTGGATGACCGCCAGTTCGGAGTTGGTGGTTCCCAGATCGATTCCGACAATGAGTTCTTTCATGGTTTGTTCAGGGTAACTTTGACTTGCGCAGGACGCAATAACTCGCCGCGCCAATGGTAGCCCGCTGCGATTTCTTCGATGACGGTATGATGCGGTTGTCGAGCGTCGGTCTCGGCGGCAACCGCCGTCATCACCAATGGGTCGAACGATTTGCCAAGCGTTTCGATCCGGCTGACGCCCGCTTTCTTGAGCAGTTCCTCGAAATGATGAATCAGGATGTCGAACCCGCGTCGTTGCGCCTCCCACGCATGCCGCCACCGCGGGTTTTCGGGCCACCAGGTCCTGGGCGGCGGCGCGTTGAAAACCGCTGCCAAGCGGCGCATCCGATCCAGGAATCCCGCAAGGATCAAACAGTAAGACCGCGGCAATGTTTCCTCGCCGGCAGATGCGAGATGCGCAATGTCTTCGCGCAACGGTTGCCAGTCTTTCTCGAAGCGCGCCAGGACATCGCTCCACTGGCTCAACGCCTCGGCGGCGCGGCGATTGGCGCGGCGCTGTTCTGTCGCCACAACCGCCAATTGCTCGTAAAACGAGTAAAAATCGGGCGCCTCCAGGTCGGTTTCATCACCGTCCTCAGCCAACGCGGGAATATCATCAACGCTCTCCAACCATTCTTCAAAATCCCCGCGCAAGGCATCCTTCCAATCCATCATCTCGCCGGCATCAGCGGGGGATTCATCATCCTCATCAGCCGGGTCATCGGCCGGTTCAATCGGCGCCAAGTCGTTCTCGGCCTCAGCGGCATCGCTGGACGGATCATCGGCAGCCGACTGCATTTCGGGAGCCGAAGACGTTTGCAGATCGTGATGAGCGTCCGTGGTCTCCGATTCTTCATCGGCCTGCGTCTCGTCTGGTTCAGGAATCATATCTTCGCGCATGAACGCAAGAATCCTTTCATCGCCTCGAAGGATAATGGTTTGGGTTTGAGATTGATCCGCGCGTGGCGGATGAACACATCCAGCGGCGAATCGCCGGGACATGATTTGTTGAAAAGATGATACTTGAGACGGCTGGGTTCGTCTTTGATTTTCTGGTAGGCTTCGCTGATCTGTTGAAACCGAACCGGATGAGTATCCGGCGGCGAGGCTTTAACCGCTGCGAGATAAGTCTTGCGAATCCGGTTGTCGTCCGCGTCGAGCGGCACATCCAGGACGAGGTGCGGATTCATGGGTTGAACAAATTGAGTTGCGCCGGAGACGGCGGCGCGGTTTTCGGCCCGGCGGACGGCGCCGGCGGCTTCGGAACAAGCTCGGATAACGACGGCACGGGCAGCGGCGGCAACGGCGGCAATCCGCCGTTGCGGCTCATTTTCATCAACAAATCTAGCAAAACGTCCGGTATGTGTTTGGAAAGGGACTTGCGCGTTTTTCGACGCTCCGCTTCAGACATGCCGGCCAACATGGCGATGGTGTCTTGGAAGGCTTCCAGTTGTTCCGCAGGCAACCCCGGAAAATCCCCGTCCTCATCCTCATCCTCGAAAAGCTCCTCAAAGGGGTCCTCCATCGGCAGCGGGAGCGGAGGCGGAATGGACATGCGGTCAAGGATGTTGCGCGCAAGCTGGGCGGTCTTGTCATCGCCGCGGCGCGCGGCCTCCTTTATGATCGCCTGGAGATCGCCGCGTGCTCGTTCGGAGGACACCATCGAACCCGGTTGCAACAGGTGACGATGCAGCCGGAAAAGCGGATCATCCGGGTCCTGGGCAAGCATCTTGTTCACCAGATTCTGGATTTCAGCGCGGAACGAAGGGTGGGACTCAGCCAATTCAAGCAGCGCAACCGCTTCCGGACGTGTGAATGGTTTCCTGATCGCGTTCCGCAGGTATTGACGCAGCAGGTTTTCCTCGTCCGGAAAGCCCCGGTTTAGCATCAGCTTCCAGTAGCGGTAGATGCGGAAGAGCGTGGCCGCATGCGCAATGCTGGCATTTTCTTTGCAAACCATTTCCAGTTCGGCCCGAAAGGGCGTGTTTGCGACGCCTGCCGGCGTCTCAACACGGCGCGCGATTTGCGCGAAAAACAAGAAGGCGGCCGGAAAGGGACTGGCAGCCCGCGCCTGGGCGAGCAGCAATTCGCCTTGCGGCCGGTCGCCAAACGTTTCCTCCAGGAGACCGTGTCGCGTGAGAACGCACCACCGGTTTCGCGCGAAATGGTCCGGTTTTTCAACCACAAGCCCTTTGATTTGTTCCATGCCCTGACGCGCCGGATGGTGACGACCGGCGCGAAAATGCTGGCCAACCAGCCGAAATCGGGCGGCAACGATCAGGTCGGCGACCGAAGCATCCAGCGGATCAAGATGATGCGCGCGTTCAAGATATTCGAGTCCCTTGAGATACGCCTTGCGATCCAGGCAACCGCGGCCTGCTTGGAGCAAGACCTCTTTATCGTCAGGAAACTGTTGCGTCATGACGTCCAACAGCCGATTGCGCTCGCTGAATTTTTTCAACGATTCGTACACCGCACACAGCTTGAGGTGCGCATCGAGATGCGCCGGATCAAGTTCGACGCTCTTGCGCAAAGCTTGAACCGCGCCGGCCGGATCGCGGAGCGACGTCTTTTGACGGCAAAAAAAACCGAAGGCTTGCCGCGGCTCGGCCAGCGCCCGCCCCAACCACGCATGGGCCAGCGAAGCCAGCCGCGGGCTGGCGCCATGAGTCTGTTCATGAACACGCACGAAGCTTTCCCATTTCAGCTTCAGGGTCAGCGGATCCATCGCGTGTTCGAGGTAAAGCGGCAAAACCCGCAAAATCATCTGAAGCTCGATGGCGCTCTTGGTCTGTCCCCGGACCTCCAATTCTTCAAGAAATTGCGCGTAACTGTCCGCAATGTCATGCGGCAAAACGAAGAGGGCATTGAAATAAAAATCGCTCAGCGCGCCAAGCGCATCCGTCTTGTCCGACGGAAAATCCGCCAATGCGCGCATCAGGCGGTAGGAATCGGCGGGTCGTTGATTTTTCCAGCACCGGTCGGCCTTCGACAAAACGCTTCCGAGCGCCGGTTGTCCCGTGATATGGCCGATTGCCTCCACGGCGGTTTCAGAAAGTCTGCCATCGAACCGTCCGTCCGTTTGATCCATCAGCACAAGATAGGGCCGACAGGCTTTCTCCGTCACGGAGTCCGCCGGCAACTCAAGAAAAAAACGCCCGGCCCTTGCAAAATCGCCGCTGTAAAAAGCGACCAACCCTTTGACGAACATTTTCCATTGGCCAAAGATCGAACCGTGCGGGATGAGGCGCAGGGCTTCCTGGACGCGCTCAAATTGTTGTTCCGCAAGCGCCCGCAGCGCGTCATGCACCGCCTGCGTCTCGCCCGCGAGTTGCGCTGCGCCGGGAAGACCGGCGGGGATGGGAAGAAAGGTCAACACCAACCGATCCGCCGCGCATTGTTTCTCGCTTTCCGTGAGCGATTGCCTGGAGTCAGTCATCATCGAAACGACATTCGCAAGAACAGCGTTCCAATTATCGCCGCGCGCCGCCAGTTCCAAATCGAGCGCGCGCCATTCCGACGGTGGCGCGATGGTTTTCAGATAAGCCAGCACCTGTTGCGCCTCGGAAATCTGCCCCTTGGAAATCATTTCCCGCATCAGCCCCTGATTCGCCTGGATCAACAACGGAAGGTACTTCGCGCGATTGATCTTGCACAAGGGCTTGATCTCGTCGCGCGCCTTGCGATAACGCCCAGTTTCCAAAAAATCGCGCGCCCGTTGCTCCTGCAAGGCCAAGGGGTCGCTCGCGCCAGGCGCGGCGGCAACCGCAAGAGACAACGTCGTTTTTTCCACGCACCCTGTTTGTGCCCGGCTCTTTTGGATGGCAAGCACATTTTTCCAGAAATTCGCAACGACCCAGGGTTGCCCGCTGTTTTCAGTTTGTGGCGCGACCCGCCCCGGCGCCTGTTCATCGTGCGCAATCCTTGCCAACGCCATGGTGATCTGGTTATCTCGTGAGCCAATGGCAACTCGCGACATCAGGACACACGAGGTCACCTTCTGCAGTCGCGTTGCGAAATGGGCCGATGCGATCTTCAACGGCAACGCCGATCTGCCCTTCCGAAGGGCTGAAATCGAGGAGTCAAAGGGACTGCGGCGAAAACGATCAGACCTCAGCATTTACGACGATCAAAAGCGACTTCTGCTTGCGGGCGAGGTGAAGCTGCCCGGGACATCCGAAGGTCGCGATCCATTTCACCATGCGCTGGTTGATGATGCCTTCCAAAAGGCCGACCGTGCGGGCGCGCAGTTCTTTTTCACCTGGAATGTCAACCGCCTCGTGCTGTTTGACCGCAGCCTTTGGGAACGGCCTTTATTCGAACGACGGGTCAGAGATTGGGATTTGGGGCTGAATCTTGAGTCGGCTGATGATGTCGCGCGCCCGGAAACCGAGGCAGCCATCCAACGCTTCCTCGCCCGGTTTTTCGAGGAATTCAGCGACATTGTTTCCGGACGAAAACCCGACTGGGGCATGGCGCCGGATGAGCACTTCGTTCGCGCTTTCGAGAGCCATATTTCATGGCCGGTGAAACTCACAGCAAATTTCCTGATGACAAAAGCGGATGCCGACAAGGCGTTCGACGCGCGATTGCAGGAATGGATGGCGACGGAACAGGGTTGGGTTGTCATCCGCCGGGACCCGCGGGAATGGCGCAACCTGATCGATCGCGCGGCATCCTCGCTCTGCTACGTGTTTTCCAACCGCTTGATCTTTTACGAATCCGTTCGGGTCAAGTTCACCGGCCTCAAGCCGCTTGCGATTCCCGCGCGTGTTTGCGGGAAAGAATGCCTGCACCAGCATTTTCAGAAGAAATTCCAGGAAGCGGTTGAGGTCACCTGCGACTACGAAACATTGTTCTATCCGTTGGAAAAAGAATGGGCCGATCCCCATGTCTTCGGTCATCCGATGGCTGCCGAGGCCTGGCGGTCCGTGTTGGGAAACCTCCGGCCGTTCAATTTCAAGTTGATTCCCGCCGACATCCTGGGCGGCATTTTCAAACGGTTTATCTCGCCTGAAGAACGCCGCAAGTTCGGCCAGCACTACACCAATCAAGACATTGTCGATGTCATCAATGCCTTTTGCATCCGCAGAGGATCGGATGTCGTTCTCGATCCGGCTTGCGGTTCGGGAAGTTTTCTGGTTCGCGCTTATCATCGCAAGGCGTGCCTGGACAACGCCCGGCCGCATCAGGAACTGCTCGGCGAAATCTTTGGAGCGGACATTTCGTTGTTCGCCGCGCACCTCTCCACCCTTAACCTTGCGTCGCGCGACGTGCGCGACGAGGAGAACTATCCGCTCATCGCGCGGCGCAATTTTTTCGAGATCGCACCCGACAACCCCTTCTGCCACACCCCGCGCGGTTTGCGGGGCGAGCGCAGGTTGGAGCCGGTCATTTTGGCTGAGGCCGACGTAGTTGTGGGCAACCCGCCTTATGTGCGGCAGGAAAAAATCCCCAGACGCGGCCAGCATGGGGTCAAGCCGATGCAGGCCAAGGAGGACTTGCAGGACCTCTGCGCGCGCGTCAAGCCCGGCGTCAGGTTCAGCGGGCGCAGCGATCTGCACTGCTACTTCTGGCCGGCCTCCTGTCGCTATTTGAAGGATCGGGGATGGTTCGGGTTTGTCACCTCCTCCAGTTGGCTCGATGTCGAGTACGGGTTTGCGTTGCAGGCCTGGATTTTGCAGAACTTCAAACTCCATGCCGTCATCGAAAGCACCGTTGAACCGTGGTTTGAGGATGTGCGCGTGAAAACGTGCGCGATCATCATGCAACGCTGCAACGACGAACGCGAACGCATGGCGAACCTGGTGAAGTTCGTGCGACTGGACCAGCCGCTGGCGGACATTCTGGGCGACCGGCACGACGAGAATTCCAGGCAGAAAGCCGCCGAGCGATTTCGGGATATGATCATCCGGGCCAAGGAGGATGTGACGAACCGCGACGATCTGCGCATCATCGGCAAACGTCAGGCCGACCTGTGGACGGAGGGACTGCGCGCAGGCGAATTGTTCGCCAGGCAGGCGAAGGAAAAAAATGCGGAGCGCAGCGCCGGCGCGGTTCAGGAAACGGCAAGCCTCTACCTCGATGGCAACACCGGCGGCGATGATGACGGAAGCGGCGGAGACGCCCCCGACGAGCCGGATTGCGTCAACGAAACCCACGGCGGGTACGGCGGCGGCAAGTGGGGCAAATACCTGCGCGCACCCGAACTTTACTTCCGCATCATGCGCGACTACGGCCAACGATTCGTGCCGCTCGGCGAGATCGCCAAAGTTCGTTTTGGCGTCAAGAGCGGCTGCGACGCATTTTTCATGCCGCGCGATGTGAGCGAAAAGTTTCTGAAAGATTACGGCGAAAAGGAATGGCGCAACGCCCCGCTCTATATTCATTGCAAACGCAGCGAAGTCGAAGGCGGCGAAGTGAAACTCATTCTTGCAGGCGATGGCACGGTGCATCCCGTTGAGGCCCGCTATCTCGCGCCCGAAGTCCACAGCTTGATGGAAGTCACGCGACCAGTTGTTGCGGCGGATGGCCTCGGCCATCTGATACTGCTGGTTTCCGATCGCTTCAGCAATTTGCGAGGCACGTATGCAGCCAGGTACCTTCGCTACGGCGAAACGCACACCTTCGCCTCAACGAAAAGCAAAGCCGTGCCGGTCGCCCAACGCTCGACCTGCGTTGCCCGCGCCCCATGGTACGACCTGACCTATACCAAGCCTGGTGCATTCCTCTGGCCGATGGCGCAGCAATACCGTCACATTGCACCAGCCAATCCCAGGCGTCTGGTTTGCAACCACAACCTTTTCGATGTCCATCCACGGGACCTGTCTGCGGCAGAAGCTGATGCGCTGTGTGCCATTGTGAACTCCACATTGGTTGCGAATTTCAAGACCTTTTACGGTCGTTACGCAGGGACGGAGGGCAATCTCAAGACCGAAGTTGTGGACGTGAATCTGCTTGAGGTACCCGACCCGCGCGGAGCGACACCCGCTGTTGTGGCCAAGCTGAAAGCGGCGTTTGCGAAGTTATGCGCGCGTGACAACATGCCCATGGTCGAGGAAGAGTTCATGGCGTGTCATTCGTCCGAACGAGCGCGCAAGTTGTCGGAAAAGCCGGTTGGTTTGCCCAAGGAACTCACCATGCCGGACCGGCGCGATCTGGACCTGGCGGTGTTTGAGTTGCTGGGGGTTGCTGACGCGCCACAACGCGACCGTCTTTGCGACGATTTGTATCACGCTACCAGCGCGCATTTCCGTCAAATCCGACTCGCCGAAATCCAGAAACAGGAGCAACGCGCCCGCGCGAGCGGACGCGAGTTCATGGCCGATGAATTGGCGGCTGACATCTGGGACGGTCTGGGCGAAGACGAAAAGACCCCGCTCGCCAGATGGGTGGCGCAACGCGCCGCCCATGATCTGGAGCTTGTGGTCCCTGAAGGAAAACCCTCGTTGCCGGAGGCGACCGATTTGCTTGAAGCCGACACGGTGTATTTCGCTCAAGGCCGTGATGCAAACCGCAAGTTGGTTGTCGGGAAGCTGGATTGTCCCACTCGTCCTCATGCTGAATTGGTCGCGCTGTTGGCCGGGCAAGGCGTTCACGGCGCAATTCATCTTCCCGCTTCGGAAAAGGACGCCCTGGCGTTGCTCGACCTTGTGACCCAACGAGTTCAGGGAATCCAAAAGCGGGCGGCGGAACTGGCCGCCAGCCGCACGAGCGATGCGCAACGCGTCCACGACCTGGCGGCTCTCCTCATTGCCTGGATGTCGCGAGGAGCGCCGCAATCGCGTTAGAATGAGAAAATTTCCGCCGCCAAAAGGAACGCGCCGCGCCATGAATGCACTCAAAGAAAATGCCCCGCTTTCGCGCCTGATCCTTTCCGCCGGCACGCGCGTTGTCACCCGCGGCGAGGCCAACCGCATCGGTGGCGGCGCAGCCGTTCCTGCAGGCGCCGTTGGCGAGATCGTCGGATCGCCCTCAGACGCCACGCACGCCTACCGCATTCGATTCAACGACGGCGCCGAGGCCATGCTCCGACGAACGGAGTTTACCATCCTCAAACAATTCAAATCCAACGGCCTTGACAACGGCGCGCACGGCATGGATTTCGCGGACTGGCAACCGTTCATCATCTATCGTTGCGTTGTTGGTTCCCAGGCGTTCGGCCTGAGCGACGACGCCTCGGACGTGGACCGTCGGGGCATCTATCTGCCGCCCGCCGATCTCCAGTGGTCGCTCTACGGCGTGCCCGAACAGATCGAGAACAACGCCGCGCAGGAATGCTACTGGGAACTGCGCAAGTTCCTCGTCATGGCGCTCAAGGCAAATCCGAATATTCTTGAATGCCTCCACACGCCGATGGTGGAATTTGCGACGCCGCTGGCGCATGAACTGCTGGCCGCGCGCCGGAGTTTTCTCTCGAAACTCATCTACCAGACCTACAACGGTTATGTCATGAGCCAGTTCAAGAAGCTGGAGCAGGACTTGCGCGCGCGCGGTGAAGTTCGTTGGAAACACGCCATGCATCTCATCCGCCTCCTGCTCTCGGGCGTTGCCGCCATGCGCGAAGGCAACCTGCGCGTGCAACAGGACGAACATCGCGATGCCCTCCTGGCCGTCAAACGCGGCGTGATGCCCTGGCCCGAAATCAACGCCTGGCGTCTGCGATTACACCAGGATTTCGACGCCGCCTTCGCTGCCAGCAGTCTTCCCGACCGCCCGGACTACGCGCGCGCAAACGGATTCCTGTTGAAAGCGCGACGTCAACAAACCCAATGCGCGTGACAAGATGCGCCGCTCGGCGCGTTGTCTGCTCCATCGTGAACCATGAAAACTGACGCCACCGGAAAAGAACCGTTGATTCGCCTTCGCGCCGAGGCCGCGCGGCAACCCTATCCGCTGCTGTTCGTCACCATCAGCGGCGCGCATCTGTACGGATTCCCGTCGCCGGACTCGGATTACGACCTGCGCGGGGCGCATGTGTTGCCGCTGCGCGAAGTCGTCGGGCTGGATTCGGGGCGGCAGACAATCGAGGTCTCAAAGACGGAAGCCGGACTGGCGTTTGATTTTGTCACGCACGACGCAAAGAAGTTCTTCGGTCTGTTGCTCAAGAAAAACGGTTACGTCCTGGAACAGCTTGTTTCGCCGCTGATCGTCCACAGCGCGCCGGAACACGCGGAGTTAAAGGCCATCGCGCGCAGTTGCGTCACGCGGCATCATGCGCATCATTATCTCGGTTTTGCGCAAACGCAGTGGAAACAGTTCGACAAAGAACGCCCGCGCCGGGTAAAACCGTTGCTCTACGTTTACCGGGTGTTGCTCACGGGCATTCACCTCATGCGTACCGGCGAGATGGAGGCGAACCTGGTGACGCTCAACGCGACCCGGCGCCTGTCGCACGTCAACGATCTGGTGGCGCGCAAGATCGGCGGCGCGGAACAACAGACGTTGACGGACGCCGACGCGAACTTTCACCGTCGCGAATACGAACGGTTGATGGCAGAACTGGAACAGGCGCGCGACGACAGCGCGCTGCCGGATGCTCCGGCCAAGGAAACACTCCAGGCATTGGACGACCTGCTGGTTCGAATTCGGTTGGATTTTGGCGTTTGATGCCAAGGGTTGCCCGGTTAAACAGATCGAGTTGAGACAAGCCCGCGCCGCGCTTCACCGCCGTCGGCCGATGTACATCAAATCGTCATTGGGCTGCTCTGGAAATTCGCGGCACTCGATGCACTTGAATTCAGGGGCAAAAAACGCGATCAGCCCATCTCGCGTCATTCGAACGTTGTCATGATAGCCGTAAACATTAGGCGAAGTCGAGTGCAGCGTCCGGCACCTTGCGCCGCACATGGCCAGAAACAACACGCCATTGGGTTTGACGGCCAACAAATCCAGGATTTCACTTTTGTACAGGTCCGGGACATTGCAACACTGAAAAGACCCGATGGAAGTCACCAGGTCAAACCGATGGCGCCACAGTTCGGGGATGATCCCCGGGGCGATGACGACGTCAACGCCGGGTCCCGGCGAGATGTCGAACCCGATCGCTTCAGGGATCACTTCTTTCACGGCGCCGTTGATATTGTAAGCGCCCAGGTCGGCGACGGTCTTGAACCGATCGCGATGCCTTCCATGCCATTCTTGAAGTTGAGTCTTGGCGATGTCGTTCATGTGGCTAGGAGACTGTCGGACTTTGGCTTCGCCAAAGTCGCCAAAATGAGAGGAATCATGGGAATTTTTGTCCGGG
The DNA here is from genome assembly GCA_016198745.1 of Verrucomicrobiota bacterium. Taxonomy (GTDB): domain Bacteria; phylum Verrucomicrobiota; class Verrucomicrobiia; order JABWAM01; family JABWAM01; genus JACQHZ01. The sequence continues at coordinate 22,406 of JACQHZ010000293.1, forward strand.
CCGAAACGCGCAACACGGGTCGCCGGATCATATCAGAAATGTCTGCGGGGCGGATGAAAGGAACTCCTCCAGGGGGATGCCCTGGCCGCCCACCAGCAGATATTCGGCCCTCGGATAACGGCGGCGAAAGGCCGTCAGACCGGAGAGCTTGGCCGAGCGACCGCTCTTGACTTCCAGCCCCCATGTCCGTTGTCCACCGGACACCACAAAGTCCACTTCGGCCGGACCGTCGCGCCAGTAGGTAGTCCGCCATTTCACCCCTTGCGACGGGCGCCCACCAGAATCTGGAGCAAGGGCGGTCCCTTGCGAACCCGGTCGCAAACACGCGCCACAACATCGCGTTCAAATGACATGTCCACAGTATGTCATGAACCGCCGGGTATGTCAATCCTACTCACTCATTGAGTAAAATTACTCAATGAGTGGGTGATCTGTAATACCAACCTTTGGAATCTTGTTTTCCGGAGAAGATTTCTC
>JACQHZ010000296.1 GCA_016198745.1 Verrucomicrobiota bacterium
AATCCCCCTTCCCAGGGGGATTTCGCCCTCAACCTGGATGTCGCGAATCTCCGCCCCGGCACGATACGACCAGACTTTGCTCAAAGGAGGACAGGCATCCTGCCTGTCTGCCTTTGGCTTTGACCGAAGAGACAGGCAGGATGCCTGTCCTACCTTGCCCCGCGCTTTGCGGCCCTTCGAAACATGGATGCGATTCACGAATCGCACCACGTTGCCGCGGCGCCATGTTCCTTCGATGGTCTGCGTGAGGATGTTCAGGATCGGCTTGGCAAATTCGTATTTCTTTTTGACTCCCTGCGCGAAGTACGAACCCCGAAACGCGTCGCGTTCGAGGCTCAACCGCGCGCGACCGTCGTTTGCGATGTGAAGCGTCACGCCTTTCTGTTCCACAACCAACTCGTGATCACGGATGCCTGGCTCCCCCAACGTCCGCCAGCGGCAATCAAAACGATAATCACCCGCTTTCTTCACGTGCAGTTCATCCACGACGAGGAAACCGCCGCCGGAGCGCCACGTGATTTTGCGATGCCAATCCACGCCGTTGTGGTTTGGAAGAACGGTGTGGCTGAAACCCTTGGCCGCCCTTTCCACGACGGATTTTAGCGCGGCGAAGCCGGGCGGCAGCGCGCCCTCGCCATCGCGCAGCACGGTGACGGCGTTGTGGTGCGACAGGCGCGAGTTGTCGTAGCCATAGCTCAGGTCGCCGGTGACGATGAGCAGGCGATTGTGGCTGGTGAATTCCAGAATCGAGTTGGCGTCGGCAAATCCGTGAACGCCGCCTGAGACGCCATCAAGCAACAGGTAATCATCTTCGGGCTTGAACCCGCTGCGGAACGAGATTTTGTCAAATGCCTTCCGGTAGGGGATGGTTTTGGGATATTCGGGATAGGCGTAGTTGCCGCGATAGGTGTCCCAGAAAACCTTGGACAGCGGCGCGACCTTGACGCCGCAGAGGCGCCGCGGCTCGCGCGACTCGACGTCGGTGTGAAACGCGGGCGTGGGATGATCGTACGCGCGCCAAACGGGTTTGCTCAGGCCACGCCAGCGGTTTGGCATTCGCGCCATGAACTCGTAGGCGCCATCCCGGTAGTAATGCGCCGCGCGGCAGAAAAAATCGGACGGCACGGGGTAGAACGCAATCGTGTCCGCATAAGCCGCCATCACCCCGAGGTTGTTGCAGCCCATCGCCACGCGGTCGGCCGCCGCGCGGATCGTGCCGTTCTCGAAGCAGGCGAGATCGCCGGACGCGAACGCATACGTCATCAACCCCCCGCAACCAAGACTTTCGGCGGTGCAACCCTCGGGTTCATCCATGGTTTTGGAAGAAATCATTTGCGGAGCGAAGTATTTCCTGGCGTCGGCAAACCACGCGGCGGTTTGCTTGAGGCCGTAGTATTTGCGGAAGTAGCGGCCGCCGAAGAAACAGGCGAGGGCGGGCGAGGTGCGGTGCGGCTGCAAGAGATTGCCAAGACGCAGGTCGTTCCGGAAGTTTGCAAAGTGGCGGCCCTCGTGCGACTCGATCCATCGCAGGAAAAGATTGGTGATGATGAGACGGTCGCGGTTCGAGAAGAGGGGCGATTCCTCCAGCAAATCCCACAGCGCGATCGGTTCCCAGAACCAGATGTGGCTCAGGTCGAACGGATCGTCCATGCGCGCGCGTCCGAGCAGCGCCTCGCGATAAATCTTCCCGTACTTCTCCTCGCCGCTGAAGTAATACTTGAAGCCGCCGTCGCAGATCGGCCCGCGATAATGCGGCTTCGATTCCATTTCCTCCCGCAGGCCGCGTCCGAGCCGAATGTCCATCAGCCAGCCGAGGGAGAGATTCCCGATTTTGGATTTTGGATTTTGGATTTTGGATTGGTCCCTTTGCAGCGGCGCGACGGCATTCGGGGCGCAGGCGCGCAAGAAAACTTCCGTTGCCGTTTCGATGCCCGCGTCGTCGCTGCCGCCGAGGAGAATCACGTTTTTGCCCGTCCCCCACGGATTGTGGATGCTCCGCACCACGTAGCCGCCTTTGCCCGGATAACCCAGGTCCACGTTGGCATACCACTGATAATAGAGCCGCTCGACGAGCCGGGAAGTGCAGAGATTGCCGGGGGCGATGACGTGATGTTGTTCAACCCACTGGGGCGTGGCTTCTGAATCGTAATAAACAGGCAGCGGCCCCAGGCGGCGCTGAATCTCCCGCGCCGCAATTTCGTAGGCGGGCTGCCTGGGGATGACAATGACCGCCTGGGCCAGCGGCGTTTCGAGGCAAAGGTTCTTCAGCTTCGTGATGGGGGGCATGTGTTGTTCAGGGTTCACGGTTCACGGTTGTCTTTTTCACGGGCATTTCATTTTGATGTGTGGCACAGCCGCCCCCGGCTGTGTCTCAAGGGGGAAAGCATCCGCCGCGGCGGATGCCACATTTCTGATTGTTTTGAGTGTAAAGTATTTTGCGCTCTTGGTAATAAGCGCTCGATCTTCATGTTTTTTCAACCGTTGAACCGTTGAACCGTGAACCTCGCAACCTGAGCAGAAAATTTGGGAGGGACGCGCTCCGTCGCGTCCGTGGGACCAAGGGGGAATTTCCCTTCAATCCACGGCCACGACAAAGCGTGGCCCTCCATGATTGAGTTTCCGGAGGTTCCCTAAAGAGAAAATTCGATCTACAATGCATTCTTGCCTTTCATGGAATCAAGCGTCACAGATTGGAAGCAGCCTTTCAAAGTGCGCCTCGATCTGCTCAATCCAGGCGCGTCCCAACTTCTTTGTCGCGTCCGTGGGCGGGGTTTTCTCCCCCCAATAGCCGATCTTGTTTTTCTGTTCCGGGACGACCCGGCCCAACTCGGCTTTGCCGCCCAACGCCATGAAGATGGCGGTTTCGAAGACACCCGCGTGATCCACGGGGAGCCTGGCATCCGCTTCATCGAAGGCTATGACGCGCAATTGCGGCGTTTGCTTTTTCGCGGCGATTTGCTTGAGAAATCGCCCCTGGTAGTTGGGATAATGACCCGAGTTGAGCACGATGATTTTGAAGCCAATGTTGGACAACCCGTCAATGATGTCCTCCACCAGCAGGCGCAGCGTTTTTTTGCGCAAATAGAAATTGCCCACTTCGGCCCGCATCCGCCGATAAACCGCCGGGTCGGAATGCCAGGGATCATGAATTCCAGCGACGTGAATTGCGGGCAAAACCACGCCGCCGAAACGGCCGGCCAGACGGAGACATTGCGCATGCGCCTTGAGGGCGTCGAGCCCCCACGGCAGATGCTCGCCATGCTTTTCAAGCGGCCCCAAGGGAACCCAGGCGATCGGCCGCTCCGCAATCCGGTCTTGCAACTCGACCCCGTACAGATGTTCGTAGCGGCGTTCGACCTGAAAGCGGCCCGGCTTCCGGTTGTTCGGCGATTGCATGGTTTTTTATTCATATCATTGAGTTGCTTGCAAAATCGTGTAGAGGCGCTTCTGTGAAGCGCCGTCTATCGGAA
>JACQHZ010000297.1 GCA_016198745.1 Verrucomicrobiota bacterium
ACTCGCGTGATGGTCCCATCACGCGAGTTGTCCAATATCCTTCCTCTGCGTTCCTTTGCGTCCTCTGCGGTAAAAATCTCATCTTTGCGCCTCTTCCGCCTTTTTGCGGCCATTCTCTGGTGTTCTTGGTTGCCGCTATGCAGCGCTGTGACACGTGTCACAAAGAAATTGTATTTCTTCAGAACCGGCGTTCGACATTCGGACTTTGATTTAACGGGCGATCCACTGCAGCATACAATGTGCGGCAGGATCGAAGCAGGAACCGTCAGGTCTGGCGGCTGGCCCAGAGCATGCCGCGCTGAACGATCGTGCGCGCCTCCGACACGTCGAAATCGGCGGCCACATGCCCCAACGAGGAGTAGAACACCCGCCCTTTGTTCCATCGGCGTTTCCACACCACCGGCATCACGCATTCCCCGATCCACGACACATGTTCGCCGCTGAAAGTGGTTGTCGCCAGCACCTCATTGGAGGGATCAACGTGCAGGTAGTACTGTTCGGACTTCATCGCGAAATCATTCAAACCGGCCATGATGGGATCATCGCGTTTCACGATGTTGACCTGGTAGTTGATGATGTTCCCCGGATGCGCAACCCATTGTCCTCCGACCATGAACTGATAAGTGGTGTTGTTGCGGAAGGAATCGGCCATGCCGCCATGCCAGCCGGCGATGCCGACCCCGTTTCCGATCGCATGCAGCAATCCCTTCTCCTGTTCCGGTGTAAGGGTTCCCATCGTCCAGACCGGTACGATGAGATCCAGCGATTTCAATTTCGCCTCGTCCAAATAGGAATCGAGGGTGTTGGAGATTTCGACCTGATACCCTTGTTCGCGCAGAAAGGGCGCGAAAACTTCAACGCATTTCCTTGGTTCGTGTCCTTCCCATCCACCCCAAACCATCAATGCAGATTTCATAAGTCAGTGCTGTTTGGATTTTTCATTGCGACGGCGATTCCCGGAGAAATGACGCCTCGTTGAACGTCTGAGGATTCGCGACAGGCGACGATCATCCCGCTGTTTTGGAGCAGATCAACCACGGGGTTACGGCAATAAGTGTCCGGGTTTCGATGGAGGACGATGTCCTTTTCTTTGAAGAGCGTGGTCTTCATGCACCCGCACCATGCCCCGGTCGGGAAGACGTCGTCAAGTGATTTGCGCCAAGGGCGAAGACGGGGCGATTCGGATTCGGGTTGCGGCCCTCCGGACAATCCCAAATTGGTCGAGTTGCAGATCGTTGAAAAATGGGACGGTAAGACGCCTCTGGTTGTCGAAACGGCAATGGGAACCGTTGCTTTACAGACAACGGATCAAGGTTTCACCCACTTTCCAGTCGCGCGCTCTGGGACTACTCCGCTCCCCCTTCCGTGCGCAACAGTCCGGCGACTTCCATGTTTCGTTTCTTGAGCGCGAGACCGAGGGCCGTCTGACCCCGGGCATCCTTGGCGTTCACATCTGCCCCGCGATTGAGAAGGACTTTGAGAGTTTCGCCCTGGTTGCCCCATGCCGCGCGCATCAAAGGCGTCAAGCCCTCGGCGTTCATTGACTCCAGTTCGGCGCCGTTGTCGAGCAGCGTGTTCACGATTTCGGTGTGCCCAAATCCGGCCGCCAAAGTCAACGCGCTCCAACCGTCAAAGTCTTTCGCGTTGACGGCCGCGCCTCCCTGAATCAGGGTTTGCACGGCCCGGAGACTTCCATTCTCTGCCGCCCACATGAGCGCAGTCGAACCGTTCTTGTTCCGCGCATTGGCATCCGCCGCTTTCTCGATGAGAGCGCGAATCACGAAGACATGTCCGACCGATGCCGCGCGCATGAGAGGCGTTGTGCCATGATTGTTGACCGCATTCGGGTCGGCGCCTTTGCGAAGCAGGAACTTCACGGCCTCAACGCGCCCCCTTTCGGCAGCCCACATCAGCGCCGTCCATCCATCCGCGTTTTTAGCGTCGAGACGGGCGTCCCGGTCGAGCAACACCCGAGCGGTGTCCACCGCGTCACCCAAGGCGGCCCACATGAGAGGGGTGGAACCCCGGTGGTTTCCAAGATCGGCCGTCGCGCCGCGGCGAAGCAGGCGCTTGACGGCGTTGGCATGGTTCCCGAAGGCCGCCCACATCAATGCGGTGGAACCGTCTTTTTCCATCGCCTGGTCCGGATCGGACCCGGAGTCGATGAGGAGACCGATGGCGTCCGCGCACCCATTGGCTGACGCCCACAGAAGCGGAGTCCATCCATCCGTGCTTCGCACGTTAACGTCGGCATCGTGACGAAGGAGAACTCTCATCGCACTCACGCAGTCCCGGCCAGCCGCGCGCATTAAGGCCGTCCATCCGTCGAAGGTTTGCTCATCGACGTGCGCGCCATGATCGAGGAGGAATGTGACCGTGTCTTCATGGCCGGCCAAGGCCGCTTCGATCAACGCGGTGGTGCCATCGGAATCGCGTTTTGTGTTCATGTCCGCGCCCTGTTGCAAAAACGATTCGATTGCGTGCGTGTCGCCTTTGCACGCAGCCTCCCACAGCCGGTCCGTCGAATCCGTTTCCTCAATGGCGAAAGCCGCTGTTGCGGCAAGCAACAACAGAATGATTGAAGACCGGGACATCGGGAAAGTTGTCTCTGCCAAACTGACAAAGGACAAGCCAAATCACGAAACGTGAGTCAATCTTTTTCCAAGGGGATCATGCCCTTCAGTCGGACCAAATCGGGTTCAAGTCTCCGTAGTAGGGCCATTCGCCTGCGGGCGAGGCGGGTCCCATGTATCCTTCGGATCCGGTCGTTCCCGGTCCTCGCTTCATAAATTCACCATGTCCATCCACAAACACAAAGTTGAGTCCTTTTCCCTGGTGGCGAGGATAGGAAGCGGGCGGTCCCCCGCCCCAAAGCCCAAGGTCGGTGTCTTCAAGATGGGTGGCCGCAGTGGGCGTATAACTGGCGCAATCGGCCGTCAAAAAAACCTTGGACGGTTTCTTGACTTCGTACAGCGAATGCATGGGCGTGTTTCCGCCGCCCGCAAACGCCGCGTTCGCGCCATAAGGAACCCGGAAAACGCTCCCGCGCCTGATGCCCGAACACCAGGTGTTGTTAAGGTCATCCAGCAAAGCGACGCTGCCGCCGCCCACATAATTGCTGACGGCAATCCGCCAGTCCACCCATTCAACCCAGCCAGGGTCGGTTGATTTCTGAGAGCCATTGATCCATCCGTTGTTGTCGTCCGCGAGCATCATGAGAGCAATCCCGACCTGTTTCAGATTGGAGAGACACTTCATGCGCTTTGCGGTGTCGCGCGCGTTACCCAAGGCCGGCAACAGCAGCGCCGCCAGAATCGAGATGATGGCAACCACCACCAGAAGCTCGATGAGCGTGAAGGAATTCCTCCCTGCGTTTCGAATAGGATCGCTCATGAGCGTTCTTCCTGGGACCGGAAACGGTCTTGACCGGTCAGGAGCGGCGAAGCAGGGTTGAGCCATTCCGGCATGAACGAGGCGTCCTTGCTGGATTTCTGTTTGAAATGACATCGGGCAATGCGAATGTGTTCGCGGATCAATTTCTCCGCTTCGTCTTCATTGCCATGCGCGATGGCCTGGAGAATCGCCAGATGCCCCTTGCGCGTCGCGTTGATGTCGGCGTCGGCGTCGGTAACGATTTTGCCAAGCACCCAGTAGGCGCTGGCCAGTTGCGTCAATAAATGATGGTGCGCGATCTGGATCAGGCGCTGATGGAATTGCTGGTCGAGATGCGCGCCCGCGCGACGCCGGCCCCGGCGGTGAACCCGATGGATCTCCCTCGCCAAAGCGCGCAACTCGCGCAATTGTTGGACCGTGATGCGCGCGCAGCAACGGCGGACCGCCAGCGCCTCGTGCATTTCGCGCAATTCAAAGCACTCGATCAGTTTCTCCCGGTTCATGCGGCTGACGACCACTCCGCAGTTATCAATGGTCTCGACCAATCCCGACGACTTCAATTCCATCAAGGCCTCGCGCACCACGCCGCGGGAAACGTTCAACTCGCGCGCCAGTTGTTCCTGCACCAGCTTTTGGCCGGGGCGATCCGACCGGGTGAGAATGATCTGGTGGATGGCATCGCGGACGCGATGACGGGAAACCAGCCTGGATTTCCGGCCCGCGGGGGCGGTTTCGGAGCGCCTTCGTTTCAATGGTTGATTTGCTGACATGACCTGATTTGAAAGTGTCAACAGTTTTGCACCATTGCCGGCACAAT
>JACQHZ010000298.1 GCA_016198745.1 Verrucomicrobiota bacterium
AGACTGCCGGAATCGAAGCGGGAGCGGCAAAGTGCTGGGTAGCCCAGCCCATCCAGCGGATGGGCTGCCTTCGGCGCATACTTCACACGGGAGTGTGAAATATGCGGGCTAAAGGTGGCGGAAACTGGCCTCGTCCTCAAAGATCAGGACGCCGCCTTCTTCGATGGTTTTTTTAGCCTTGGGAAAGTGTAGCGCCGCCACCGATTTTGAAGCTGAGGATCAGCTTGGGCCAAATGACGCCTGAGCCGTTGCACCGAAAAACCCATTTGAGGCAAAAGCTTGCGAACATGTCCGGGACGATAACCCACCCCAAATTCCTCTTCGATCACCGCTACAATCATGGGCGAAGTCCATACCCCACTGGGAAAACCATAGGCGACGGGACCACTGTCAACAATGTCAGCCAGGCGGCCTTGTTGCTTGCCACTAAAAAATCCGGGTCGCCCGCACCGGTGGTCTTCCAAAATCCCATTCAAACCGTGCACTTGCCAATGCCTCAACCAAAGAGATACATTGGAGCGATGAACTTTGAGGGTCGAGGCAATCCGCGGTGCGGCCATTCCATCGCCGGACAACAGATGTGTTCCAACGGTACGACAAGAACATGCTATTCCATCTTATCGAGAGCATTCGCCCCACCGAATGAAAACACCCATAGCCAACCCAATTAACGGTATGGGACTCGTGGTGTCACTCGTGGGCGCTCGTGCCTTACCTTTGATGTTGGCCAGCAGATGAAAACACAGGCGAAAGGATGCTTGATCATTACCGCAGCAGTTTTGGGCATCGTCGTTCTTTTTGGCGTAGTCCAGACTTTGAGGTTTCCCAAGCAACAAGAGCGTGCGAGAAAGACGTGGAAAGAAGCTGCCCTGCCTGAAATCAGAAGACTTGCCAGTGATCCCAACTGGGTCTCGGCGGAGATCGAGATGCTCAACGGAATGAGGCCCGGCATGGGGATTCTGGCAGAACACTGGCTCACCGAGAACATGATCTTGATGCTTGACGGAGAATGGCTGGTTTACAAGAGCCATTGCAACAAGGTGCCCCCTCATGACGTTCGTGACATCTTCCTGGCCAAGGGATCAAACGGCAAGTGGTACTACAGCACCTGTCATTTCTGTGTTGGTATGTGTGTCTTGCTCATGGAACAGCAGGATGTACCCCCTCTGGATCTCGAAACATTTATCCGCGTTTACCATCTAAAGGAGTTCGATGGTGTGTCTGATGAATGCCTGCAACAGACGCAGATAGGGCCGTCTGCCGGCCGAGTTCCAACTCGGACGTACGTGGCGGGCATCAAGCCGGGACTTCCCGATCTGTCTCCTCTTTCACGTGTTGCAGCCGCCGCGATTTCCATTGCGACGAATTCAGATCCTAATCTAGCGGGACATGGCCTAAAGCTCTGTGCGGTTCGGTACGAACACAGGTATCTCCCCTCCGCTCATCCGACAGGCACTACATACGTGGCGATTTATTACGACGATAAATTGAGCGGTGGCGATGCCACTGGCATCGACATTGAAGTGCGAAACAAGGTTGCCCACCTCAAAACGCAGAAGGGTAAGCCGTTGTGGTCATGCAAGCTCGATGGTGAACCCAGAGTTCGGGACGATCTACTTCGGCAAATTGTGCTCGGCGCAATCACAAATTTCTGGCCCAAGATCGAAAGCAAACGATTGACTTTGGATGAGATCGTTTGCTGCGCTCCTCTTGGAGAGAATAAATACGCTGTCAGCTTTCGGATTGCTTACCCATTTGTGGGGCAAAAAACACCATCCCCAAACATCAAAATTGAGGTGTATGTCACTGCCGACGGGACCGTGGCTGAAAAGAATGTCAGTTGGAACACCCGATGATTGCTGGAAGCCAGAAGGAAGGATCGCCCCCCCAACAACCACCTGCAACATTTCGGCACGAAGTACGCCGAAATTGATGCGTACAGGCCATGTTGATTGAAAAGTTGCCATCGCCATCCTTCCGGTTAATGATCTGGGGGTCAGACGCAGCTATGTGTGCAAGTGGAAAGACATATGGCGAATGCCATGGAAAGGGCCATAAATCACATTCCGAATCGCCCTCGTAATGGGTGGGTATTCGATTATTGATAAACAGCATGGGTTGAATTCGTCAACGTGCGGTCCAGTACTGAGGCTGGAATACTGCCCCCTTCTCGCGCCAACCTTGGTTCGAGACTCGACATTTTGGAGCGGCTTTGAAAATCAAATGCCCAGAGATTAAGCTCGGAAAAGATAAAAATGCATTCAAAAGGATGCTTTTGGCTAAAGATCTGCCAACATTCGTAGAGAAACCGCTTTCCCATCTGGTCGAAAATTTCCGCGTCGCCCGTTCTACGTGGCGAGGGGGATCTTCTCCGGAAAGCCCCCCCATCCTAACCTTCCCCCGCAAGCCGCTTCGACAAGCTCAGGACTTGTTCTGAGCGGAGTCGAGGGGCAAGGGGGGAAGGAATTTTGAGATTCTCCCTCGAGAGGGGAAGGGAAACGATGTCAGGGAGCACATCTCATGGGTTTTTCTCCTTTGCTTTTTCGGCAATGACGCGAAAGTAGGTTTCGACCATGTTGCGATACTCGGCGGGCACATTTTCGTGTTGAGCCTCGAGCAGGTCACGAGCAATTCGCGGCGGCAGCTTGCCCCAGTTGTTATTCCGGTTCGCGGAAACAGGCGGAGGCGGTTCTCCCCCGGAATTTGCGGTCACAACCGGGGCGCCTCCATCGCTGTTGGAGGACGGAGACCGACCCACGGCCGGACTTGTCGAGTCGGGAACGGATTCGGGGGGCGTCACTCGCGATGCGCGCATGGCATTGACCTGGGACTTGGAGGCGGCTGCGATGGCTTGAAGCGCCTCCGCCTTTGCTTTCTGAGTCCCGGAGAGGATTTGAGGCGAAGATGGGTTGGCCTGGGCATCGTCGAAATTCGCATTCAAAGCCGCATCCAGACGGTCGAGGGCTCGCGCAGTCCATCGGGCCTCGGCCTTCGAAGCTTCGCGGTCGTTGCGGGACGAATCACGAATCGCCGCCGTCTGATCGGCCTGCCGGGCGCGGACGCCGGTCAGCGCGGCAGCCTGTTTTTCGAGGGACTCCTGGGTCTTGTCAACCACCGGCTTTGCATCGGACGCCCTCTGTGCGGAGGAAAGTTTCTTTTCTGTTTGAGGGAGTTCCTGATTGGCTGTGTTTTGCAGTTTGCCGCGGATTTCCGTCAACGTCCTGCTCTGTTCGTCGCGGCCGAGACGGGTTTCGTGACGCTCCGCCCGACCGAGATGGTCGGCGGCATTGTTCACGACTTCAGCGACCTGAGGCAGCTTGTCGGCGAATTGATTCATCTGCGTTTGATTCGCATCCGCAGAGGCCCAGAGGTTCTCGGCCATCTGACGGGACTGTTGGGCGAGCTTGGCGGTGCGATCAGCGGTCTCCAACATTTTGGCCTGGACGGCCTGAAGCTGTTTGGTTACGGCCTGCGTCTGGGCAAGGGATTGGGTTGTTTTGGCGGCGTTTTCCCTGGCCTTGGCAAGGGTTGCATCGGCCGCAGCCTTTTCCCCGGCGTTCTTCGCAACCGACTCCCTGGCGACGGCCATCGTCTGTTCCTCTTTCGCAAGGGCTTGACGGGTTTCGTCGGCCCTGGCTTGAGCCTTCGTTTTTTCCTCCGGAGTTGGCGCGACGGCGAGTTGTTGGGCGGCATGTGCTGCCGCCTGTTGGGCGGCGACCTTTTTTTGTTCCGCTTTGGCTCCAAGCTGTTGGAGCGTCACTTGTTCGGCAGCCAGTTTGTTCACGGCTTGCTGGGCAGTTTCCACCGCGGCCCTGGCTTTGCCTGTTTCCTCTCCCGCCCTGGCTTCCTGCTGCTGGCCGGCCTGAAGAAGTTTTACGGTTTTTTCAGCGGCGGTTTTGAGTTCCGATTCGGCATCCCGGGCCGGTCCCGAGAGTGCGGAGGTTTCCTTTGCAACGATTTCCGGTGATCGTGAAAAATCCTTCGGAACAAGACCGGGCAAACGTTCCATGGCCAGTTTCGCGCGTCCGATCTCGGCCTGGGTTTCCGCAAGAAACGGACCGGGCATTTTCAGGAGGGCGGGTAGATCCTCCTGCGCAATCCGGTTGGCTTCCTGTCCCATCTTCTTCGCCTGCTCGGCAAGCGCGGTCTCTTGTGAAACAGTTTCTTCCGTCAACCTTTTCACGGCGGAAGAAACTTCGGATTCCTGACGAATCGCCTCTTGAAGTATATTCTGGGCTTGGCCTTCCGTCTCTTTCGCGATCGTGGAAAGCTCTCGTCGCATTGCATCATTTTCCTTCAACTCCTTCTCCAGGTCAGCCATGAGCGCCTCCGGCGAGCGGTCGGCCAACCCGGCCAGATGTTTGGCCCGCTCGTATTCGGCATCCAGTTTCTTTTTAAGACCGAGTTCCTCCTCGGCATGACGAAGCGCGGTTCGTGTTTCCCCGACCTGCCCTTTCCCGATGTTCTCGTAGTGTTTGGCGATCAGGTGGAGGGCGTCGGCGGACTTGTCCTGCTGACGCGTGGCGGCGTCCAAGGCGCGTTCTTGTTCGGCGGCATCCGGGCTTGCGGCGGCCTGTTTCAGAAGATCGTCGGTTTTGGGAGGGGTTTCACGGAGCAGGGCAACGGCATCATCCGCATCGCGGGACCGCTGTCGGCCGTCCTCGCTGAAAAGATTCTGGGCGCCCGCGTCCCGGCGAAGGCGGTCCCGCATCTCCTCGAGTTGCTGGTTCAATTCCTGTTGCGAGTCGAGCAATTTGTGAAGTTCATGGCGGACCTGACCTGGTTCGTGCTGTGAAAGGTTTTTTGCAAGATCGGCGGTGGCTGTTTTTGTTTGTTTGATTGCTTGCGCCAGGTTGCCGGCTTGTTCGCTCAGGGGAGGAGCGGCTTGTCCAATCGCCGAACGCGCCTCCTGCACGGAAGGCTCGATTCCTGCGCGCATTTCATCCAGTGTCGAACGCAGCCGGTCGGCGGAGTCCCCGACAAGGACCGGAGACTGGCCGGGGGTCTGGCGATCCGTCATTTCCTTCCTCAAGCGGGCAAGGTCCGGGCCCGCAAGAGCCGTGTTGAGGGTTTCAAGGGCGGGAGCGGGAAGACGGCCTTCTTTCGCATCGGCCTGGGACGCTTCCACGTTCCGCTCAAGACGGTTCCAATCCTGCGCCCGCGCGACAGCCTCCTCTGGAGCCGGGATTTCCCACCGTTCCTTTTCCGCCAGTTGTTGGAGGCCGGCGGATGCCTCCTCGAGGTTGTGTGCGGTTTCGAGGGTTTGCATGGATTTTTCGAGATTTTTCAACGACTCCAGTATATGGGCGGTCTGCGGATCGGCGGCGGGTCCAACAGGGCTGTGGCGTAGCGCCCGGAAGGCATCGGCCAATCGGCCCGTGTCGGCCACGAACCGCGCATCCGCGTTTCCCCGTCTTTCTTCGAGGGAAGCGCGGTCCTCCAGGCGTTCGGCGGTGGCCTTCCAAAGGTCCGATGTCTGATCGGCTTTTTTACGAATTTCGAGTGACGCAGTTTCGAGTTTGGCGGCGTCTTTCTCCTTCTGACGCGTCTCAGCCAGTTTTTGTTGAGCCAGGGCCAACGCTTCCACTTCGTTTCGAAGGCGTCCAAGGTCCGAAGCGGAGCGCCCCGCTTCGCGAGCGAGGAGTTGCCGCGTCTGGTTGGTTTTTTGGGCAAGCTCTTTCTGGAGGTTGCTCAACTGGCCGTGCGCGGTTTCCAGTGTCTTTTGGAATTGGGAGGCGGGTTGAGAGAGGGTGGGGCCTTGAGTTTTTTCGGCCGCTGTTTTTTCGAGAACGGCCCGGGCGGTTTGCAGGGCCTGTTGGTTCTGGGCCACGGGGCCGGCGAGGGCGGGTGGGCTGTGGGCAGCGAGCGCCTGCAGCGTGTCCTCGACAAGTTTGGCTTCGCGGGTCAACGTGTTTTCCCGCCGGGCCATCCGGTCCCAAGCTTGGGGATGGGTGGCCGCTTGTTCGGTGGTCTCCTTGATGATCTGCGCCTGTTCACGGACGAGTTGCGCGAGGTCCCGCACGGCGACGGAAGCTTCCTCCAGGGCAAGCAGGTCGCGGAATGTTTCGTTGGCGTTCTTTGCCAGGGAAGAAGCCTTGGCCACGGAGTCGGCGGCGCGTTTCAGATGTTCCTGGGCAATTTTCGGGTTCTTGGCTTCTGCGGCGCGACCGGCTTCGGCGTTGATCAGGGCAACCTGCTCGCGCTGAAGCGCGCTCAGCAATCTTCCCACCAGGGCAAGATCGGAGGCATCCCGTTCCGATGAGACAGACTGGATGTTGGCCTTCACCTCTTCAAGAGCCCTTTTCGCCTCGTGCTCGACTTCATCCGCTGGGGCCATGACGCTCAGAGCGGCCTGTTTGCGCAGCAATTCGTCGGTCCCCGCCTGGCTGGTTTTCGCAAGAGCTTCCGTGACACGATGTTCGAGTTCCTGGGTGGTCTTCTGAAGATCTCCCAGCGACTGCTGAACGCGGCGCCGCGCCTCCAGGGCTTTGAGATGTTGGGGATCGAAACCGGCCGAACCGATGAAAATATGAACGGGCGCGGATTCGCCCTTGTTGCCCTTCAGGTCGGTGGCGACCAGCTTGGTGGTGACATGATCGCCGTGGTTCAACTTGAGTTCCGCGATATCCCAATCGCGCACGACATGGGTTTCCTTGCCCGGTTTTTCCTTGAGGAGCACCTCGCTCCAATCGCCGTCGTTCACCCGCACCATTTGAACCACCGAGGCGAGGGCCAGGTCGTCCTTTGCGTTGCCTTGCAGCGTGACAAGCTCATCGGGAGGAAGAACAAGGTCTTCCCGCGGTTTTTCGATTTCGACCTGCGGGATCAGGTCGGCCAGTGCCTTGATTTCGTACTGCGGGCTGAACTTGTTTTCGAATGAGGTTTCAAGGCTGACCAGGTGAACGCGGTAATTGCCCGAGACCAGGATGGGCAATCGCGCTTGAACGCGGCAGGGGTCATGGGCGTCTTTCGCGTCCAGAAGTTTCAGCCGCGTGCGCGTCTGCTCCCCCTTCTGCTCGATCCGGAGTTCACCCTCGCGCACGGGCTGGTCCACCTCCAGCATCAGGCGGACTTCGGTTCCCTCGATTGCGGCCACGTTGCCATGGTCCTCGGTCACCGGACGGTCGCTCAAACCGGTATAGGCGGGGTAATGGTAGGTCTTTTCGAATTTCCGGACATGCGGGCGCGGACGGGATTCCAGAAGAAACTTTTGAGTCACCGCGTCGCCGGCGAGGATGCGGTAGCGCACCGGTTTGCGGCCCAAGGCGATGCTGGCAGTGTACTCGCGCGGTCCGAACGATTTCATCAGCGTGCGCTGGGGAGAATCGCCCGCTTGGAATGTTTCAAGAACAACGGAAACCGGCTCCGGTCCCGAGACAGCGACCACAACGGCAATATCGTCGCCCTGCGGAGAAACGTGGCGGGGTGTGGCTGGCTCGCGAACCTCCACCCGGACGCTGGAGATCCGCTCGAGATTGGCCATGGGGAAAAGCGCCCTCAGCATCAGGTGACCATAGTGAAACCCGGGCACGATGAACAGGAAGACGCAGAAGACCATGGTTGCGGCAGCCGCCCGCGT
The DNA here is from genome assembly GCA_016198745.1 of Verrucomicrobiota bacterium. Lineage (GTDB taxonomy): Bacteria > Verrucomicrobiota > Verrucomicrobiia > JABWAM01 > JABWAM01 > JACQHZ01. Next base: position 7,580 of record JACQHZ010000298.1, read on the forward strand.
CCACCGCTGGATGAGACGCCAGGGCAACACTTCCGGGATCGGCAATTCCCGTATTCGTCCGGCGACATCCTCCTGGAGAAGTTTCCGGAACAATTCGGATTCCCATTCGTTTTGCGCGCAGGGATTTCCCAACTCGACGGCGGAGAGAAGGTCCTCGCGCAGTTCGGGTTGGGCCAGTTCGAGAAGCCGGGCCAGTCGCGTCCGGTCCGGTTCCGCGCGGAGAAGACGGACGCATGTGAACCAAATCCCAAGGAGCGCCGCGAGATAGCCGGCCGCGCTGAGAAACCAGCGGACAGAATCGCTCAACAGCACAAACCGGTCCACGACCGCAACGATGGTCATGACGCCCAGGAGAGCGATCAGCCCGGCGCAGACACCCCGACGGACAATGAGCCGTCGCCTGCGACAGGCAAACTCATCCAGCTTTTGAAGGATCAGGGGATGCAGGTCCGTTGACATCAGAAAAGGGTGGGGGACTAATTTGACGCAAGAGTTTGCTTCTCCGTCAAGACAAGCATCGTAACAGGCCGCCGGGGCATGAAAAGCCAATTCCCGAAGGTCACGACCATGGATCACGGAGTCCATGGCCCGTTACCGAACCGTCAAAAAAATGTGATGCCGCAAAGAGGCGCAAAATTCACAAAGGCTCTGCACTACTAACCTTTGGAATCTTGTTTTCCGGAGAAGATTTCTC
>JACQHZ010000309.1 GCA_016198745.1 Verrucomicrobiota bacterium
GACGGCCAAAAAAGCGGACAGTTTTGGGTTCGCACCCCCACAGGCAAGAAAACTTGATTTTCAGAGGGAAACCAGTCACCCTATGTCAGGAGTTCTGATATCCGGTTTCAACTCCCGGGCATATTCAACCATCTCACGGATATAATCGGTCACCGTCCAGCACCGGAACAGGATCCACTCCTGCATCAGGGGATTGTTGATGCGATCCAGATCCCAGGGAGGAGCGAAGCGCATGTAAAAATTCGGCGCGTGAAAGGTGTCAAAACCGGTAAACCCGAAGCGTCGTCGCCGGCTCGCCGGCGTAGGATACCGTTCCCGCAGAAAACGACGGAAAGCCTCCTGGCAGAACGGGCAATGGCAACTGTCCGGCTCGGGCCACACGGCAAGGTTGTCAAAATGCAGCCAGTCCGTTCCAACCTCGCGGATCGCCTTTTCGATCTGGCGTTTCATCCGGACGCGCCAGCCGGGCGAATTAAAGCAGGCCACCCATCGCCACGTCTGCTCCCCTCCGTAATGCACAAAGTGGTGGTCATGCGTTTTTGCAGCCCACTCCTCGCATTCGGGATGCTCTTTGAGCATGGATTCAAAATAGATCGTATTGGCCAGATAAACCCCGTGGCGCAGTCCATGCCGATGACAGAGCCTGGCCTGCAGACCGGCAAGCTTTTGGGCTTTCGCCTGGTCCTGGTCGCCCAATCCCCGGTCAAACTGGCCAATCAACAAAGTGATTCCCAGTTGCTTGAGCCGGCGGATGTGTGCCTCCGAATACTCCCAGGCAAAATCCTGTTCAGCCGCTTCCGTTTGATTGCCGGCGCGAAGGCGTCCCGCCAGCGGATGCCAACCTCCCGCGCAAATGATGCCGTCTGTTTTCCACCATGGCAGGGATTTCGTCTTCATATGGTTCTAATGGCAAATGATGTTGCCGTCCCGTCAGGCTGTCATTTCTTCAATCTCTCATTTCAAGCCGCTGGTCCGCGAGGAAGCCCTGAAGATCCAGGATTTGCACGCAATTCCTGCCAAAGGCCTTGGCCGAGAAGATGACCTTCGTTTCATCCCGCGTGATGCAGGGATGGACATGAAATGGCCGCTTGTGATCATGGTTGTGCTGGAAAAGCGGTTGCATGGTCATTTCCTGGCTTTCCCAATGATTTTTCATCAGGACCATGGTGGAGAAATCCATGTCATTGCCGGGCAGGGGCATCGTGTCGCCCACCCACCAGGAATCCGCCCGCGCGGCATGACAATGAAGCGGCTTGTTTTCGCCGATGAAACGAGCGCGACGCACGCCGGTTCCATCCAGCCGGCCAATGGCGTTGTACATCACCGTGTCGGTGTAACGGTTCCAGCGGTCAACGTTGAGGTATTCGCACATCTGGCAGGCCACCCACCCATCCTCGGTGCTCCAGGAATGCCCCACATAATTCAGCCCCATCCCGGTGAACAGCTGAAGCGGCGTCTTGGCCTCGGTGAATGCGATCGGGACCACATGGAGTTCCTGCTGGCGCCGGGGCAGGCTCTGGTTTGCGTAACAGCAGAAATCCGGATGGCCAAAGATGGGGTGAACGTGTCCGAGGTAAGCCATCTCGCCATAAACATGATCGGCATTCAAGGTTTCCACATCGATTGCAAAAATAAAACTTCGGGGGTGGCCATAGAGCGCGTTCCTCATCGAAAACTTCGTCTGAGATGCCTTGGGTTTGATGCGTGGATGCGGGATCGGTTCGTAATAGGAAAAGAGCAGCTGTTTGCCATCGGATGCAAAGCTGGTGAATTCGCACTCCTTCGGTTTCTCGAAAATCCAATCGGAATCGCCGGTGCCCAGGTTCAGCATCATGATCTGATTTCCCTGGGCGTAATAGACGACATTGCGGATTCGATCCACCGTCGGCTGGTCGGAATTGAACGTCGCCGCCTCGGTCAACTGGATGCTTTCCGGCTTGGAAGCGGTCAAATCAATCGCATGAATCTGGTAGCTGCCACTGACGGATGACCAGAAGATCAGAAACCGGTTGTCCGCCGTGATGGAGTAGCCGTGGTAATAAAACACCTGGTCGTCGCCTTGCTCGGCCACATACACCCGGACGCGCGCTTTGGTTTTAGGATCAATGATCTCCTTGACTTGGAGGGGATAGGTTTTTTTGTTCATTTTATTCTCCTGGATTGGGTTTTGACCCATGCTTGGGGGGAAAGAGGTTCACCCTGTCGCAACCCGAAGGACCGTTTTCCTTGTTTGGGATGCGACAGTTTTCATGTTGTCAATGGGGATGCGAGGGTTGCCCGGCAAGTTCCTTCAGGATTAGGAAAATGAGGTTCCTTTCAGAACCGATCGCTTGCCGGCCCCGCCGAATTGGTTGACGGAGCAAAACTGCCAGCAGAACCGGCCTTTCTTCCGTGGCAGGACGAACTCCGCAGGGATACGCCTCCATTGTCCCATACGCTTCATCTCGAAATGCGAAAAGTTTGGGGTCAAGGTCTTCAAGTGGACGATGGCCGCCTTGGCTGAACACCGGATCCAGATGGCCACGTTGTTGAGCGGTGGATGGAAATCCATGGGATGGCCGGTTGTCACCAGCCGCCGCTCCAAGTGATAGCTGACCGGTTTGTTCTGATGAAGCCACAACCGTCCATCGTTCCAGGAATCCCGCCACATGAGAACCAAGTGATGACGGTCCGCATACGCATCGGTCAGGAAGCGATTGGTCAGGTACGCCACGCCCCAGAAGTACATGTCGGGATGCAGCTCTCGCTCGCCTCCGTTGTGCTCGACGGCGGGGATGCTGCGCTCGGAGCAGAAAATGTTCTTCCGCCAATCTTCGACACAGAAGTGCGCGCGCACGTTCCTGCCCCGATGGACCAGCCAGTCCGCTCGGATCTCCATGTAGCTCAGTGGCTCGTCAGGTTTGGCTCGACAGGAGAACCACGCTGCGTATAGCGGATCCACGACGATCCATTTCTGCAACTCGTCGTTCCAGACTTCGCAGACCATGTGCCCGTGCGTGTCCTGCGGATTGTCGCGGCCGATGTTCAGGATGCGCGCCGTCCAGCCCTTGGCCACGGCGAACAGGACGTAGAGATATGCGAAATGGGTGCAAAACCAGTGGGTGTTTGTCCGGCAAATGGTCCAGAGGTCCAACCGTTTTAATTCAGCGGTGGAAGCACGCGTCGGGAAGATGTCGCATCGAAGCCGCTGCATTAGCTTCAACTGCTGTCTCCAGAGGGAACGACCGCCAATCCTCTTGAGCCAAGAATGCCGTGATGTCAGCGATCGCACCTCGGGTTCATGAAACAGCGCATGCTGGAACGGATACTTCGGGCGCCAGACCGGTCCCACCCAACGCCTGCCGAGGCCGAAATTCACACGACCGGCTCGGAAGACCAGCCGACGGTTGGACGAGACGGGTCGGATCCACGCGGATTGACATTCCGGGCACGCGAGACGCTCCGCCCATTGTGGAAATCGCAGGAAGTTCCCGCACAACGGGCAAGGGGCGTCCGCCGTGAGGAGTGTGAAATATCCGGGGTAGCTGCCCCTGGTGCGCTTGGGATGGGGAGCGCCTGGGAAGTTCATGACCATTGATTTTTGATGATGGTTCCAAGATGACAACCGACAGGCGTTTCGTCAAGCCCAATCGTTTTTGCAAAGGGCTTGACAGACCGGGAAACCGTCGTCATGTTCACCGCATGAATCGCGAAGAACGGCTTGCCCAATCGGTTGTACTGATATTCCTTCTTGCCCCGTATTCCTGCGGGTTGAAGGCGGCGGATGCCGAGATGACCACCCTCGGCCCGTGGCGCATTGAGGACACGGCCTACAGCGCGACCAACGCGGATGATCGCCCCAACAAAGAAAGCGAGGAGCTGAAAGGAAAATATTACTCGGCTCTGGTGACAGAACGGGTTTTCAAGGGGATGAAAGGTGAGTTGAGCTTCCGGGTGGCGCCCCGGTGTGCCGATTGGGCCGGCATCCTGATCCTGAACAAAGAGGGAAAACCAGTCCCCGCGGCCGAGAATCTCCAAGTGACATTCACCGATCCGGAAGGAAAGCCCGTGACCGGCAAGGTTTGGAAACTGTTCGACACCAGGGCGCTTTTCAGTGACGCCTCTCCCGTCATCCTCCCGAAGACGCGCATCACGGTAACCAAGGGAAAGGACCTGGTGGATGAGGCCATCGTTGATTTCTCGCAATGGACATTTACGGACAGCCGCGTACGGATGAGCGATTTGCTCGACGGTCCCACGGCCCGGCACGGATTTGTGACGGTGAAGGACGGGAGATTCATCCGCGACGGCAAACCCATTTTTTTCTGGGGTGGACACGAAAATCATATTGTTGCCAAGAGTTATTCGGATGTATACGCGGAAATCTATGCCGAGAACGGGCTCAACCTGCAGCGCAGCATCGCGTTTGAGGAGATGGTCGCCAATCCCGCCACAGGCGAAATCAACAAGGAACAGCTCGACAAGTATCATTACCTCATCGCCAAGCTGGGCGAGAAGGGGATTTACTTTCTCATCTCCGGCAGTGGATGGGGATACCTTGATGGCATCTATGGGATCGAAAGGGGAAAGGAACCGCCGGAATTGAAGAAGCACGGACAGCAGTCCACGCATTTCTGGATCAACCAGGAGTCGCGCAAGGCTTGGAAGAACGCCCTGCGCACCGCCCTCACGGCGCCCAACCCCTACAAAGGCGGCAAGGCCATCAAGGATGATCCCACCATCATCGGCTTCGAGCTTTCAAATGAAACGGGCTTGAACGAACGGCGATTTGATTTCAACCGCCTGGATGCGACGGAAAGCTCCTCCGAATGGCGGACGGAATTCAACAAGTTTCTGCTGAAGAAGTATGGCAATCGTGACAACCTGGCCAAGGCCTGGGAAAAACACCCGCTGTTCCCACACGAGGATCCGGCCAAAAACAACGTCCTGCTTCCGAGCAATTACCGCGGCGCGCGCACCACGTATGGCGGCACCGGCCAGCATGATGCATTCGCCACGCCCCGCTGGTACCTGAACGGCCGCCAATACGGTCTGCCAGCCAGGTACAATCCCCGCGTAACGGATGCGATCGAGTTCAATGCCAAGGTGGCCAAGAAGGCATACCCGTTTGACTTTAACAACCTGGGAACATCCGAGGAAACCGCCCAGTTGCGCCAGCAATTCAACGCATTCCTTCTGCAAAAGTACGTGGACCGGGTCAAACTGGCGGATGCCTGGGCGGAGGACCTGCTCTTCCCGTGGGAGGATCCCGCGAAAAACACCATTCTCATTCCGACCTTTTATCGCGGTCAGGACAAGTATGAAGAGGACACTGCTTCACGGCTGACGGATCCCCGTGTCGGGGACGCCATGGAATTCACCTGCCAGGCGCAGAAAGACTGGGCAACCGACATGGCGAAGTTTCTCAGAGAAGAGATTGGCCTGAAGTGTGCCATCGGCTGGAATGGCGACACGTTTCACGTTGTCCAGCCTCCAAATCACGTGGCCAACATGGAATCTCCGCTCGACCTGGCCATCGCAGCCGCCTACCTGGATTGGGACAATGGCGACCAGTTGACAAGTCGTGTGAAGAACCTCAAGCGCTTCACAGCATACGGACGGATCCTGGGACGTCCGATGGTCGCCTACGAATGGAGCTTCTGGAACAACCAGGGGCCCCACGCTTACGAGTACTGCCTGCTGGCAGCCCTTCTCGGTCGCACACATGGCTTCGACGCCTACGCACATCACAAGATGGAGCCGATCAAGTATCCTGTCAGCGATCCGATCTATTCGCTTCCCGGCCACAACTACATTCATCCCTTGAGCGACCGGCCGCGGCGCGGCGTCTTCCAGGTGTCCCAGTGGATCATGCAACGCTCGCGAATTGAGGAAGAGGACCAGCGGCTCATAATCGGGTTCCCGCGCAACGATGCCTTTGTTGGGGGACCGGAACGGAAGATGAGCAACTGGGCGTTCGAGAACTGGCTCATGTATCAGATTGGCGTGGAAGATTTCGCGTTCCAAGACACGTATGATGGACCAACCGACCGGGTGGTGATCCACTGCGGCCATGGACCGTACGGGGATTACCGCAAGGCAAGACATGCCGCCCTGTGGTGCCATTCGAACTCCGATCGCGAGGGCAAGGATCCGAAGGCAAAGGAAAAATGGTTTGCGCTCCATGGGATCAAGTTTGAACCCGGCCAGAAGTATTTCCTGAACGACCAATTTTTTGCCACCACGGAGGACTTGACGGATTACAACCTGGTCCACAGCAAGGCTGAGCAGGCGCGATGGGGTCTGCTGCGCGCCAACGAAGAAAAGGCGAAGAAAACCGCAAAGGACAAAAAATTGCCCCTTCTGACAACGGCTGACGATCATTACTGGGCGGCCGAACCGGATGCCGCCCCATCCGAGCTGGATCGCCAGCTTTACCAGGCACTGAAGAAATGGGGTTATCCGCTGCCGTTCGAGGAGAATGAGATTGATCGCGTCTGGCGCAGCCGGGATCGCACGATGGTGATGGACACGGCCAAAGTGGAGTTCCGAGCCGACCGCGCCGATCTACAGCTTTGGTTTGGCAAGTTGGCAGGCAAAGATGGCAGAATCGCTTTGAGCAAGCTGGAAGCGCGCAGCAACGAGAAGCAGTACTCGGTCGCTTTGCTCCCCTGGGATACCGGAGACTTCCAGACGGCAAAATCGCTTGTCGTTTGGTCGCATTGGAACAGCGAGGTCACAGTCAAATTGCCGTTGCCCGAAAACCCGGAAATTTACGCCGTCAACTGGCTCGGCAAACGTCTGTATCGCGTGAAACCGATCTCCGCTTCGAAGGAGCGCGTAACCTTTGCCGCCATCCGCGACGACGACCTCTTCTGCTACGAGGTGTTACGATGAATGGAGCGAGACAGGGAAAACTTATGGCACGACGAAATGTAACGCTGGCGGACATCGCAAAGACAGCCCATGCTTCCATCCCCACTGTTTCGCAGGTCCTGACCGGTCTCGCCCGGGAAAAGCGGGTGAGCGTTCGCCTCGAGACCAAAATCCGCAAAATCGCCGACCGGCTGGCATATCGGCCAAATCTTTTGGCGCGGAGCCTGCGGACGCGGCGGTCCATGATGGCGGGGGTTCTGGTGAACAATCTGCGGGGCATATTTTACCCGGAGGTTATGGCCCACCTGCAGGCGCAGCTTCGGAAAAAGGGTTACCTGACATTGACGGGAAACCACTACAACGACTTCAATCTGCTGCTGGAGGAGTTGCACCAACTGCGGGAACGCGCCGTGGATGCGCTGGTCTTGGGACCGATTCCGTCGCCGCAGGCAAACCTGCGCCGTCTTCGCGAGGAACTGGGCGATCTCCCCGTGGTGGCTTTTGACTGGGCGCATCCAGCGATTGATTCCGTCCTGAACCGGGCGGAGACGCTGGGGAGCGCCGCGGCGGAATATCTATTGCAGAAGGGCGTTCGAAAAGTGCTCGCCGTTGTGTCCGCCGACATCAGCGACCTGGAGAGCGAGCCAACCACGAGCGAAAAGCGATTTTGCGGCTTCATGCGGCGCTTCGGTTCGCGAGCGGCGGACGATGTTCAGGTTTGGCGGATTCAGAGCACCGGTGATCTGCTGGAGCGACTGCGGCGCGGGCTGGCGTCGGGACGGATCGCCGACTATGACGGTTTTTTCTTCAGCAACACCACGCTGGCGGACTTCTTCCTGGTGGAGCTGCTCCGGACGAAGCCTGATCTGTTGCGACGCGTGGTGCCCGTAATGATTTCCGGAGCGGGTCCCGTTTCACAGTTGTGGCGTTACATCGCCGTGGTGTATCAGAATCCAAAAGTACTGGGGGAGCGCCTGGCCGAACGGCTCCTGGCGCGCATGGAAAACTGCAAAGGGCGGACAGAAATCCTGGATGTGCCGCCTGAGTTGATCGAGAAAATCTGAATATAACTCAGCCCTCCCATGTTCACAAAAATCCATGTTTAAACCACTCGGCTGTGTCATGCGACCGGCGCCAAACCATGCTGCGCTATCTGAACGGGTCCTTCGGGTTGGCTTCGTGGGATGCGGTGGATTCATCCGGGGAAACCATCTCCCAAATCTTGCTGGTGAACCCGGGTTCAAAATCCGGGCCTTGTGTGACCTGAAACAGGATGTCCTGGACGAATTACGGATGGTTTATTCACCTGATTATGTGACCACCCGGTTTTCAGATCTGGCGAATGACAAGGATCTGGATCTGATCATCATCGGGACCAGTCCCCATGTGCGGGTGTCCTTGATTCGGGAGGCGGCGATAGGCGGCAAGGCGATCTTCACGGAAAAGCCGATGAGCATGGGCTGGGATGATACCCGCGAAATACTCCGAATCCTGAAAGCCCATCCCGTTCCTTTCATGGTCGGAATGAATCGCCCGTATTCCCGGATCATGCAAGAGGTCAAACGGATCTTCGACAAACATCGCAAAGGCCCCACTCTGATCCAGACAGGCCGGCCGGTGTTTTTGAATTGGCAAGCCACAATGGAGTTGTGATTATGCCAATAGACGCGCCGTTGCCAGGATGGGGACTTCCAGCGCGGGGTTTTTTGACTGCCTGGATGGTGGTTGTCCTGAATGCCATCGGTCTGATGGCCGAGGAACCAGTGATCCTGAGGCTTTGGACACTGCCGCCCATTTCAACGGAAAACCCCGTCATGGCTTCCAAGGCGCGGGTGTATGAGGCATTTCGGAAAGCCCATCCGGAAATCCGTCTGGCTGCGGTCAGTCAACTCCACGTGGAAGGGGTCGCCAGCGAAAGCAGTGAATATCTCGCCATCGCCGGCGGGATGGCGCCGGATGTGTACGAGTTGTACGGTCGCAAACTGGGCGACTACGTGAGCCAGGGGTTCATCCTGCCTCTGGAAACGCTGCTCCAGAAGGACCCCGATTATCAAACCGGTCTCTACACCGGCATCTGGTCGCCGCATAACATCTGGGAAGCCGCCATCCTGCCCGACGCGGCAGGCGGAAACCATCTTTGGGGAATTCCCGTATGGCAGTATTCCATGGTTCTTTTCTACCGGAGCGACATCCTGGCCAACCAGGGTCTGCTGCGCCCTCCTTCCAACTGGGAGGAACTCTACCAATGGGCGCGGGCCTGCACGTGGGACCCAGCGCGCGAGCCTGGCGCCAACCCGGATGATCCACGCATCTTCGGAATGAGCCTGGCCATCCCCCAACAGGGTGGTTGGCACCTGCTTCAGTACATCTGGAGCGCCCATGGCGACGTGTTGAAACCGTACGCAAAAACAAGAAACAGCAGCGCACTGACGCCTTGGAATCGCGGTCAACTGCCTTTCGAAGCGTTCCGTATCGGGATATCCGATCAGCCTCGCTATGACAAAAAACTGGCGCGGTTCAAACAGGAGCAAGAGAAGGTTCTTCAGGAGGGAATCGAGGTGGATGAAAAATCGCCTCTTCGCTGGCAGTTGGCCATTGATAGCGAGGCGGGCCGCGCCGCCCTGAATTTCCAAAAGCGCCTGGTGTTCAGCAAGTGGGTCCGCTGCCAAAACCGTAAGGACCCTCGGCATCTCAAGGAAGGCGTTTTTCTTGAGTTTGACGTCACCGACGAACAGTTGCGAAAGGACCGGGTTCCATGCCCGGTTTGCGGGCTGGCAGTCAACCTGGACGACAAGGAAAGGACTCGACGAATCTATCAGGGTGTTGTCCGACGCCAAGAACAAGGTGAAGATCCGTTTCGCGACCAATTTGTGATGTCCATTGGGACCATGCAGGAAGTTCCCCGTTTCCCGGAGCTTGCCAAGGTGCATCTGTCCCCATTCCCATCGGTGGATGGCGGCGAAACGGTCAGCTTCACGGCAGGCGGTTATTATTGCCTCAATTCCGGCCTCCAAAAGGATCTTCGCAAGCTGGATGCCGCATGGAAATTCGTGAAGTTCATGACGGATGAGAAAGCGTTGCGCATCCGGACGGAGACCTTCGTGGAAATGGGGGTGGGTTCATGGGTCAAGCCGGATCTCCTGTTGAAATTCGGCTTCCGGGATGCCTATGAACGCCAGTCGCCTTCCTTGCGCGACGCCATGATTCGCGCGGCTGCCAACACGGAAGTAGAACCGTACGCAAAGGGCTTTTATCACATCATGGTCGAGCGGTTCGGGGCGATGCTGGAAAAGGCACTGGCTTCACCGGATTCGGATGTGGACACCATCATCCGGGCGACCGTCAAGGAATGTAACGAGCGCATCCTGGGCGAACCACCGGCCTCCGAAATGCGGAAGAAGGAACGGGTGGGTTGGGTGGTTATCCTGATCGGCGTCGCAATCTTGCTGCTCGGCGCCCGCAAGATCATCCAATGGCAATTCAAGGAACAGGGGCAATCCTCGCCCCAGGAATCCGTGGAACATGACCGCGGCTGGGGGCGCATCATCCGCATCTGGCTTTTTCTGTTGCCGGCAGTTATTTTCATCCTGGTCTGGGGCTATTACCCGGTGGCGCGCGGGACGGTCATGGCTTTTCAGGACGTTCTGCTGCTGGGAGGTTCGAAGTGGGTCGGCATCAAGCACTTCGTTGACGTATTTTTCGAGCCGAAGTTCTATCAGTACCTGCTGCAAACGGGATATTATGTGCTGCTTTCCGTTTGCTTCGGCTTCGTTGCGCCGGTGGCGCTGGCCGTCATGCTCCACGAGATTCCCCGTGGCAAAGTTTTTTTCAGGACGATCTACTACCTGCCGCATGTGACCACGGGGCTGGTGGTCATGTTCCTGTGGAAACAGGTCCTTTACGACCCGTCACCGACGGGCCTCTTGAACCAGATATTGCATTTCTTTGGCATCCCCCCGCAACGCTGGCTGCAGGATCCTTCTTTGGCGATGATCTGCGTGGTGGCGCCAGTCGTCTGGGCAGGGGTGGGCGCCAACTGCCTCATCTATCTCGCTGCTCTGAAGGGAATCCCCGATGAGTATTTCGAGGCGGCCGATCTCGATGGCGCGGGTCCGTGGCACAAGCTTGTGCATGTGATGCTTCCCAACCTCTATGCGCTGCTGATCATCAACCTGGTGGGCGCGGTGATCGGAGCATTTCATGCCTCCCAAAACATCTTTGTTATGACGGGAGGCGGGCCCCAGGAGGCCACCATGACGGTGGGCCTGGATATCTGGTTCAAGTCGTTTATGTACCTGAACTTTGGTTATGCCACCGCCGAGGCGTGGATATTGGGATCGCTCCTCATCGGGTTCACGCTGATCCAGATCCGCATCCTGAACAAGATCAAGTTTCGCAAAGCCACCGGCTGATCTGCCATGTCACTCCTCGCCACAGTTGGACGCAAGTCTCTGATGCCCCGCATCTGGTTGACGGTGGTTTATCTGCTTCTCTCCCTCGGGGGGGGCGGAATGGTTTACCCCTTCCTTCTCATGGTGGGCAACTCCATGACATCCGACTATGACTGGAAGGCATTTCGTGTGGTCCACCGTTACCTGTACAGCAATTTTCATCTGTTCGCCAAGTACATCACCGATAAGGACGCGCGTCTGCTTTTCGGAGAACGTTACGGCAGGAGCAACATGACCCCCGGCACGATTCGCGAGAAGGAATTCGCCTGGTTGCGGGATGCGCCGGCAAGGATTCGCGCGGCGCGCGCGGAGGATTTGAAGCGATTCATCCGCGAGGAATGCTCCGAGCGCTTCTTCTTTCCGGCGTTCTCCTGGCAGACCCAGAAGACATTTTCCCCGCTCTGGTTGCGGCAGAATTACATCTTCTGGCTACAGAAGAAATACGATACGCTGGACCGGTTGAACACGGCCCATGGATATCCGTACCAGAATTGGACGGATGTGAACACGCGAGGGCTGAATCCCCTGCTTCATTCACAACTCCAGTCGGATGCGCGCCATGTCCGGGATTTGCTTGAATTCACACTCGAGATGAGAAAACTCCACCCGGAGTGGATCAGCCTGATCACGGCAGACCACGCCTTCCAAAACTACCTGGCCGGCCGTTACGGCACCATCGATCGATTCAACCTGAAGAATAGCGCCCGGTTTGCGGACTTTACCCAGGTACGCCTCCTGCCGCTCATCGCCAAGGGGGAACTGGCGTTGGACCGTTTTGAGACGGACCCCCTCCGCCAACGGCCGGTTGAATTTTTTGTCCGGCGACTTCTCCCGATCCAGTTCTACCATCTCGATCCGGCGGCGCGCCCAAGCTATGAAGCCCATCTCAAGGCAAGGAACTACAGCCTCCGGGAGCATTCCTTTTCCGAGACAACACCGTCATCCCAGTCAAAGCTCGTGCCGTGGATCGAATTCATCGAAACTTCTGCACCACTTGCCCACATCCGGATCGAAGACCCTGTGACGCAGTGGCAGGAATTCCTCAGGAAATCGTATGGCGACAACCTCCAGAAATTGAACGAGACACATGGTTGTTCTCATCAAGACTGGGGGGACATCAGGCAGTTGCCCATCGCCGAGATGGATTGGGAGGATGCCATGCGCCATTCCGTTGTCCTGCGCCTTCGTTACGTCTTTTCCAATTATAGTGAGGCATTTGGCTACATTGCCACGCACGGGCGCGCCCTCCTGAACACCATGATCTATGTGACCCTGGCCATCGGCGGAGCACTCACGGTCAATCCCTTGGCCGCCTACGCCCTGTCCCGTTTCCGGTGGCATTACTCCGGCAAGGTCCTCGTCTTCCTGCTGGCCACCATGGCTTTTCCGGTGGAAGTGGCCATGATCCCGAACTTCCTCCTGGTGCGTGACCTGGGACTGCTGAACACCTTTGGCGCCTTGGTATTGCCGGGGCTGGCATCCGGCTTTTCGATCTTTCTTCTGAAAGGTTTTTTCGACAGCCTGCCCCCGGAACTTTATGAAGCCGCTGGAATGGATGGCGCAAATGAACTGTACATGTTCTGGCACATCTCCCTGCCGTTGTGCAAACCGATCCTGGCGGTCATTGCATTGGGGGCATTTTCGAGCGCATACGGAGCGTTCACATTCGCCTTCCTCACCTGCCAAAGCCCGGAAATGTGGACCATGATGGTCTTCCTTTACCAGTTTCAGCAGACCGCATCCAACGGTCTGATCATGGCATCCCTGGTGATTGCGGCGGTCCCCACCCTGTTGATTTTTATTTTTTGCCAGCGGATCATTCTGAGGGGAATTGTCATTCCCGACTTCAAGTAGTTGATCTGGCACGAGTTTGCTGGTTCTTCATCATGTCCACCCGGGCCATCATCGAATGTTTCAATGTAGGTCTTTGTTCGCATTTTCATTTGAGAACCCGCCCTTCGTTGCGCCACCAGCGGACCTCGTTGCTCCAGCGCTCGGCGCAGGCGACGATGTCCAATCGGCCGTCGCCGTTGAGATCGGCCAGGATGACCTGATGATATTTCGGATTGTTTTCCGCGGCGCCCATGCCCAAGGCCATGACCACGTCCATGTCCACGTCTCCATCAATTTCGCCCGCGGAGATCCCACAGGCATAATTGTATCCGCTGGCGATCAGGTGCTCGGTAAATTTGATGCGTTCGATTTCGGCCGTTTTATCCATCATGTTTTACTCTTCATATTCTCAATCTTAATCCTTCTCATTCGCGGCAAGATTACGATTAAGAGCAGGAGTCGGTTTCAGGGAAATTCGATTCTCACTTCATCAAGCATGACACAGCCTTCGGGCAGGCGCGCGCGTTCCACTTCGTAATCGGATCCTGCGCGCAGGATGTGCGGGTCGCCATTGATTGGTTTGAGCGGGCAGACGTCGAGCGGGAAGAGAACGAAAATAATGTCGCCGTTCACATCGCGCAGCAAATCGGCAATGGGCGCTTTGCCGTACATATCGGTGCGATCGTGGCGCGATCCGAGATTCAACCACTGGCTCTGGTCGGGCACGAGCTGCACGGTCTGCTCGGACCAATCCTTCGTGATCTGGATCGGTTGTTTGATGAGCACCTGGTTGACCCAGTTCTTCGGCCGACCGGGCTGCGGCACGTTTCCCTGCGCGTGGAAGAGCAATTGGGATCCCTTGAGGTTGACGTCGCCTTTGATGCGAACGGTCACTTTTGCGTCGGTCAGGTTCGTCGGAAATCCGCCGGCCACATATGGATTCGGCCCGGCCACATCGAGCATTGCCTTGGGAAAGTTGTGTCCGTGCCAGGTGTGCAGCGCGAAAAGGATATGCAGGTACCCTTCCCCGGGATGGCAGTGATTGAAATCCACCCACCACGGGCTTCGCGAGACGGCCATGCCGTCGCGAACCTCCACACGGGTTGCCCCCACCTTGCCCTCCCATCCGATCCATCCGCGCGGACTTTGTTCGAACGTCTCAACAAAAATTTTGCTCATGGTGTTCCTGCTGTTTTCCTCTGACTGCGAGTTCCAGGCTGACGATCATCGCGACATCCTGTTTCTGGTCGGCCCACCAGTTCTTGGGCGTGCCGTTCATCACCACGATCTCGTTCCACCCTTCCCGGATGCTCGCGAGCGGAAATGTGAAATCGAGGCCGACATGGTCTGGCGTATGGCGGGTCATGGTGGCGACCGGGAAAAGCAAAAGATCGTCCGGTTTCCCGTCGAACCTCGGCCATGAACCGTTGAGATAGACGCCAATGGGCGGAAGGTTTTCCTTCTTTTCCACGACGACCTGAATGATGAACTCGAGATGGCGCCCGACCGGCTCCGAACACATCGGCAACCGGCAGGCGCGACGGTCGCCGGGTCCGAGTGTTGTGGGAAACGCCCCCACCGTTTCATAGGGCGGGAACGTGTAGTAGCCGTTCTGAGAAGACAGCGTGTAGCATTTCGGCTTGCCTCTGAGGAACTCGATGTCATCGAGGTGTTGAAGCGCCGGGTATTGGGCGCAGCCATCCTCGTCCTCCCACGGCCAGTGGCCCACCTGATCGGCGCAGGGGAAGTTGTAAACCTCGATGCCGTCCACGCCGAGCACGAGCTTGGCCGCAGCGTTGCCCCGCAACATCGGCGGGCAATAAGGCGTCAGCCGATAGTTGATGGGAAGGGCAGCGCCAAGTCCGGGGTTGCCTTTCTTCTGGTGCGGCAGATAGCCGTGAAGATAGTTTGGCGCAAACTCGATGGCGCCGTAGATGGCGACATCCGGCCCAAATTCCCGGCGCAACTCGTCGCAGGGGATATCCCAACTCGATTGCCAATCGTTCGTGGGGGAAACGAAGTCCAGGATGCCCCGCTTCGCCATTTCCCGAAGATCCAGCCCGATACTTCGCAACTGATCAAGCGATCCCACGTACTTGATGCCGAGCGGATAGGGTTTGCCGATTTTTCCGGCCTGTTTCTCGGTCAGACGGCGAATCTCCGCGTGCCATTTGGTGATTACGTCGGTCATCGCCTGCGACGCGTCCGGCTCGCAACACAGGGGCTGGCGATTCCATTCCAATTGCAGCCCTTCGAAATCGTAGTTATCCACCATGTCGCGGATCGCGGCCATGACGTAGTTGCGCACTTTCCGTTTCTCGTAATTGAACCCCGGGATGTTGTACTTCGTGCGCTGCAACCGCATCGCCGGGTCCTTGTAGAGATCGCAGTTCATGTAACTGGCATCAGGGCACTTGGTGGCGCCATGCACGTCGTTCATGCGGATGGAGACCCACGGGCTGATCTTCCGCCGCCGGCATGCCTTCGCGGTCTCCGCCAGCCAGTCCACGCCCGCCTCCATCAGATCGAGGTAACCGTCCAACAGATGCGTGTTTTCCGCGAGGAAGTTTTCGATCTGTTCGGGCGTCATTTCACAGCCCAGAACGTGGCCGTAGAAAAAAGAGCGGTCGCCCCGTTTGTAGAGGTCGAGGACGGTGGGAACGGTCCTGCTCGGATAGTATGCGAACTGGGTGCAGTGGCCATTGACCGTGAGAGTGTCCACGCCGCTGTCAGCCAGAATGTCCACATACCGGTGAATGTCTTGGGCCGTCAGGCGCTGGCCATAGGGCCGGTAAAACGCGCTTTGCGGCCGGTACTTGTACATCCACACATTGGCGTCGATGTTGAACTGCTTGCGATGTCCTGTTGGTTTCATAGGCTTTTCTTTTCGTCTCTTCCTGTCGCTTGGTCACGACCAATCGATGTGCATCAGGGAAGAACCGCTTGGGGAAGGGTGATTCAGATGCCGCAAAACCGTCCGCGCAGCTCGGCAGCACTCACGGATATTTCCAGTTCCAGACATATCCAGACGCAGTGTAATCCCGAACGGAGTAAGAGGAAACATGCCCATCAAAATAAAGCACATTGGCCCTGTTTCCCGGATGACGAAACGCGTAATAATACTTCGGATCAGTTGAATTGATCGTACTGCCAAAAAAGCAGCCTTCGTCCCAAGCCCAAACCCAGAGCGGACCGTCCATCACGAAGCTGACCTCAGGCACGCTCCAGACCCTATAGGTCTCGTAACCGCCGGATTCGTCAATGGTCCGGTCGCCAAACAATGCCGCAATCCTGTCTTCGATCAAGTCCCGCGCCATCGCTTCCAATCTCACTTTCGCCAACTTTGGGAGGTGATGGCGCGCAAACCCATCGCGTACGAGGCGAGGGCCCATGCGATCCTGGCGGCGATTCTGGCGGAGTTGTTTGTCGCCCGCGTCCGTCAGGCGGATATCACGCCGCAACCCGGCTGCGAGGCAAAGTTGTCGGAACGGGTGCAAATCGCCATTGAGTGCATGACGCGATTCGGACAGGATCGCATCGGCCTCAAGGAGATCGCTGGCCGGGTTGGTTTGAGCCTGCACTATTTCGCGCGAAAATTCCGCCGCGAGGTCGGGATGGCGCCCATCCAGTATTTGAACCGCTTCCGCATCGAGCAAGCCAAACGATTGCTTGCCACCAGCACGAAAACAGTTGGAGACGTGGGCCGGCTGGTGGGGATTCCCGATTCGGGATATTTTTCACGTCTGTTTCGGAAGCTGGCAGGCGAGTCACCGGGCATTTACCGGAAAATGAACCAACACCAAAAATAGTCGAATGAGCGAAAGGTCCGCCTGCTGCCTGTGTCGGTCAAATGCGCGTCCTACTCCAACAACAGCACGTCTCCTTCTTCCAATTTGGGCAGAGTCACTTTGATGCCATCCTCGAGATTGCTCAACAAAAGCGCCTGACCGGATTCCGCAGAGATCGCGCGTTTCCCGTCTCCCGCGCCTCGAATTGTGACGACGAGATTTTCAAACGCAATATGGACATAGGCGTTGGGCGGACGCCTCCCTTCGGCTCTGTCGAACGCATGAGAGCGATACGTCCAGTTGATCAAGACCACGGCTTGTTTTCCCGTGGACGCATTTCGCATGAGAACGCCCTCGACCGTTGGTTGGCCCGCATCCACCGTCGGTTTGACGATGCTTAGCGCGGGTGCGGCGACGAAGTTGCGCCTGCCGTCATCGAAATTCTTCGTCATGTCATAGTCGGGCTGCCTGTCAGGGCCGAGTTTCATGGTCGACGCGGCATACTCCAACCCGCCAAAGAACCCGACAACATACACCTGTCCTTTGCCGTACGCAGAGCGTGTCACCGCCGGTTTCCCGTCACTGAAGAATGCAAGCGTTTCCGCGTCCGACGCGGGTTCGAGAACTTCGCGTCCGATTGCCAGATCGTAGGAGTTCGTGGAAAGCGAACCTGCCGCGATCCTTTGTGGCTGCGGCGCGTCCGGGGGTGGCGGACGGAGCGGTTTGAGCGTGGTGGCGCCCGCAACTTCCACTTTTTGCCACAGTTCGACCGGATTGCGTTTTTGCAGGCCGAGGACCTCGCGCATGGGTTCGAGGGGACGATTCCATTCATCAAATCGGAGTCCGTGGCAGCTCGTGTAAAGACTGCCGCCCTGTTTCACCCACGCGGCGACTTTCTTCGCGGCGGCCCTGGTCATCGTCGAGCCGATGGCATAGATGAGTTTGTAATGACTGAAATCTTCCTGCTCCAACGTCGTCTCGTCGAGCGGATCCACGGGAACGTGCGCGTGCGTCAACGCCGTGAAAATCCACTTGGCATCTTCGCTCACCGCCACCGCCTCGTCCGGGTTTTCCGCGGGCGGTTGGCGCGTGCGCACGAGCGCCACCTGTGGCGGTTGCGCCCAAGACGCGTCATAGAGAACGTCCTCGGCCTTGCCGAGCAGGTTTGCGCCCTTGCTCACCTTCACCAGGAGATCCGGGTCTGCGGAGAAACTGTCGCCCTTTTTGTAATCGGGGCCGTACGTGTACCAGAAAATCATCCGCGCGTTGCGAGCGACGGCGCTGAGCATTCGTTGGATTGGCGCGCCGCGGTGGGGCTTGACCAGGATGCCAAACTTCAGTCCCTGCTTGGCGCACACGACGCGGCCGACGTCGTTCAGATAACTGTCCCAATGCCAGATACGCGGATCGCGGTTGGATGTTTCATAGACAAATGCGTTGTCGGCGTGGCGATAGAAATCGAAGAAGTCGAGAGATCCCCACTGGCGAAGAAACGTGCAACCGCGCATCGCGTAGTTATAAACGTAAGGACGCTTGGCCGCCGGGCTGTCCTTGTCGCCCGCGGCGTGCGCTTTGCGTTTTTCCGCGTTGGCCTTGATGAAGAAATCACGTTGCGGCGTGAACAAGCGCGCGCTGGCCTCATTGATGAAGAGCGCCGTTTGGTAAACCGCGAACGCGTCATCTTTGTTTGTCCGCCACGACCCATTCGGATCGGGCGACGGAGGTTGCTTGTCCGTGCCCCAGAAATTGATTGGCTTGACCTCGCTCCATTCCTGCTTCCCAAAATCCGCCGGCGCGCGCCCTTTTTCACGCGCGAACTGCCGGAACCCATCGAGACAATAGGGACAGTCGAGAAAATGACCCATTCCGTTGGGCGCTCCATGGAACACATTGCCGATCTCGTCCACGGTGATGGCCCAGACTTCGTCCAGCGGACGCTTGAGGATCTCCGCCGCGTTCACCAGGTTGGTTTGGATGCCGCCGGGGATGCCGGGATGGAACGCACACCCGGCGCCCTCGGGTGCGCGGCGGATTTCCTTTGTCTTATCATCGCGCTGAACAACCGGCGCTGGATAGCCAAGTCCCATGGTGTGATTGAGCGCGCGACGCGCGAATTGGGCGCCGAGACCGACGCGCTGATCTATCATGTCGCGGAGAAATTCCGGCGCTGCGCGCAAGGTGTTGATGCCGAGAAGGCGCAGCGTCCGACATTCCGTTTCCATCACAGCCCTGTCGCAAGTTCGGATGCCGTAACCCCGGCCGACGCCGTAGCCGCTCAAGTCTGTCGCGATCATGTATTTTTTCGGGAACGGCCCTTTCGCCCACGGCACAACCTCAATCTTTTCCGCCCGCCGCGTTGCGTATTCAAGGATGCCGCAGATCTCCTCCTTGGCGACTGATTCATCCGGCTTCTGACTCGCCGCCAGCCGTTCACCGAAAATTATGACCGAGGCCGTCGCGCCATCAGGCGCTTTTTCCGTGAACTGTCGCAGCACCTTGCCTTGGTGGCTGAACTCGAACTCAAACGCGCAATCCTTGAATTCGGCCGCCGCCTTTTGACTGCGCGCGCTGCCACGGGCGTTGTAATTCTCGTGCGCGACAACCGTGAGGATGAGCTGACGCTGGATCGTATTCGAGAAGGTCGAGAACGAAGCCGAGGGCGACCAGGCGCCAATCTCAAGCTGCTCGCACAACAGACCCCGATGCACATCGCCGCCGAGTCCCTCGCCACCCCACCTCCACTCGATATCGACCGGCAACGACGGCGTGAGCGACGCGACGCGCAGCCGCAAGGACCAATCCTTGAGAAAATCGGCCTGTGCTTCCTTTGCGAGCATGGCCTTGCTTTTTGGCTTGTCCATTTTGGGCGCGGTTTCATCGGGCATGACCTTATCCACGCCTTCTCCCACCTGCGCCGGGCACGGAATCGTTATGATCAGAAAAAGACAAATCCCGATCATGCTCTGTTTCATGATGGGGAATATGATCGGGTTGACGGCGCCCCTCCATGCCCTTTCCATTCAGCACCGGCACTTTCCAATCAGCGGTCGGAAGTGCGGAAGGCGGAAGGACTGACGCCGACCCATTTCTTGAACTGGCGCGTGAAGTGGCCAGGCTCCTTGTAACCGAGATCCGCGGCGATGGCATCAATCTTGTAGGGAGATTCCAGCAGCAGAATTTTCGCGCGTTCCATCCGTTTTTGGAGCAAGACTTTCTTCGGTGACGCCCCGAATCGCGCATGCATCCGCCGGGTAAATGTGCTGGACGACATGCCGCAAAGCCGCGCCAGCTCCTTCGTGCTCGGTTCGCGCTCGCCGGGCGGAGGTTCGTAGTGAAGCGCGGGGCGCAGCGATTCGTGCGTGATGTTCCAGGCCTGCAGGTTGTCGCCGCTGTGGTGATCTTCGCGAATGAGCCAGAGGGCGGAACGAAACAGGGACGCGCTCAAGCCGTTGGCCCAACAGGGAACGGTTGGCACGGCGTTGGTCAGGCGCAGCATCAATTCCTCCAGCAGCGGGAAGCATTTCACCTTGCTGTAGAGGTTGGGACGAAATGCGCGGGGCAGGGCGGTCGGTTTCCTGACCGCCGTGCAAACCTCGAAACGGACGATCGAATAGACCAGCCGTTTTTGCTGGTCCTGGCGGATGCCGTAGCGTTCCCCCGGCAGGCCGAAGACGATGTGGCCGCGTCGCAACGGGAGCGCGTGGTCGCCGAGCAGCAATTCGCCGGAGCCGCCCCGCACGACCAGCAACCGATGTTGCGGATGGCGTTCGAGCGGCATCTGCCATCCGCGTCCGCATTTGACGCTGCCCGCGATCACGAACCGAAACGCGAGCGCGTCGAGGTCGGGGACGCAGCTTGCAGCCGATGGGTGTCTGGACGTTCGTGGCGCAGCTCGACTCATGAGATCATGTTAGCCAAGCGAGGGAAGAATCGCAATCACCAGTACACGTACGGAAAACCCGTGGCGGTGACCTGGTAACGCCGCAACTTGCCGGCAGGATCGGCCACCCACGCAGCATGACCATCCACAAAAAAGATGTTCTCTCCATCAGCGCGCACACCGTCCGTGGTGTGATTCAAGATGGGCGCCACGTAGCTCGACGGCCACGCGGGATCAACACACGGAGAGACGGCGCAATCCATCAGCAACGGCGTCTCCGCAGGTCTGTTGCATATTGTCAATCTCGGCGTGGGCTGGAATCCGTTGTCGAACCGACTCGTGTTCCATCCATACCACGCGGTCACGTTGAGCCAGTTGCCCTGGCCGCCGAAGTAGAGATAGGAAATCCAACCCTGCGAAGATGTGAGGTTCATGCGCGTGCTCGGACATCGGTAGATCTCCCAGTAGGCGCGGCTGTTGGCCTGCGCAAACTGCGGATAGAGCGATGGGTTGATGAAGAACGAAATGTCCTTGGCCGGCTGGGTGTAGTTGCCGGTCGGCGGAAACCAGTCGTCGTTATCGCCGGCGTACAACATGCAGGAGATTCCGATCTGCTTGAGGTTGTTCATGCACTGCACCCGTTTGGCGGATTCCTTGGCTCTTTTCAGCGCGGGCAGCAGTAGCGCCGCCAGAATCGAAATGATCGCGACCACCACGAGCAACTCGATCAACGTGAATGACCAGGATCGGGGCAAGGTTCGAGCTGATGATCCAGCGGATCTTGCCTGTCTTTCTGATGAGACATCTGCCGCGAATTTCATCTGGAAGGTCATCGTCAAAAGCTCCCCACGAACGAACGATCCTTTACGTCTTTTTCGGGGCAAAGCCTAACCGCGTGATGCTGATGCAGCAATGCACGAATCGCGCCAGGCTTGCACTTTTCAGTCATCAGGTCGCGGGAATGACGTGAACCGTTGCCAAATTTCGTGATTCTTGTGGACTGTTAAAGAAAGCGAAGGCCGTCAGCCGTGAGACATCGTCAGAACCGTAAGTTGGCAAGCGCCGACACTACCAGTTCCGCTCCGTTCTACGAAAAAGTGCTGCAAATTCGTCCGGTGAAGGATTTGTTTATCATCCGCCGCGAAACGATGCGCAGCATCCAAAAGTATCACCTGGAAAAACAGAAGAACTCACTTGCGAAAATCATTAAGCGGGCGCATTCTTGCTGACATGAAAAAGAAGCTGACGGCAGAAGAGTGGTGGGATGGCATCTTGGAATACGAGCGCACCCACACCATTGCGTTTGCCTCGCCGCGCGCCTTGATGGAAGCGCGCCTCATCGCCGAAATGGACAAAGCCCGCCGCCATCATCGCCGCGCTCGCGGAAACGGCGTTGCTCACCGCCGCAAAGCCGTGGCTTCCTGACATGAAAAAGATGGCACGGGCGGCCCACATTTCTGTTCCATGAAAATTACCGAGGACGTGCGGAAATATGCGGCGGAGTCGAGCATCGCCGAGGAAGAGCCGTTGAAAAAGGGGATGGAAGAAAAATCCCGCGAGTTCACCGTGAAGGGCAGCGAGCTTTACGCGAAGGCGTGAAGAAGGCTGTTTCAAGGTCGAACTCGCTACAATTTAGCCGCGTCTGCGTAATTGTTTGTGCTGGCTATTGCGGCTAGACTCGCCGCATAATTTTTTGAACCTATGAAAATGAACATGAAAAAGAAAATGCTGCTCACCGGCGCGACCTCGCCAATCGGAACGTATTTGGCTCAGCACTTCGCCCAGCTTGGTTTCGCCCTTTTTCTGCACGGTCGCGATCAAAAGAAACTCGACGCTCTCGCAAGAAAGCTCGGTTCGGCTGACGTTGTGCTGCTTCGTTGTGATCTGGCTGAGACGCGGAGCATCTCCAAGATGTTTGAAGAGCTGTCAGCGAAAACCAAAACGCTCGACGTGCTCATCAACAATGCATTCGGCAAACTGGAGAGCGAGCTTGTTGGAACGAATGGGGAAGCTCTCGCTGAATTCTTCCAGGTCAGTCTGGCAGGAACGGCAGACGTGATCCGCCAAACAATTCCATTTCTCAAGCGAAACAAAGCCGGGAACATCGTCAACATCGTCGCCGATTGGGGATTCCCGATGCACAACGTGATGACAGGCCCTTCGGCTTACATTTCGGCCAAGTATGCGGTGCATGGATTGGGCGCTGCATTGCAAACGGAAGTCGCCAAGTTCGGAATCAAAACCACGAACCTGTGCCCCGGTATTGTCGCCGCCGACATTGACTACGGGACGACAGACGAGGCTTTTTTGAAAGCAAAAGGAAAGAGCGCAATCAATCCGAAAGATTTAGCTAAGGCCATTGAGTTCATTCTGGGCCAAGAATTCTCGCACGTTCGCTCGCTCGTTCTCACGCCAAGCAATCCGGAATACAACGGCCTATGAGGTTTTATGAACACCGACCGCGTCCATCTCGATCTTGTTGCGCTACACTTTAGCACCCGATGGGCGGCGAAGTGTTCGTTTTGTTACTCAGCCGATCCGCTGTTTGAAAAGGCAACGCCAACCCCACTCCCTGAAATCAAGCGCATACTCGGCAAACTTGCGGCAGATGGAGTGACAGAAGTTTTGTTCGTTGGGGGAGACCCGGTAGTTCACTCGAATTTCATCGAATCCCTTGGAAGTCGCCAAGTCCCTTGGTTTGGGAACGGTTGTTCTGAGCAACAGTTGGAGTATTAAGCCGGACTCCGAATTTGCCCGTGCCGTTGGCCTTATTGATTCCTGTGAAGCCACAATACTCGGCGAGGATGCAAACAACCATGACGCAATCACCCGACAGCCGGGCAGTTTTGCCAAGTTGATTTCCAATTCTCAACGGGTCGCGGCGTGTGCCAAGAAAGTGGGCGTGTGCGCCAACGCTATGCCACAGAACCTTGACCAGATTTACGGGATTGTGTCGCGCGTTCAAAGCGAGTTTCAGATTCCAGTCCGCAGCCTGATGATACAACGCATCATCCCGTCCGGTGGTGCAACCGGAGATTTCAAATTCGGTTTGAATCTGAACGATGTGGAAAGACTGATGGCGCAGATTGACCGGGTCGCGACAGAATTTGGAATCCCGATTTATTTTGAAGACCCCGTTCCGTGGTGCACCGTTGACGAGAAATACCACAAGTATCTTGCCAAGTGTCAATGGGGATATACCCGAGGTTCGATTAACAGCACCGGCCAACTGAATCGATGTGGGGCTGACGATCACTACAGGCTGGGAACGATTTGGGATGGCAACGTTCAGGATACGTGGCTGAACCACCCTGTTCTTCAATCCTTCCGCTCCAAAGCCTACCTGCCAGCCGAATGCAAAGTTTGCGACCTCCTAGACAAGTGTGGGGGCGGCTGCCCGCTGTCGTGCGGCACGCTCAAGGATCACGATGTTGACCAACTCTACATCCAGCGCATCCAAAAGGAGGCCGTTGGCGATTATTTGCCGAGTGCGCCGTCGGGGACAGGATACTTTCGGCCAACCGTGCGTTATGCCTATCCCGGTGATTTGGAATCTATCGTAAAACTTGAAGCTGAGATTTTCGGAAACTCTGGACCGCTGTTCAAGTCGGGCAAAATCGACCAGCTTTTCCAACACTGCCCCAAGGCGTTTCGCGTCGTAGCGAAGGGAGATGAACTTTTGGGCTATTCTGTTTTGTTTCCTCTAACCGACGCGGGTGTTTCGCAGGTTCAGACAAATTTTTCTCATTCCGTGCAAGAGATGGACCTCAACGGACTTGGGAAGCGTTTTGGAAACCGTGTCGTTGGATACTACCTCGAAGTCATTGCCACAGTGCAGCACGCCCCTACGCTTGCCCGGCTATCCTTGATTCGGGATTTTTTCCGGACGCTAGGTGAGCGGCCAGCACCAGTTTTTACTTGCCCCATTTCAGAGGCGGGCATGCGGTTAGCAAGAAAGGAAGGTTTCGTCTCGCTTGGGCAAACGTCCAACAACGGCGTCTATGTTCTGCCTCATGTGCGGGAAAGCAAGACAGCGGTCATTGCAGATCATGAGTGATACACCCGAAAAAGGATGGAAATCGTCGCTGACGGAAAACGTCTGGGTCGCCGTTATTATTCCGCTGCTAACGATTGTGGTCAGCTTCGCGTTGAGCGAAATGCAGTCAGCGCCGAGCATCGGGTGGAAAGGTGTCGTCTGCGCGATCATCTTGGTGCTTGGCTTGTATGGCATCGTCGTTTGGTGGGTTCGTCGCCCGCTCATCGGAATGCTTGAGGAACTCAAATCCGATTTAGTCCTTAAACACATCCAGACTCAGCAAGGCTGGCTTCTTGACGCAGCCCAGTTGGTTTCCTACGAGCGAAACGTAAAGGCTAAGGAGATTTGGTTGATCACTTCCGATTTGCTTGATGACTCACAGGGTGGCCCATTCATGAAAGTCGTCAGCCGCAATTTGCAGAAGAACATTCGCTACGTGTATTTCTACTCCAATACACCTGAGAACAAGGCTCGTGCCGACGCAATCCGCACGACGCAGAAATCCGATTTGCTGAAGTATGTTGTTCTTCCGGACAGTTTTTTCTTCCTCGTTCCCAAGCTGGACATCGTGATTTACAACCCGCGAGGAGAGGGCGGGCTCTCTCAATCAGCATTTATGGGCATTCCCGTCCCTGGTGAAAGCAATCATTACCATGCCGCTGTTAGCCTCGACTTTATCCACAAGATTGTTGGCACGCTGCTGGAATCGGAAGCCTACAAAAAGCAGATCGGCAACTGACAGGCTCAATCAGCCGAACTCAATTCCCAAGGAATGAAAACCCTCGACCGCCAAAAGCTGGATGTCATCAACAAGACGCGGAGCAACATCTTCGGCTGGCGCGGGCAGTTCACGCCGGAGTTCGTCGCGTATCTGCTGGACGAGGCCAATGAGGGAACAGGATTGGTGGTTGACCCGTTCTGCGGCAGCGGCACGGTGCTTCAAGAGTGCGCGGCAAGGAATCGTGCGGCTCACGGCTTTGAAATCAATCCGGCGGCTTATGCGATGTCGCGGTTCTTCACGCTCTCCAGACTGTCGCATGATGAGCGGATGGCTTTGGCGAACCGTGTCGAGCGACTTCTCCGAGCCGCGACTTCGGGGTTCGTGGATTTGCCGCTGTTCAATCCGGTGGAGGATTATCGCGGACGGGCTTCCAATCTCCTGGACTTGGGCCGCGAGGTTTTCTCGCGGACGGAGAGCAAGTCGGAGACGTTGCTGGCATTGCTCACGTTGTTTGAGGCAGAGGGCTGCCGTCTGCCAAATCTCAATCAGGCGGTTTTCACGGCGCTTGGGCGCGTTAAGCGGCATCTGCTCGCTCTCACAGATTCCACGGCGACGCTGGAGGCTTCGCTCTGTGATGCCCGGCTCGTCCATCGCTACGTTCGCGCCGAAGCGGAACTCATCGTGACAAGTCCGCCCTACATCAATGTCTTCAACTACCACCAGAACCACCGGGCCATTCTGGAATTGCTCGGCTTCGACTTGCTGCACGTCGCCGCCAGCGAAATTGGCTCGAATCGGAAGAATCGCGGAAACCGGTTTCGGACGGTGATTCAGTATGCCCTCGACATGGAGGCGGGTCTGGAAAGTTTTGCTCTGAGCCTGAAGGCACGCGGCCAGCTTGTGTTGGTTGTTGGCCGGGAATCCAACGTGCGCGGAGTGGCCATCCGAAATTCGCGGTTGGTGGCCGACATCGCGGCGAGTCTCGGTTGTTTCGATCAGGAAGGCAGCTTCGAGCGTTGCTTTACGAACCGCTTCGGTGCATCCATCTATGAGGACGTGCTGTTGTTCCGTCGGGTCAATGCGCAGCCCACGCTCGGACCGGCGCGAGATATAGCTCGCGCTCTGCTTGAAGAATGCGAAAACGAGGCAAGCGGGGAAGTCCGAGACGACATCCGCGACGCCATTGTAAATTCGGATGGCATTGAGCCTTCCCCCGTGTTCAATCGTAACCCGCAACTCTGATTATGCCAAACACACCTCATCTCGATAAACTGGAAGCTGCCATTCGCAATCCGAAGTGCGAACCGCAAGACGTGCGTTTGCTTGAGGAAGCGCGAGAGCGATACCGCGCTTGGAAATCGGCACTCACCGCTACTGGTGAGACTGGCAAGCCGCGCATCATCGGCATGACGCGACTGCTGAACGAATACAAAGACTTCCTTGAGGTCGAATTGATCACCGCCCGCAGCTCTGCCTTCATCAAGCGTCAGAAGGGACAACTCAAACTCGACAACTCAGTGCTGGAAGAATTCCTGATTGAACTCGTCCAGCCGACCATTTTGACGGGCTTACCCGATTTTCCACTCACCGTCGGACCGAACACGGCTTTCATGTCATTGTCGTTCGCGCCCCCGGCGCTGCGTGCCCTCAACGAAGCCCCGGTCGTCGCACTGAAAGTGAAGGATCAGGACTTCATCATCGGAAAAGAAATTCACTACCGCTTCTCGCCCGACCCGACTTTCGCGGTGGACAAGACGGCAACAGGTTCGCTCTCGCTGGCAGTGTTAGCGGCGGAGACCAAAGTGAATCTGGATAAGACCATGTTCCAAGAGGCCGCAGGCACAGCCTCGCGCCTCAAACAGGGCTGCCCATACTCGCAATACTACATCCTTAACGAGTATCTCGACATGGAGCCTGAGGATTGCCGGCTCACAGCCATCGACAACGTGTTCTTGCTCCGCCACGCGAAGCGGTTGCCTTTCGAGAAACGCTCAGTGCTGGCTGAAGTTCGCAGGCAGCATGAGAATTGCCCCATCGACGCCGAAGTCATTTGGAAATTCATCGAGAAGATTCAGGCGTTCATCAACGCGGCTTGGTATGACCCAGCAGCCGCATTGCAGAGAGGCTCATTTGTTTGAGTTGGGTAGCCGGCGGACTGGTGGCGTTGCGGACGGTGGAGGATTATTTCATCATCTGCACGATGGGCATGGGCGTGATCCTGTTCTCGGTGATGAACAACTGGATGGAACTCACGCGCGGGCCGCTGGGCATACCGGGCATCCCGCCGGTGGCGTTCTTCGGGCATGAACTCACGGCCAAGAAACAAATTTGTAAAATCGGCGAAGTCGCCCGTCGGAGACGGCCTCCCACTTTAGCCCGCATATTTCACAAGTTCTGACTTGTGAAATATGCGCCTTGTCTTTTTGCCTCTGGGAAGAGGCAAAAAGCAAGGCCGAGTTTTCCCCAACCCCGAATGCTTTCGGGGCTGGCCTTGGGGCGGGGCTAACCCCGAAAAGCCCCGATTTTCACTGCGATTTCGGCCTCTGGGCGGATATTTCACACTCGCGGAGTGTGAAATATCCGGGTTAGTTGCCTTTCTCGACCAACATCACCGGCCGCAGGATGCCTCCGAGAAACAGTTCCGTGATCTTCGAGTGATCCACACGCACGGCGACGACGTTGTCCCCTGAGCGCACGGCATCCGTCGCATCCACCTCGAAGGGGGTGCGCGCCTTCGCTTGCGGCTCGGACGAACCGACGAGGGCGAGTTTCTTTCCGTTGATGTACACCTCCGAAAGACCATCCACCTCGGCGAAGAACAGCGACAGCTTGCCGTGTTTTTCGGGCGCTCGGAACGTCGTGCGATACCACAGGATCGTCTTCTTTTCAGACACACCCTGGGCTTCGAGGGTGTTGCTGAACGTGACGACCTCCTGCCACGGCGAATCGTCAAACTCCGCCTTGTGCCAGCCGTTGGTGATTCCCTGGTCGGCTTCGTCGCAGGAGAAACGCCACCGATCGGGCAGGACCTGAAGCATCCGGTTCGGCGGAGCGGTAGTGGTCGCGCCCGCGTCCACCACTTTGCCGATGAATCGCTTGAGGTAACTCACCGTGTACTGCGCTCCGTATCCCGCTTTAACGTGCGCCTCTGCGCGAGCGAGCAATTCGTCATAGGTCCGCTTTGCCTGCGCAAAGTCGCCCCGGTTCATCGCCTCGCGGATCTGAATGTATTGGTCGGCATTCTGGAACCCTTCGATGTGCATGACGACGCGCTGGCTGTACGCCGTGTCCGACTTCGCGGCCTCGGTCGCTTTGTCGAGCAGCGCGCGGGATTTGGCGATGAACTCGGGCGTATAAACGAGATGCACGGCGAAAAACGATCCCGCGTGCGCGTTCAAGTTCGCAAACGCCTCGTCAATGCCCATCCAGTATTGCTTCATGAACGGGCCGGCATTCGGGCCATAGAACCGGGCGAAATAGTCGTCCATGATCGCGTCGGCGTCGGCGTCGGGGTTGTAGGCGAGACGGATGCTGAGGTAGATGTGCGGGCCGCAGACTTCCCAGCCCGCGAGCGTCTCGAGGTTGTAGCCGATGCAACCTTTCTTTTTGAGATACGGCAGGTCGTGTTTCCAGACCGACAACAGTGAAAACGGCACGGTGACTTCGGCGAGGTTGTAGTTGTAGGTGCGATAGGCCAGCTTATTGGCGACCGCTGTCCAGCCGTCCACCATCTGCTCCATCTGCACACGCGTCAGACAGTTGGGGCTGCCGGTGCGATGGAGCCGACAGTAGCGAATCGGCGCGAGCCACGCGCAGAGGTTTGGCGGCAACTTGCGACCGTTCGTCGGCGCTTGCGTGTAATCGGCGTAGCAATAGAAGTTCAGGATCGAGTCGGGCGCGGCTTTCGCCACGCGCTGGGCGATGTCGTCGAAGAAATTCACGTAACGATTCGACACGTTGACCCGGCCCGAGGACGGCTCGATGGACCTGGGATCGTCCTGCGCTTTGCAGGCGGGACATTCGCAGTATTCGACCCCATCGGGCGGAGAAAGCGATGGATGTCGCGTCCCCTCCTGGATCGTCTTGATGACGTTGTTGGCAAAAACCGCGCGCAGATCGGGGTTCGACGTGCAGACCCAATCATTCAGGCACTCCTTGCCTTGCTTATTCTTGTAAAACGTCTTCCGCATGCCCTCACGCATCGCGAAGTACTCAGGGTGCTCCTTCGCCAGCGCCTCGGAAACGTACCGCCCCCACG
Organism: Verrucomicrobiota bacterium; assembly: GCA_016198745.1. Lineage (GTDB taxonomy): Bacteria > Verrucomicrobiota > Verrucomicrobiia > JABWAM01 > JABWAM01 > JACQHZ01. Next base: position 29,823 of record JACQHZ010000309.1, read on the forward strand.
AATGGCTCGTCTCCAAGGGAAGCCCGCCGCTTCCATTCCAGATTTTCCACAATGTCACCCCGCTCCAATTCGATCCCCAGATGCGACGATACACGACACCGGGTTTTTCCGTGATGTCCAGTTTGCCGACGCGAAACGTGGTCATGCGCAGATACACCTCGCCCATCGCTCCTTCCATGAAGTACCGGCATCCCGCCTCTTCGAGGAAACGACAGACGGCCTTGGCGGTCGCGAGGCCGGTTTGCCCGCCGATCAACACGCGTTGGTCGTCGGCAACGATGCGCAACCCCTCGTTGCTCGCGCTCTGAATGTCATCGAGCCTAAGCCCCGCCGCCGCGCCCACGAAAATGGCGGGCGTGTTCGTGGGCGCTGTCTCGGCCAGCGGCAATTCTGCGTCGGTCATCTTCTTGATCCAGTCCACGAGCACGCGCGCGGCCGCGCCGTCGTCCCATTGGTCTTCATCACGCGGCAGTTTTGCTTTAGCCGGTGTGGATGCGGCGGGCTGTTCTTTTAGAACAACCACCGTGGCGACGGGTTTGCCGTCTTTGACGATGTCGAGAGCGGAACTGGTGGACACGAGGAGCAAAGCCAGTCCGAGATGGAGCAGATCGCGTCGGTTCATACCATGGCGATTCTGGCTGAAACCCCGTCAAGTGACGATGCACCAATTCATCAGCGATTGCATTTTTCAGCCAGACGGCGCGCGATCTCGGGCTTGATGACTTTGCCCAGAGCGTTGCGCGGCGCGCGCAAAGGGGCTCATGGTATTACAGCTTGGCTTGGCGTAGAATCTCATCGGGAGTGACCATTGCGCCGGTCTCGATCGAACGTAGCGCGGCCAAGCTGGCCCGCGTCAATCACGCGCTTGATCTCCTGCGCGAAGGGCGACGATTGAAACTCGAAGCCGATCTGAATCTTGAGGCGGGGCTTGGCATCGGCGGCCTGCTTGAGTTGCAGAATCTCGGCCAGGTTCGATCCGACGGGTTTTTCGGGGAACACATGCTTGCCCGCGATCACCGTCGCTTTGAATCGGTCAGCAGCGGCGATTTTCTTTGCGCGTTCGATCTTCTCAGGCGGCGTCACCTCGATCATAATCTCCGTGTTCACCCGCACGCGCAGCTTGTCGAGGCGATGCCGCGCCGGACCCAATTCCAGAACTCCTGACATAGTGCCATCCAAAAATGTCCGCTTTTTACCTCACGACGGCTCCCGGATGGCGTAGCGCAGGCGCAATTTCGACCCCGGAAAGAGCGTTTGGGTTTGGTTGAGC
>JACQHZ010000288.1 GCA_016198745.1 Verrucomicrobiota bacterium
AGACCGGCAACGTGATCCTTTTCATTGACGAACTGCACACGCTGGAGGGCGCGGGATCCGCCGAGGGCACCATGGACGCCTCCAACATCATCAAGCCCGCGCTCGCCCGCGGCGAGTTGCAATGCGTGGGCGCCACCACGATGGCCGAGTACCGCAAGTACATCGAAAAGGATTCCGCGCTGGAGCGCCGCTTCCAGATCGTCCGGGTGGATGCCCCGTCCGTCGAGGAAACCATCGAAATCCTCAAGGGACTGCGCCCCAAGTACGAACAACATCACAAAGCCAAACTCACGGATGAAGCGCTTGAAGCCGCCTCGCGCCTCTCCGACCGCTACCTCACCGGCCGATTCCTCCCCGACAAGGCGATCGATGTCATGGACGAAGCGGGCGCGCGCGCCCGCATCGGCGCGATGACCCGCCCGCCCGAAGTGAAATCCCTCGAAAAGGAAATCGAACAGATCAAGAACGAGAAGGAAAAATCCATCCGGGCACAGGACTTCGAGAAGGCCGCCGCGCTTCGCGACCGCGAGAAACAGGCGCGGGAAAAAATTGACAAACTCCTGGCGGAATGGAAGACGCGGCGCGAAGAAAAGGAGGTCGTCGTCACCGACGAGGACATCATGCACGTCGTCTCGAAAGTGACCGGCATCCCGCTGTCGCGCATGGGCAAGACCGACACCGAAAAACTCCTCAACATGGAAAAGGAATTGCGCGGCATCGTGGTGGGACAGGAGGAGGGCGTCGGCGCCATCGCCAAGGCGTTGCGGCGTTCGCGCGCCGATCTCCGCGACCCCAAGCGCCCCATCGGTTCCTTCCTCTTTCTCGGCCCGACAGGCGTGGGCAAGAGCCTCCTGGCAAAGGCGATCGCCGAAATCATGTTCGGCGACCGGGACGCGCTGCTGCAATTCGACATGTCCGAGTACATGGAGAAATTCAACGTCTCGCGCCTCATCGGTTCGCCGCCGGGATACGTGGGGTATGAGGAGGGCGGCCAGCTCACCGAACAGGTCCGCCGTCGGCCTTATTGCGTGGTGTTGTTCGACGAAATCGAAAAAGCCCACCCGGACGCCGTCCACATCCTTCTCCAGATTCTCGAGGAGGGCAAGGTGACCGATTCTCTCGGACACAAGGTGGATTTTCGCAACACCATCGTGATCCTCACTTCCAACATCGGCGCGGACCTGCTGCGCAAACAGACCGCCATGGGCTTTGGCGCCTCGACCAACGACAGTTCCTACGATCGGATGAAGGAAAAAATCCTTGAGGAAACCAAGAAACTCTTCAAACCCGAATTCATCAACCGCCTGGACGATCTGATCGTCTTCCGCGCCCTGAACAAGGACGATATGGTCATGATTGTTGATATCGAACTTGGCAAGGTCAAGGCGCGCCTCAAACAACAGCGTGAGTTGATCCTCGAACTGACGACGGAGGCCAAGACGTTCCTGGTGGACAAAGGATACGACCAGGCCCTGGGCGCCCGTCCTTTGCGTCGCGCCATCGAGCGTTACATCGAAGACCCGCTGGCCGAGGAACTCCTGCGCGGCAACATCCAGATCAACGAACCCGTCACGGTCCAGTTGGACAAGGACAAACTCATCTTCCGCCAGGCCACCCCCACCCCGCCCCCCGCTCTCGAAACCAAAGAGGGCTGACGGGAACGGCGCCAGCGGCCGATCTCATCAGGCCAGGGGAAGCCATCCGTTCGCAGAAGGCGGTCGGGCGCTTGAGCGCCGTGCAGAATCTCTCGCGTGAATTCGAGAAACGCGCCGCTGCCATCCCCGTTGATCAACGCGAGAATTTTGCCCGTGAGGTTGCCCGGTTGGAGGGTCAGTTGGAAGCGATTTACCGCATGGCGGTCCTTTTGCAAAAGCGCGAGGAACGCATGGAAGCGGCCTTCCAGGTTTGGGACGTCATGGTGCGCATTTGCGATTCGTTCCTGTACCAGCTTGACGCGCTCAAACGCGATCACCCCGCCTGCGGCGCTTCCCACGACAAGATGCTCGATCTGCGGCTTGCCGCCGAGAAGCGACGCGAGTTGCACCGTAAACCTCTCCATGTCGCCCAATGATCTCCAAGGAGGTCATGGCGGAATTGGCGGAGATGTTCGATCGCTACCTCTGCTTGCGCGCCGCGCAAGCAAGCATGTGGGGGAACGCCTGCGCCAGGATGAACAAATTTGCTTCCGATGAAATTTGCTTGATTCCGATAATCCAAAGGACTGGCCCTTTCTTCTGAAAATCGGATGACCGTTGAGATCAGACAATCATCGGTGGCAAGCTTGAAGCAGGAATCGTTTTCAGAACAACTCCGAGTTCATCGAAACCAGCGAAACTGAACTTGCCATCGCGATTCCTTCCCGTTGTCGGATTGAGAAAATCCAAGCCTCGGCCAAGGTTGATCGCCATTTGATTCGTGACAAGGTAGCGCTCGTGCAACAGGGGCTCGACGCCGAAAGCTGTTTGATAGAACTGAATTGTGATCGGCATCCGGGCGAGTCGCCCTCTGCGGAACGAAGCCAGGCGCGTCCGGATGAAATGATCGGTGTTGCCAGATGGCTTGCCACAGTGGATGTGGAGTTGAACTTGATCGGGGTACGCAACAAGGGTCTCAAGCCAGGTAATGAGGACTTTTGTGGAGTACTCAAAATTTCCTCCGAAATTCTTTCCAAAATGCTCGTCATAAACCTGGATAACAGAGCAGTACTTGAGCGCCTTGCGCAACGTCCAGTTCATGAAGTCCTGCGACTCCCTGGCGTCGGCCGCGAATGTTCTTCCCCCCGTCGCGGCGGCACAACGATCTGCTTCAAAACCGGTGGTATTGTAGGCAAGCAAGGTGCTTGTGGGAATGCCGTGAGGATTTCGATGCGCGGCAGCGTTTTCAGAAACAACCAGATCCAGCTCGGCTTCTTTGCCTTGGCCCAACGCCACCGCCACACGCACGTCGGGCGATTCACATCCGGAGACCAGACTGTAAACGAAGCGGTTTCTTTTCTGGAGCGTTCCCAAAAGCGACTTGAGAGCCTTCCGCACATTGTCGTCGTGCAGATCGTTCACTCCTCCTTGCAAAGTCTCTTGGACGAAGTAGTCGTCAAATTCAGCCAGTAAACAGTTTGCCTCAAACCCGCGAAGGATCCCGATGAGACATTGAAGAGCATAGTTTCCATCCTTCTCCGCCGAGCCGATCATTGCCGGGTCGAAATAGACGTAGAAAACCATGGCATTAGAAAAGCTCCTCAAATCCTTCTTCGAAAAATCCGCCGGGCACAGGATCAACGAACTTGCCCTGGTCATCGAGGCGAATCTCGCTGATGCGGGTGCCGTTTTCATTGGCGGACACATAGAGCAAGGCAATATCCTGCTGTCTAATTTCCAACTCCTTGCGTGGAGCCTTGTTTCGAGTAGTTTCCCGGATTCTGCGGAAGATCCGCAACATGAGTGTCTCGCTATGGGTTTCGATCAAGAATTGTCGCGCATCTCCCGCCTGCGTCACGAAAAGATCGCCCAACCTTGCCTGGGCTGCCGGGTGCAAATGAAGCTCGGGCTGTTCAATGGCTAGAAAACGGCACTTGGAATCCAATGCCGCGACAACAATCGGCAGCGCCTGCGCTACGCCGATGCCGATATCTTTTGGACCCACTTCGGTATTGGTACGAATATCCGTGAGACGAATGCGGGGAATCCGCGGAAGCTCCTGGAGGGGATTCCAAATCAACTGACGATATTGCGAGTCACTTCTTTCCTCATATTGAGCCAGCAGCAGCCTCAGGTTGGTCATCACCATGCCATCCTCCGGGAGCTGCCTGTCTGCTGTCACTTTGATGCGATAACCGAGGTTGAGACGCTCGGAATCCTCAAGCCAGCGGCTTACAGTTTCAACAAACTCATCCTCCTTCCCGGTGGTACGATCATAATGCCGCAGAAGCAGATCCCAGGCGGCCAATCCTCCTGACCAGCGTGCGGGTTCATCGATTTGAGGCGCTTCATGGTGGCGATCCGGTATCGCGCGAATCGGACCGATATAACGGAATTGATCGAGTGATTGTCGCGCCAGGAAAGTGATGCCGACAACGATCTGATTGATCAGGGCAAAGTAATGTTCTTGCCCTTCGCCGAAGGCATCCTTGGAAAATCCGAGTGGCCGCGTGGTTGATGGTGAAACACTGGTTTGACCTTGCAATTGAATTTGCGGGTAAAAACCATGATCTTTTTTGAGACTGATTTCCGATTCCTGGAATTGCTTCAAGGCACTCTCGATTTCCAATCTCGCCAGATAGTTTTCTCCTTCGAGAACCGCGGGCATCGAAACATCCGGGAACGCACTGACGAGACGGCTGATTGCCTCCTCCGTGATCGGGTCGCCGCGTTTGATCACAGGCTCGACGGTCGTGCCGCGCACGATATCGATGTTGATCACCGGTTCAGGGGTCGTGCAGGCTTCGAGGAGCTGGCGCTTCAGATCCTTTGCCAGATTCTCGCGAACCTCCAGCAACGACTGGTGATATTCATCCTGAGCGATCCCAAGTTGTCCGTCCACAAAGACAAGAGTGGGATGAAAAAAGTCGATGTATTCGATGGCGGGAAGCGAATCCGCTTTCGATTTGCGGAGTGTGACCGCGGGTTTTCCATCGAGCCAATATCGGCATGCGGAAAACCAGCCTTCGTTCCTGTCGTGGTCCCATCGAGCGGTCAATTCAATGGAAACCGTTGCCGCCTCGTCGTTAATGTCGTACGTTCCTTCCTGGCTTTCCGTTTCAGTTATTCCCAGAAGCTCCGCCAAGGTCGGGATGCCATCGGCTGTCGGCGTGATGTCCAAACGGATTTTTATCGTTCGTTCGAGGTCATGTCGATGAACCAGGTTGCGAAAGCCGCCCAATTCGATGGCTTCGCCTCCGAGAAGCGTCTGATCTGGATTGGCGTTGTTGCGTTCGAGCAACTCGCGGGCGTAGTGGAGCGCCTGGAGAATTGTGCTCTTGCCCGCGCTATTCGCGCCGAAAAGCAAGGTGATGGGCCGCAGCGGAATCGTCACCGAAGCGCCAATGCCCTTGAAGTTCTCGATGGTGATGGAGGTGATGCCCGTCTGGCGGGATGTCATTTTTTCTTTGTCACTCATACAGTTTCCTCCTCAGGCGATGCATCGTCTTTGCCATTCCCGGGCAATGCCTTGACTGTTGCTGAATCAAGTTCCAGCGCGGGAAGCTCGAACGCGTGGCCGTACTGCGGGCAGGAAATTGTTCCTTGGTCCATTAAATTTTCTTCCTCAGTGGCTGGCCATTTTTGAGAGTTGGGCGAGCCAACCGCGAATTTCCTTTTTGCCGTCTCGTTTGTCGATTTCCTCCACTGTCATGGCAGGTGTGACTTTTTCAGCAAGAATGAACTTGGCCTCTGACTTCTTCACTTTCAGAAGGCATCCAAACTTGACGGTGTAATCCTCGTCATCTCCAACATCCACCGTTTCTCCCGTGACACGTTTTATCGCAGCCGGGTGGATGTAGCTTTCCAGGTAGCGTTTCTGTGTTTGCCGGGCCGTTGATCCGTCACCACGGGCTTTGACCTCCGCCTCTTGGGCTGCATAGGTGCCTCCGCCGTCTCGGTCATAAATGTGGAATTCGGGCTTCCGGAAATTCCGGAACAAGTGCTGGTTGACAACATCCCTCAAGTTGCCTCCGTGCATCGGGATGAACACAAACCGATGATCCGAACTCAAGTCTGGGAGATTTGGGTCTGCCACGTTAAGCGTGTGGCTAACGTGCTTTAGAAAGCGGACGTCGTTCATGCCCTCCACGCAAATCAGCACTCGGACTTGGTTATCTGGAAGCATGCCAAGGCGTTCTGCGAGCGCCCCAAAAAGAGCAGAGGGTTCCTCAGTGGCTGCGCTTCTGACGACTAAATTTCCACCACGGCCATCGTCAATGAAGCGCAAGCTATTCACCGAGACCTCCCCAGCGAGTCCCGGTGCATGAGTGGTGATGAGGACTTGCCCTCCCTTTTCTGAGATTTCGATCAAGGCCCGGACCAGCATCTTTTGGTGGTCGGGATGCTGGGACGTTTCAGGCTCCTCCATGGCGTAAATGATTGGACGTTCTCCTTCGCTGGCAGCCTTTCGTTCAGCCTCGGCCCGGAAGAAATTAAGCAGCACCAATCGGCGAACACCTGAACCTCTTTTGTCCATGGGCACACCCGCATTGCTGTTGAGAGTGTATTTGAACAAGTCCTTCCACTTGGGCCTCTCTTTGAGTGACGCGGTGAGAGCGGACGCCAGCTCTGAATTCATTTCATTGAGCTTCGCCAGTGTCCGGTCCGCCACCATTTGAACTCGTTTCTCGACGTGCGTGGCCAACCGATCCAAATCTGCCTGCACCTCACTCAATGCAACTTCCACGGCGATGCCCATCGGTGTTTGCGCTTCTTTATCCTTGTCGGTGCTGGATCGGTCAGAAACAAACAAGGCGCACATTGGAAGGTGCTTGAGAATCTGATCCCAGAGGGTTTGGGATTCGTTCTTGCCGACCGGAATATCGGCTGGACCAAACGAAAACGCCTTCGAACGCTCCACGATTGCTCGACGGACTTTTGCTTTTACCGTCGCTTCACCTGTCTCCAACTCAACCTTGGCCGCCGCGGCCAACTTCTTCAGATCCGGTAAAGTCAGGGGGAGGAGGGATTTGCCATCTTTATCAATAGGATGTTTCTCGGCATTGATGAAAACGGAAGCGGCAATCTTTGACTTGGTGCAATCGTAAGACTTGGTGATGCGAAGGCGTCCATTCGAGCGCAGCAGGTGTTCATCTCCCAGACTCGTCTCGAATTGGTCATCGAGGATCACCTTGTCGGGCAGTTCATCGAACTCGCATGTAATGCGGACAGTTGACGGATTGCCATGGATGCAGCCGTCGTTTTGCTCAATCTTCACGCCATCACCCTCGAGAAAAATCGTCAGGGCAGCCAGAATGGATGACTTGCCAATGTCGTTGGGGCCGATGAACGCGGTGAAATCGTCCACTTCCACATCAAAGGGAGTGGCAAATCCACGGAAGTTCTCAATCTCGATGCGGCGCAGTTTCATAATTCTCCTTGAAAGGCGCGGTGCTGGAGCGAGGCGAATAGGGCATCGAGTTTGGTTAACGATGTTGTATATTTCACTCGCAGCCCAGCAACCAATGCTTCTTGGCGAGCAAATTTGGCTTGAAGCTCCATCGGTGGGAGGAAAATATCGAAGCGTCGAATCTGCTCAAAGTTGAATGCTTGTCTTGTTGCTCCCGAATTCTGTCCGACGATTTGGGCTTGGTAGGACGGCGCTGATAAAAAGCGGGAGAGAAATGCCGGACGAATTCGATTTTGGTCCACGCGGATAATGCAAACGTGCTGGTTTACGTTTGCCGAGTCGTCCTCGCCGGAAAAGTAGTGAACGCGACCGATCGAAGCTCCTGTTATGTTGAGCAGCACGTCGCCGTTCTTGACCCAGCTTCGCTTCATCTGACGGTGAAGCTCCGTACTTACGAAAGCTGCATCGCTGAAATCCACGGCGTTCATCAGCACGTTCTGACTGCGGATGAAAAGAATCCCGGTAGTTTGATAAACAGAGCTTCCACCAAGCGGTGTCACACCACTAGAAATAAAAGGGGCAATATCGCCGACGGTTGTCTTGTTCCAACCCTTTGGGTTCGTGCGCGGATCACCGAAGAGGTCGAGGAAGAGGGATCGGGTGAGGGTGTCGAGTTTGGCGAGGGCTTGGCGGCGCTTGACTCGTAAGCTCTCGGCTTTGTCCAAAATCGCTGCAATCCGCTGCTGCTCGGCCAATGGTAAAACTGGAATCGGAAACTCTGCGAGGGATTTTGGGCTGAGTCTCGGAAGGTTTGCGCCAGCAGTTAGCAAGTTCGCTTTTGCGACCATCACGTCCTGACGCAGGAAGTGAAACAGGTAATTTCGGTCGATTTCTGCACTTGGCAGAATCGGAAGAATATCTGTGCTGCAAATTCCATCAAAGTGCGGACGTGCTATTTTTCGCAAGTAGGGACGGAGTTTTCCGTAAAGCAAGTGCTTTGATGTGAACGTGAACTTTGTGCTGGCGAGTTGCCCAGCGTCGACCGGGCCGACCCCAGAAAATGCTCCTTCGCTGGTGATGTTCTCCAGCCCCACGTAAACCGTCCCGGTCTTAATCAACTCTGGGGCGATGCCGTCGCGTTCAATTTGCGCGAGGTCGGCGAGACGCTTCACTTGTTGGTTGGCAATCCCGTTCACGTCAGCATCCCTTCGAGTTCATCAAGGTCTGTTTCAATCTCCCGCTCTAACCCCTTGAGATCAGCAACCAGTTCCCTTGGCGAAACATGATCAATCTCCTTGTGAGCGACCTCGCGATAGCGGTTTACCGAGAGGTCGTATTTGTTGCTCCGGATTTCCTTCACCGGCACGAAGAAATGTTGGGCGCTGCGGCCCGCCTTCGCCGCGGCTACGGCGGACAAGTCTGTCTCCTTCTTGGCATCGCGTTTTGACCATTGCTCGACGAGGTCAGGCAAATCGTTCTGGTCGTCCGGTAGTTTGGTGCGCTTGTCGTCCAGCGAGTAACCGTCGCGTTCCACCTTGTAGAACCAGACGTTGTCGGTGCGCCCGCCCTTGCTGAACACGAGGATGGCCGTTGAGACGCCGGCGTAAGGTTTGAACACGCCAGACGGCAGCGAGATGACAGCTTCAAGCTGGTTCTCATCCACGATCATCTGGCGAATACCGGTGTGTGCCTGGCTCGAACCAAAGAGCACGCCGTCCGGCACAATCACCGCCGCGCGTCCGCCCATCTTCAACATGCGAACGATGAGCGCGAGGAAGAGGAGTTCGGTCTTGGTCGTCTTGACCTTGCTGCGGAGGCTGGCGTGAACGCTGTCCGAATCAATGCTGCCCTTGAACGGTGGATTGGCGAGGATGACATCAAAATAATCCTCCGCCTCGGTGGGATACTTTTCGACAAAGCTGTTGCTGAGTGTGTCCTGATAATTGATGCAGGGCGATTCGATGTCGTGCAGCAAAAGGTTCATTGCCGCGATGCGCAGCATGGTCTGATCGAAGTCGAACCCGTTGAACATTCGGTTCTGGATGTGGTCGCGATGCGGCTCAAGCAGGTCGCCGGGGTAATGCTTCTGCCCGTCCTCATCCACATAAACCATTTTCTCCGACGTGTATTTCTTGAGGAGATACAACATGACCTCGACCAGAAAGCCAGCCGTGCCACAAGACGGGTCGCCGACCAGTTCGGTGGGCTTGGGGTCGAGCATCTGCACCATCGCCGCGATGATGTGGCGCGGCGTTCGGAATTGTCCGGCAATGCCTGCCGTGGTGAGCTTGCCGAGCATGTATTCGTAAAGATCGCCCTTCACGTCGCCCTGGGTGAGCGGGAGTTCTTCAATGAGGTTCACCGCCGTGACCATGAGGCTGGCCTTGGGCACGAGGCATTGCGCGCCTTCAAGGTATTTTCCGAGCGGGGTGCGCTTGCCCACTTCCTCGCGGAAGAACGGAAACAGTTCATCGCGAACAATGGCAATCATGCGGTCGCCGCTTTCATTGCGGAAATGCGACCAACGCAGGTGCTGGCGGTCGGCTGGAAAAGCGCGTTGCGAACCGGCCTTGCCGGTCTTGGCCGCCATCTTTTCGCGCCGCGTTTCCTGAACGTCCAGCAGCCGGGCGAACATGAGAAAGGAGATTTGCTCGATGACGGTGAGCGGGTTGGTGATGCCGCCGGCGAAGAATTCGAGCCAGAGCTTGTCGATTTTGGATTTGAGTTGTCCGGTGATCATAGGAGAGGAGTCAGAAGTCAGAAGTCAGAAGTCAGAATGGGAAAAAAGAAGCTCAGCAGGGAGAGGTCTGGAAATCCGTGTTTCATCTGTGTTTATCCGTGGCTTAATCTGCTTGCGGGTCGAGATTGATTTGTTTGATGATGCTCAGAATTTCATCCTGCTCCTTTTCCTCGAACACTCCGCTCAGGCCGTCGCTGTTCAAGGTGGTGAAGGGCGCTTCCCAAAGCTTCTCCACCTGGATGAGGCCGTAACGAGCGATGTGATTCTTGAGCAGATCGAGAAACCGAATCTGCGTGGACGTGAGACGCGGGTGCGCCTGGCTGAACTGCATAAAGAAGGCATCCACATCCGTCGCGCTCATGCCAAGGATGCGGCGAATGGCAAGTTCGAGGCGTCTGGTATCGGCGAACAGATTCCGAAGACTTTCAAGAGAGAACTCAGGATCAAGGCTCATGACTTCTTCAGCGAGCGCCTCGGTATCCTTGGTGGTAACGGTTTTGCCCGCGCAAATCTTTTTCAACACCTCGCTCTTTTCCAACAAGCTTTTTAACACCTTCTCAGCTCGGTGTTTGTAGGCATCGAGTTGGATTCCCTCCAGTTTAACGGTGTGTGTTGTGTATTCCTCACTGTCGTCTTTGACATCCAAAACCACGGGTTTGTTTGGCGAATAAAGCGGCTTGGTCCGCAAGTGCATGATGCCGCGCAATTCGAGGCGAATTTCGTCGAGGTCTTTGGCTGTGGGGCTGGCCCAGAACGCAGGCTTCTTAAGCTTCTCGATCACGGAAGCCTTCTCCTTCACTTGTCCGAGATTGATGGGCAGGGCGCTGACCTGTTCGAGTAATTCAGCCTTGTGGTCCTGAAGTTCGGCGGACTGCTTGATGAGCGCGACGGAAAGGCGCGTGACTAGAAGATCGAACAGGTATGCAGCTTCGCGGCGTTGGAGATTTCGCCATTGCATGAGCGGGGCAATTTCGTGGCGCAGCACTTCACGCGTGGCCGGGGAAAAGCTGTCAATCACGCCGGGCATCTGGATGGACTTGATCTCGCGCCACTTTTCGCGAACGGCGATGGTGCTCTCCGGCAAGGCAGCAACATCCTGTTTCAGCAGTTCAACGCCAAGTTTGAGCGCGTTCACGTCCTGCTTCGCAATCGCAGCTTCGACCAGAGCGATGCGGCACTCAAAAAGAAGCTGCATGAGCGATTTCGTCTGACCGGGGTCAACTTCCTTTTTCAGTTCATCGAAATACTCGAAGTTGCCCCAATGATCGAAGATGCGGAACTTCTCTTTGTGTTGTCCCGGACCGAAGAGGTTCTGACAGAGGCGCGTGCCACGCCCAATCATCTGCCAGAACTTGGCGTAGGATTTGACCGGTTTCGCAAAAACAAGGTTCACGAGGCTCGGGATGTCGATGCCGGTGTCGAGCATGTCCACGGAGATGGCGAGCGTGAGTTCTTTCGTTCCGTCGGTGGATTTGAGGTCATCAATGAGCTGTTCCGCGCGCGGCTCGTAGTTGTCAATCACCGCGCAGAACTTGCCGCCGAACTGCGGATAGAGTTCATCGAAGAGTTCCTTGAGTTGAACCGCGTGAAGATGATTTCGCGCGAAGATGATGCTCTTGCCGATCGTTGAGCCTTGGGCGTTGCGGATGCCGTTCTCCATGAGATTGCGGAGAATGGCGCGGTCGGTGTCCTTGCTGAAGACCTTGCGGTTCACCTGTTCGGCTTCGTAGTCAACCGTCTCCGGGTCTTCGACTTGTTCCTCAAGTTGCTCGCGTTGAGCCTCGTTTAGTTGCATGTATTTGATTCCTTCGCGCAGGAATTTGGTCGTGTGCTTCACGACCTCGAAGGGCACGAGGTAAGGCGGATCGTGTTTGATGGCGTCTTCGTAGGAGAAGTTCGCTGTCGGATCTTTGTCCTCGCATTCGAACAAACGGAAGGTGTTGCGGAAGATGAAATTCACCGGTGTTGCGGTGAGGCCGACTTGAAAGGCATCGAAGTAAACAAATAAATCGTGATAGCGGTTGTAGATGCTGCGATGTGACTCGTCAGCGATGATGAGATCGAAAAAGCCGACATCGAAATTCTCGAAGCACTTCATCATGGCCGGATAGGTGGCCAGGTAAATTCGGTGTTCCTTGTCCGTGTTGGTTGCGCGTGAGACGTAAACGGCGGGCGCGCCCGGCAAAAATTCCTGAAAGGCGTCGTAGGCTTGTTTGCGGAGTTCGCGTCGGTCGCAAAGGAAAAGCACACGCTTCACCCAGTTGGCGCGGATGAGCAATTCGCAGAGGGCGATAGCCACGCGGGTTTTGCCTGTGCCGGTCGCTTGCACGAGAAGCGCCATGCGCCTTCGGGCGTCGAAGCGTTCGCAGATGCGCTTGATGGATTCCACCTGGTAGAGGCGGTCAACGATGATTTCGAACGGCGTGAGATGAGTGAGCAGCAGTTCGCGACGCGCGTTTTGGAAATGGAGATATTGGAGACTGTCCTTGGAATGAAAGCCGTAGATTTTGCGAGGCGGCTCATTTTTCGTGTCGTCCCAAATGAAAATGTCATAGCCGTTGGTAAAGAAAATAACCGGACGCTGGCCGTGCATTTTCTCAAGGCCGTCAGCGTAATACTTGGCCTGCATCTGGCCTTTTTGGGCATTCTCGGCGGTTTTCTTGGCTTCGATTACCGCGAGCGGTTTTCCGCTATCCGGATCTTTCAACACGTAGTCCGCGTAACCGATGCCGGTGGTTGTTGGCTGATGAAGCACTTCGAGCTCTTGCGCGACTTCGGCGGTGTTTTTCCCTTGAAGGTCAACATCCCAGTCAGCGGCGATCAGCATCGTATCAATCAGGCGGCGACGGGTGGTCGCCTCGTCGAATTGCAGGACGTTGGCGGCCTGCTGGGTCTGGAGCAAGATGAGTTGAAGCTCATCCTTTGATTTCTCGGCGGCTTGCGCCTTTGCGCGAGCGTCCTCCAGATCCTTGAGGATTTGGGCCATCCGGGCCTCTTGCTCGGCGTGTAGGCGAGAGATGACAGCTTTCTTCGACTCCGCTTCTTCCGCCACCGGTTCTGGTTTGATGAACGATGGACATGCCTCCTTGCTTCCGCCGCAGAACGAAAGGAAGAACCAGCAGCCGAGATCGTATGCTTCTTGAAGAAGCCAGACCGGGATTTGCGGTTTAACGGCAGTCTCAGCGCCATGCGCCGCTTTGTTCCCTTGGACACGAAGTCCGTGCAGTTTGTAACGGATTGTTTTGGGAATCATGCTGACGAACATGTTGTCGTTCAACATATCGTTCAGATTGAATTGATAAGGACGCGGGAGTTTGTGATGGCTGTAAATGATCGAGACCATCGTCTCGGCGAACATCCGAAGTTTTACCAACGCGGTGGAGGGATCGGAAAATGCGTAACGCTCCGCAAACCCGCCTAGGTCGGCGAGTTCCGGAAACGACGGGCGAAGAAACTCGAAGTTCTCGGACTTCATGATTTCCTCACAACCAAGATTTTTTTCCATGAGCGCCAGCATGATGCTTCCCTATAAGCTGGCGCCATGCCAACCCCGGTGATTGCTCCATCAGCCTCGCTGTGAGGGTTCTGAACGGGCAATCGTTCCCTCAAGGCGTCCAATTCCTTAAATGAAGATTTAGATTGTCTAAAGATGCATTTCATTTCCGATAGCGCAGATATTGGCTGACAGCTTGTGGGGAAATGCTGAGGAGGTTGCCGGCTTTTGTGCGGTTGCCATCGGACTTCTTCATCGCTTTATCGATCAGGCGGCCGCGAACGGTGGACAAGAACTCGTTGAGGTCGAAACCCGCTTGCGGTTCTGGCAGCGCATCGAGACTGGACGCGGTCAGGACTTCATCAAAGAGCAGATTCTCCGGTTCAATCACCTTCCCTGTGCAAAGCTGCGCGGAACGGACAACAACCGCTTCAAGCTCGCGAACATTTCCAGGCCATGGATGTTTCATCAAGGCAATGATTGCCTCCTGTGACAGCCGACGTTGCTTTTGATGTTTCTGATTCCAACAGTCGAGAAAATGATGGGCGAGCTTGGGAATGTCGTTATGCCTGTCGCGTAGAGGCGGGATGTTGATTTTGGCTTCGAAGCGGTAGTAAAGGTCCTTGCGCAAAGTTTTTTCTTCAATGGCGCATTTGACGTCCGCATTCGTCGCGGCAATGACCCGGACATTCACATTGGCTTCCCTGCTATCGCCCAATCGCTGGATTTTTCCGTACTGGATCGTGCGCAACAGCTTTGCCTGACAAGGCATCGGCATCTCGCCCAGTTCGTCGAGGAAAAGCGTTCCGCCATCCGCTTCCTCGAAAAATCCTTTCTGGTCCCGATCTGCTCCCGTGAAAGCCCCCCTGCGATGGCCGAATAGCTGGCTTTCAATCAGTGCCTGGGCAAAAGCGGCACAATTGACGGTAATAAACGGTTTGGACGCCCGCTTGCTCGCCCGGTGGATCAGGCGGGCATAGACCTCCTTGCCTGCGCCGGTTTCACCAAGCAGAAGGATTGGCGAATCATACTCTGCCATCTTGAAAGCTGTTTTCAGTTCACGCAGAAAAAGCTCATGATCTCCCACAATACCAAGCTCTGCACAGAGCGACTGGAAATCACCGGCTTCATCCTCGTCCGGCAACAGGCCGAATGGGCGAATTTGGGGAAATTGTGGATTGGTGAAATCAATTTCAGTGACCCGGCCCTCTCCTTCACGAACGAACTTGGCAGCTCTCGTCTGCAAGATGCGGGCAGGGATTTCGCCGCTGGCAGCCAACATGAGCCAACTGGCGTGCATGTGGGGGGTGCCCGAAGACACGCAGATGAAGTATTCCGCATCGGGATTTTCCTTGCTGAAGACCTTGAAGTGACGTCGCAGGTGCTTCAGAATTCCCAGGTAATTCGTCGGGTCATTGAGAGGCGCCTCACAAATTTCAACTGCCAGGCTCCGGTTCCGCTTCTGCAGCTCATCCTTCGTTTGCGCTGAAATCTCTGCTGTATTCGGCGTTGAAAAAAGATAAACACGATCGAACTGCCGCTCTGATGCCACAGTGAGCACAGGGCCAGTTTCCTTTTCGCCGGCGATGGAGCTTTCGGTAAACGGGTCATGGAACCCCGTGAAGCTCAGCAATACTTTGGGCCTTTGCATTGGTTGCCAATGCTAAGCGACAAGGGACATTTAAGGCGAGTAAAGAATCCTTTAGGCAGACACTCATTATCGGCGAATGAGGCCAGTTCTGAATGACACGAAATTAAGGGGTCCCCAGGTGTTTTTTCTTTGGACTACGATGGCTTTGGTTTGAAGCGAATGATGTCCTTGAACTGATCGAGATTGCGGTCAAAGGACGCAACCGTTCTCTGATCCCGTTCTCAAGCGTTGGTCTTGCCGTTCATGCGCGCACTTGCGCATTGCAGCGGAGCATGGCAGATTGGATTGAAGGAGGAAGGCAAAATGAAGAATGAAGCAAGACGGAATGACATCTGCCGATCATTCTTCTTCACGGGCGCTTTCCATTCTTCATTTTTCATTCTCCATTTTTAATTTTCTGCCATGCGTTCCATCCTTTTACGCACCCGAATCCCCGGACCCAACAGCCAGCGGCTCCTGCGCGAGCGCGAACGGCAGATTCCCCGCGCGGTGTTCCAGGTCGCCCCGGTCTTTGTCGCGCATGCGCATGGCGCGGTGGTCGAGGACGTGGACGGCAATTGTTTCATTGATTTTGCGGGCGGCCTGGGCGCGCTGAACGCGGGGCACACGCCGCTCGCCGTCGTGGAGGCCGTCAAACATCAGGCCGACAAGTTTCTCCACACCTGTTTTCACGTGGCCATGCACAAACCCTACGTGGACCTGGCGCGCAAGCTCAACGCCATCACGCCCGGAACACATGCGAAGAAAACCTTTTTTGTCAATTCGGGCGCCGAGGCTGTGGAAAACGCTGTGAAAATCGCGCGATGCTTCACCAAGCGTCCCGCCATTGTCTGCTTCGAGCACGGCTATCACGGGCGCACGCTGCTGACGATGTCGTTGACGAGCAAGGTCAAGCCGTACAAGTTTGGGTTCGGTCCGTTTGCTCCTGAAATCTATCGGCTGCCCTATCCGTACACGTATCGCCGTCCAGCCGGGATGTCCGAGAAATCGTTTGTTGACGCGTGCCTGGCGCACACACGCGATTTTTTCAAAACCGTTGTGGCGCCCGAATCCGTGGCCGCCGTTGTCCTGGAGTTGGTGACAGGCGAGGGCGGATTCATCGTGATGCCGCGCGACTACGCGCGCGGCCTTGCGGAAATCTGCGGCGAGCACAAAATTCTCATGATCGTGGATGAAGTCCAGACCGGTTTGGGACGAACCGGACTGATGTTCGCTTGCGAGCATTACGATCTGGTTCCCGACCTGATGACGACCGCCAAATCGCTTGCCGCCGGGTTGCCGTTGGCGGCGGTGACGGGGCGCGCGGAGATCATGGAGTCGGTCCATGTCGGCGGTTTGGGCGGCACCTTTGGCGGCAACCCGGTCGCCTGCGCCGCCGCAATCGCGGCGATCCAGGCCATTGAATCCGATCATCTTCGGGCGCGCGCGCGGGAGATCGGGGCGCAGGTGATGCAACGGCTCAACGCCTTGCAGAAACGTTGCCGTTGGATTGGCGAGGTGCGCGGCCTCGGAGCAATGATCGGCGTGGAGCTGGTGAAATCTCGCGCGCGCAAGGAGCCGCACACCGAGTTGGCGGCGCGGGTGGTCAAGGGGTGTGCTGAACGCGGTCTGCTCATCCTTTCCGCCGGGGTGCACAGCAACGTCATCCGGACCCTGATGCCGCTTTGCATCACCCACGCCCAGGTGGAAGAAGGGCTGGATGTATTGGCCTCGGTCTTGCGCGAGGGAATCTGATCCGCATTTCTTCGCTGCCAATTTCCGCTTGTCAGGTTAATATCTCGGCATGAGCGATGTTTCCAATCTCATTCGGGAAATGGGCCGCAAGGCGAAGGCTGCCGCCCTGAAACTGGCGGCCTGCCCCACGTCTGTAAAAAACGCCGCGCTCATCGCCATGGCGGACGCCCTGGAGAAGCAGTCTGAACGCCTGCGGATTGAAAATGAAAAGGACATGGCGCAAGCGCGCGCGGAAGGTTTGAACGCCGCCATGCTGGATCGTCTCAAGCTCGATCCCAAACGGATTTCCGCCATGGCCAAGGGTCTCCGCGATGTGGCGACATTGACGGACCCCGTCGGCGAAATCCTCAAGGACTGGCGCCGACCCAACGGTCTCCGCATTCAAAAGGTGCGCGTGCCGCTCGGCGTGGTCGGCATCATTTACGAGTCCCGTCCCAATGTCACCGCTGATTCCGCTGGTCTCTGTTTGAAGGCCGGCAACGCCTGCATCCTGCGGGGCGGCTCGGAGGCGATTCATTCCAACCGCGCCATTGCGGACGTCATGTCGGCGGCGGGAAAGACGTCGGGACTTCCCGATCACAGCGTCCAGTTGGTCCCCACCACGGATCGCGCCGCGGTGAGGGAACTGGCGCGGTTGGATCAATACCTGGCCTGCATCGTTCCAAGGGGCGGCGAGGGACTCATCCGCGCCGTGACGGAAAGCGCAACTGTTCCCGTCATCAAACATTACAACGGCATCTGCCATGTGTTTGTGGACAAGGCCGCCGACGCGGCGATGGCCGAAAAAATCGTCATCAACGCCAAGTGCCAGCGTCCGGGGGTGTGCAACGCGATGGAAACGCTGCTGGTTCATCGCGGGATCGCGTCCGACTTTCTTCCCCGCATTGCCGAGGCGTTGATGGATCGCAAGGTCGAGCTTCGCATGGACACGGCCGCCCTGGCGCTGATCCAACGATCGGGGATCAGCAATCAAAAATCAAAACTGCTTCGGCTCGCCACCGAAGCGGATTGGCGGACCGAGTATCTCGATCTCATCCTTTCCGTGCGCATGGTGGACTCGCTCGATCAGGCGATCGAGCACATCAACACCTACGGTTCGGCGCATTCGGATTCCATCGTCACGCGCGATGAAACGGCTGCCCGCCGTTTTCTGACGGAAGTGGATTCAGCCACGGTCTATCACAACGCCTCCACGCGGTTCACCGACGGCGGCGAGTTCGGCATGGGCGCGGAGATCGGGATCAGCACCGACCGTCTCCACGCGCGCGGTCCGATGGCGCTGGAGGAACTCACGACCTACAAATATCTGATCCACGGGAGCGGCCAGGTGCGCGAATAAAGCTGCATGGTTTGGTTTCGGGGAGCACACGCGAACCGGAGACGGAACGGTTGGGTTCGAAATCCATTCGGATTTCAGCCGCGTTGCCGCCGGTTGTCCGGTTTGAGCCTTGGCCTGTTGCTCGACAAAGGATGCCATCATCGCGCTTAACACGGTTGAAAGGCGCGCTTCAAAACCGGGCGGCTTGCGGCGCATCTTTTTCTTGATGGGATTCGAGCGACTATCTGAGCTTGGTCCCCGTCGGCGCCCGTGAGATGCTGGTTTGCTACGACGTGCAGAACTTTCACGAAAACTGGAACTCGACGCCGATCAGCGGCATCCGCATGGTGCGCATCCGCCTCGAAGAATTAGCGCGGCCAATCCCACATTCACAACCATTTCAATGAAGACAAAATATCCGGAGCGGCCAGGCTCCGACTCAACAATGACGCTGGCCAACCAACCGTTCATTGACGAGGCGTTGCGATTGCAACCCGATGCGTGGAAAAGATCAAATCATGAAACCATTCACCCTTCACACCGCTCTTGAGCAGGCGGCCTTTCCGCGTCAGGCGTTGGAACGGTTCCTCGACCCAAATTTTCCCTCCTGGGCCAAGCACGACCCCGAACTGGGCTATCGGCTCAGCAACGTGGCCGTCAAGGACGGCGTGGATGACGCCCGCAGCATTTACACGTACGAACCCAACGGCGCGCGGCGGATGATTCATTACCGCGGGCGCCCGTGCCGCATCAACACTTACGGCGACAGCTTCACGCAATGTCATCAGGTCAGCGACGGCGAGACCTGGCAGGAGGCGTTGGCGGCGCATTTCGGCGAGCCGGTCCGCAACTTCGGCGTGGGCGGTTATGGCGTGTATCAGGCGTATCGCCGTATGAAGCGCGTCGAAGCGACGCCCGACGGCGCGCCCTGCGTGATCCTCAACATCTACGACGACGATCATCATCGGAATTTGATGGCATGTCGCTGGGTGCACACCCGCTGGTTTTATCCGGCTGCGCGCGATGGCGTGATGTTTCACAACACCCCGTGGGTGCACGTGCGGATTGACCCGGCCACGGGACAATGGGGCGAACATGAAAACCCGTTCCGCACCGCCGAGTCGCTTTTCCGGTTGTGCGATCCCGCCTTTATGTACGAAACCTATCGCGATGATCCGGTCGTCAAACTCGAGGTCCTCCGTTACGGCGGAACGGTGGAGGACGCGCCGTATCTGCGCGCGCTGGCGGATTGCTTCGATGTGAAGCTGGACTTTTCAACCCCCGAATCGAGCCGGCGGACGGGTTGCGAACTTTATCTGCGTTATGCGCTGCAATCCACGCGGTTCGTTGTGGAACAGGCGCGTCAATTCTGCGCCGCCCGCGGCAAGAAGCTGATGATCCTTTTGAGCTATGGTTCGCCGAATGTCGTGGCGGCGCTGCGCGGGCAGCCGCGCTTTGATCAGCCGCTGGTGGATTGGCTGAAGACCACCGGTTTACCGGTCGTGGATGCGCTCGATGCGCACGTCGAGGATTTCAAGGCGTTCCGCCTCGGTCCCGAAGAGTACATCAAACGTTATTACATCGGCCACTACAACCCGACCGGCAACCACTTCTTCGCGTTCGCGATCAAGGGCGCGCTGCTCGACTGGCTCGATCCCAAACCGTTCGCTTATGCGAGCGGCGAGGTTTCTCTCGCCGGATTTGCCGCCAAACTGGCGTGAATCCATCCGGCGGCTGGAACGCTTATCCGTCCGTGAAAACAAGCACGCCCCTGAACTTCCACCTGCTGCCAAGGGGTTGATGGCCCGCTAAGAGCGTGAAATAGGCGGGCAGAACGCCCTGGCGAGGCGATGGCGCAACCGACGGTGGCCTTTGGCGCGATACTGCCTGGGGCTGACACCGAACCTTTGACGAAAGAGGCGGGAAAGATAGTTCACATCCGGGATGCCGACTTGCAAGCCGATTTCTTTGATCGGGAGGCTGGTATGCTGGAGCAAATCCAGAACTCCTGACATAGTGCCATCCAAAAATGTCCGCTTTTTACCTCACGAC
>JACQHZ010000289.1 GCA_016198745.1 Verrucomicrobiota bacterium
TGCCCCCGCAAAAGCGGGGGGTTCCGTGGTTCACGGTTCACGATTGGCGATCCCCGCTTCCGCGAGGACGGGCGCATGAAGACGTATTTCAGTCATGAATAACGAAAACAATCACCACTTCATTGTTTTCATGCTCGCTGCCGCCATGCCCCTTTGCGCTGGCGACGTCTCGGCGGGTCTCCCCGACGAGCGGGACCCCGCAAGCGAGCCGCCGCTCAAGATCGAAAACGGCGTGAGCCTGCAAGCGGATGGCTCAACCCGCCGCCTGGCGAACGAATTTTTGCGGGTTGATCTTGATGCCGCCAAACCGCGGCTCACAAAGCTCTATTTGCAGGGGCCAGATCGGCGTCATTACAGCACCAGCCTTTTCAAGGGAACGGGAGAGGATTTTTACAACGGCTTTTGCAAATATAAAGATGGGGCGGGCAAGTGGCATTTTTCGTTCGAGTCGCCGCCGCCGAAGGTGTCGGTGTTGATCGAGACGGCGGCTGAAGTCAAAATTCAGCTTCAAGGAGTTGCCTTTGGTTCAGTGGTTCAGGACTGGACTTTTTCTCTGAAGCGGGGATCCCGCAAACTCGACTTGGACATCAACTCCAAGTGGATCGCGGACACATCGGTCGCTGAGGTTTATTTTCCGTGTTTCTTTTTTCGCTACGAAGAACGTCACGGGACCACCAGCGCCATTTTGCACAAGGGAGACCGGAAGGCGGACAACCGCTTCGGTTCAGACCGCGCGACAGAATGCGAAGGATTGTCGTATATGGCTCTGACGGAGCCGGGGCAGTGGGCGATTTTCAAGCTTTACCAGAACCTTCTGCACAAGAGCGCGTGCGACCTAAAGATTTTGACCAGCGATCATCTGATTTTTGGCACGACGTGGTGGGGGGACAAAAAGTCATTACCGAATTATTGGTGGCTGACGGGTTCTTCACCCCGCGTTGGACCGCCTGATCAGCCGGAGGCATACAAAGCCGGGCAAACCCTGGAAACGCGAATGGAGGTCACGGCAACGGACAAGCGCGCATCGGGAGATCAGTTGTTGGTGTCGCTTCCCGCCAATCCGGAGGCTCAGAGGGTTGAGGCATCGCTTCGATCCATTTATGAGGAAATCATCAACGGCGGCATCTGGAATTCTTACAACCAGCTGGTCGTCAACAACACATCCGGATTTGAGTGGATTGGCAACATTGATCCCATCATGCAAGCCGGTCTCTATGGGACGGAGACCGACCCGACGACCAGCAATCCTTTGAGCATGCCCCAGGCGATGCGCGGGTATCTTGAAAAGATCCACAAGAGTCAGGACTCCTTTGGGATGCTGACGCAAGGATACGGCAGCGGCGGCTACTGGATCGTGGTCCCACTTTACGTCGTGGGGTTGCATCACTACGTGACGCGAACGGGGGACATTGAATTTCTTCGATCCGGAATCGGCACGATGGAGCGCGCCCTGGAATTCCTCAACACCGCATGGCTTGGCGAAGGCGGTCTGCTTACCGGGGGATACCAGCACGCAACGACCTTTTACGATTGTGTGCAGACGCGTGGGTACGTCCCCATTCTCAATGCCTACTACTACCGTGCTCTCCAGATGGCGGCATGCTTGGAGGAAAAATTGGGAAATGCCGCCAAGGCGGAAATCTATCGCGGGCGCGCCGCAAAAATCAAAGAGAACTTCCACAAGAAGTTTTGGCTGCCTTATTCGGGTCATCCTCTCAGTGAGACGAACATTTCCGGCGTCTTTGCGGACTGGGTGGATGAAGATTGGGGCGGACCGGGGGTTGTCCATGCGAAGGTGATGACGGTATCCCAGTTTCTGCCCATCGAGTTTGGCCTGGTGGATGATCGGGATGAGATGAAACGCATTTTCGCGCAAGTGGACGAACGGATGGCCAAAATGCCGTTGGGCGAACCCTGGCTGCTGCCGACGAATCTCTTTCCCTGGCATTATCCCAGCGAGCGTAACGACGTTACTGGGAAGTGGGGCTACTACATGAACGCCGGCACGTTTGGAGAATGGTTTGTGCATGAGATCAAAGCGCGCGCAGTCGCGGGGCAGGCGGAGCGCGCCTACGAACGCTTGAAGCAGGTCGCCGCCAAGTACGATGACCAACATCTGTTCGAGGGGTCCACTACGTGGTCTCTCGCTGGAAAAATATACTCTGATCATTACGCGGAACCTTATCTGTCGGGTCAGGTTGACCTCACGGCGGCAATTCCCTGGGCGCTGATGGGCATCGAGCCGTCAGTCAACTTTATCAAAATCCAGCCGTGCATACCCGACAGCCTGAAGGGGAGCGCCATTACCATAACCTACCTGGGAAAACCCCTGATGATCCGTATCAACAGCAATACCAGCTTCACGCTCAAAGGTTCGGGCGCGCTTCAAGTGGTGGCGCGACAGTTGCCGGGCGGGAGCCATACCGTTACGGAGGGCGGCGTCAAAATCGGAAAGTACACGACGGACGTTGCGGGGGAGTTTACCTTCCCCGCAAATCTGAAACCCGGGCGCGAACACACCTTTACCATTGAAGCAGAAGGTAAAAAATGAAAACCACAATCGCGCTGTTGAGTTGTCTCGTTGGAGTTTCTCTGGCTCTTGCGCTTGAGGTTCCCGCAAAGGCCCGCTGGATTTGGTTTCCAGAAGATGAAGCCACGTTTCAGAAAGGATCGCCACCGGGAACAAATTATTTTGTCAGAGTGTTGAAAGTGGATGCTCAGGTTCGCAGCGCCCAGATCCGCGTCTTCTCGGGTGGCACACAGAAAACGTACGTGAACGGCACACTCGTTGGTCAGAGCCTTTTTTGGCATCATAATCGAAACTACGACATGACCCAATCGCTCCGGGTGGGGGAAAATGTGGTAGCTGTGGAGGCCGTCAACCTTTACCAAAGCCCTCCGTACAAGGGCCCTCAGACGATTTCCGAGAGCAGCAAGGCGTTGCTGGTTCATGGGATTATCGCGCTCGAAGATGGCGGGCGCATCGAGTTCGTCTCGGACGCGGCGTGGAAAACCGCGCGGGTGGCGACGGCGGGCTGGCTCGAGGGAAAGCTGGATTCGTCGTGGGTGATCGTGAAGGATTTTGGCGAACCGGGCCCCAAAGTCAAGGTTCCATGGGCGTGGTATTTATTTGAGGGTTTTTAAGACACGCTCCAATCGTGAATGGAAGTAACTACTCAGGTTCACGGTTCAGGGGTTCACGGTTCAACGGTTGGGCAAATATGAAGATCAAACGATTGGAGGATATTGAGGCATTAGGAGATGTGGCACAGCCTCCCCCGGCTGTGTTCCAACGGCAAAAGCACAGCCGGGGGCGGCTGTGCCACACGCCAAAATTCCAGATGGAAAAAAGAAAACGACCGGAAAATTGTCGCACACCGCAAACCCCTGAACCGTAAACCGTGAACCTGCCAACTTGAGTAATTACGATGAAACTGGCATTTGCAATGATTGATATGCCGCATTGGCGCGAGGCGCGTGATCAGGGCGCCACGTTTGAACGTCTCTACGATGCCCTCTACGGTTACTCGTTCTGTTTTGATCCTTATCTTCTCAACGCATTGAAGGAAGTGCCTTGCCTGGTTGAAAAAAAGAAGTTGTTGGCGCAGCTCCCGGAGTTCGACGCGTTGGTGTCGCCGCAGCGTGAGACCACGGAGGCGCTTCAACCCCGCTGGCCCCGAAACAAGCCGGCGCTTTGGGTGGATCCTCCGCCCGCCCTGGCCGCTCCACTCTGCAAAACCCCGTCGCCGGTCCGGGTGAACAGCTTGCGTGAAAAATTAACCTTCGCTGACGAAACATCGCCCGCCTTTCTCCTCGCGGGACATCATCTTTTAAAGTTCGGTTTCTGGCCTTTTGAACCCGAAGGTCGGGATATTGTCGTGGGACACGTGGGCGAACGACCGATCTGGCTGATTCGCGGTTGTGCGGGCTACGGATCAATCAACCATCTCTTCAGCCTCAGTCATTTGACGTTTTCAACCGCCACCATCGCGGCCTTCGTCACCGCTTTTGTTCGCGCCTTATGCGCCACGCTGAAACTTCCGGTCGAGTCGGCGCCGCCCGTGAGCGAAAAAACGGACAACCTGCGACGGGATTTTCATGCGTTTGGAGCGTGCCTGGCCTTGTTAGAGTTTGGTTTGCGCGAAGGCGGGTTCGATTCGCGGGAACTGACTGGGTTTCACGCCCCGCTGCTTCGCGCGGCTCGATCGGCGGTTGACGGCGACGAATCAAAAAGCCGACCGCAGTTGAAGGAGGCCTTCCGCGTCCTGGAAACCGTTCGACAGAAGCATCTCCCCTTCCAGCGCGGGTGCATTGACATTCCGCATGCGGGCATTCTCGGACCCGATGGCGGGCTTGCGGAAATGGAGTGGCCGGAGCTATCGAAGAATTATCTGGCCTACATGGCGGACATGGCCGAGACGTTTGGTTACCGGTTTTCTCTGGAGTACAATGTGGGCAGCCTCGTGGAAATGGCGCGGCGGTATCCGGAAATCATCCAACGGCTTGGACGTCTCTGGCGGGAGAACAGGATTGATCTTGTCAATGGCTCCTGGAGCGGTCCTCTTCAACAGTACACCAACATTGAACTGGCCGCCCGCGAGTTCGAACTCGGTCAAGCGGGCATGGAACAACTCTTTGGGCGGCGCTGCGAGACCTACGTGTGTCAGGAATCCAGTTTCCTGCCTTCGTTCCCAGGGCTGCTTCGCGATTTCGGCTACAAGCGCGCCGCCCACGTGACTTCCAACCGCGGGCAGGCGCCGGAAAGCCGGCACAATCATTTCTGTTGGCAAGGGAAGGACGGAAGGCGTATTTCCGCCCTGGGACATCACGAACTCGATTTGACCGTACGCGGAAACAACTGGTACATCGAATGGCCCACAACGGCGATTGGATGCCTGCGGCGCGGAATTGAGCGTTTGGACTGCGTGCTGCTTCAAGATCAGGGGCGAATCCCTTTTCGCGAAGAAATGATCCGAACGGAATGTTACGCGCCCGTTCTCGGACGTCATGTGACGATCCGGGATGTGTTGCCGGAGGGACCGGACGCCAATCTTCCCGTCGAATCATTTCCGTTTGACCGTTACACCTTTGAGAGCGCAGTCCACGACCCGATCTCTTACGACTGGATTTCCATGGTGGAACGCGTCCTGGGTTATGCGCATCGGGTCACGCGAGCCGAGATGTTGGCGGCCACGACGGCAACTCATGTCAACGCCGATTTCAAACCGATTTGGGAATGGCTTCTTTATCTGGAAAGTCATGACAACCTTCTGTGTCCCAAGGGGACCTCCGGGGATTTCTATGGTTTGAGCACCCTGGAATATAGCGGTCCGCATTTCGACGTGCATTCCGCCTATTTCGGAAAACTGCTCGCCAATCACGCGCCCACCATCGAGGCGTTGCTTCTGCAGATTGAGGACCAAGCCTTGAAACGTCTGGGTCTGCAACGTCTCAATCGCGCCACACCGCCGCGCAACGTTGTTTTATACAATCCCTACCCGCAACCGCTCGAATTGGGCGGATGGTTCCCCTGGCAGGGAGACAATTTCATGGCGGCCGGCGATGCGGTTCGGATGCATGGCTGGAATGGCCGCTGTTATTGGTCGGGCCATCTCTCCGCTTCGGCCGGAACCCGCCTGAAAACAGCGGCCACCCGCAAGCGCAACTGGTCTGGGCGTCAAGCGCAACCCGGCCCGGGCTGGCGCTTCCGCAAAGGAACGAATCAAACCCTCGCCATGACCCCTTCCTCCAAGGATCGGCTGTCGTGGAGCGTCATCCCCATGGATGGGAAACAATCCAAGTTTCAACTGACCGGCCTCATGCACACCGGCGACCCAGATTTTGCGGTAACAAGAGCCCGATGGAGCGACAAAGTCTCGGGTGAGGAGGCGACCATTGTTCAGGTGGACTTTGTTCAAATCCAGGGCTGTCCGCTTGTTTTCGCGCATGCAGAGGTGGAGGGATACAACCCGGGTGAATTGCCCAAGGGCAAGGATGCTCTCTCAATTCCAACTCATTCAATTGCAGTCGGCCCGCAGGGGCCGCGTGGATGGCACAAGGAAAATGACGCGCTCCGGCTCCGGTTCATCCCCGGCGGCGCCCTCCAAGCGGTGCGCTTCTTTGTAAGCCACTTCACCGAGGTCTCTCGAAAGGAACATCAGACTTCGAGTCCTTATGTTGCGCTGGCCGAAACCGCAAAAGGGACTCTTGCGCTCCTGAATCGAGGCGGGATTTGGCATCGGCATCACGGCCATTCGCTGGAGTACGTGTTGATGGCGCCGCACGAAACAGTCAACCGGAGAGATTTCGCGTTGGCTTGGAACCTGGATCACCCCGTTACATCCGCCATTCAACAACTGGATCAGCCTATTTTGGCGGTCGCGGCGACATCCGCGAATGGGGGCAACCCTCTGACGGTGCGATCGCGCCGTAATAATCTCTGGATTTCTTCTTTGCGTCCGGATGGACAAATGCGCATTTCGGAAACCGAAGGACTCGGCGCCGACGTGGAACTGACCGTGTCACCCGCGCCGGTGGCCGTTCAATTTTCAGGCGAACGCGGGCGCAAGAACGAGAAGCCGGAGTTGACCTCGGACGGCCGCATCCGATTTCACCTGGCGCCCTATGAAAGCGCAGCCATTTCAATTGAAAGGAGAGCGTAATATATGAAAATAGCAGTATTAGGCGCTGGGGGCATGGGGGGAACGGTTGTCCAGCATTTGCGGGAGTGCCCGGAAGTCACCGGCATCGTGGCCTACGACATTGATGAGGAACGTATCCGGGGGATGCGGGAGCGATTCGGCATCAACGGCTCCACGCGGTTGGCAGAGGTGCTTTCGGATCCCGCGGTCAAACTGACCTTTGTTACGGCGGCGAATCACGCCCACAAAGAGCTCGCGCTCCGGTCGCTGGAAGCCGGCAAGGCCGTCATGTGCGAGAAGCCGATGGCCAACACGCTGGCGGACGCGCGGGAGATGGTGGAGACCGCGGAACGACTGAGGCTCTTTTTCCAGATCGGCTTCGAAGCGCGCTATTCGAAGCTTTACACCAAGGTCAAGGAATGGATTGACGCCGGTCTGCTCGGCCAGGTTGTCAACACGCACTGCCTCTACACGTCGGGCGCCTGCGAAAAGAATGCGTGGCGGAACACCAAACGCGAAGGGGGCAACACCTTCGGCGAGAGGCTCAGCCATTACGTGGATCTGACCCGCTGGTGGATCGGCGCCAGGGTCACCGAGGTGTTTTCCGCCAGTTCACCCAACGTCGTGCCCTACACCGAGGTCCATGACAACTACCACGCCACCTATCGGTTTGAAAGCGGCGCGGTAAGCCATGTCACCTTTTACATGAACTATCCCGCCACCTTCCGGGGCGATCCGCTGGCCGATAATATCACGGACCTTCAGTTGGGCGACGGTCATAAGTTGCGCTTCATCCTCGTCGGAACGAAGGGGGCGGCGGAGACGGATGTCTTCTATCGCCGCATCAAGCGCTTGCAGTTCGGCGATTCACCCGAGGTGATGACCAGCGATTGGGTGGAGAACCTGACCTGGGATCGGAAGGAGGACCATTTCTACTATCACAACACAACCCACCAGACGTACGACATCGTGCGACGTGTGGCGAAGGGATTGCCGCCCATGACTCCGGCGCGCGACGCCTACGAGACCATGCGCCTGTGTTTTGCGGCGGAGGAATCCACCAATACCGGCCAGATTGTGCGTCTCGCTGCGCCGGATTAACTGTGAGCCTCTTGCAAAACTCCACCGCGAGATGTAGCTGGCCCGAATGCTTTCGGGGCAGATTTTCGATGGACGGCGCTTCACAGAAGCGCCGCTACATGGAATCTTGCAAGCAACTCCTGTAACTACTAATACGCAACGCCCGTGAAAAAGGCAACCGTGAACCGTGAACCTGATAACCTGAGTAGTTACCCAATGAACACACCTCAAGTCCAATCCTTCCGCGGCCTGCATTACGATCTGGCGCGCGGCAATTATGATTCTCTTGCTTCGCTGCGCAGGCTGGTCCGGTTCGTGGCCGAGTGCGGACTGAACCAACTGGCGTTCTACATGGAGGACCTGTGGCGTTACCGCCGCCACCCGCAACTGTTCAGCCCGCGCGCCTACCGCCTCGAAGACATGGGGGCGCTCGCGGAGTTCGCCGCCGCGCACGGGGTGGATTTCATTCCGTCGCTCACGACGCTCAGCCACGCGCAGCATATTCTGCAGAAGCCGAAGTACCGCCATCTCGCGCCTCCGGGCGGCACGGGGTGGAATTTCGACGCGCTCAACCCGGGCACGTACGAGTTGTTCGATGAACTGTTCGACGAAGTACTGCCGCATTTCAACAGCCCGTACGTGATCATCTATGGCGACGAGATGGACCTCTCGTGCTTGAGCGGGGCCGCCCGGAAAGAGGCGCGCCGACACGGGTTGGGGGCATTGTATGGACGCGGGATGGCGCGGGTGGCGCAGATGATTCTCGAGCGCGGTCGGCGACCGATCATGACGCACGACATGCTGTTCCACCATCCCAAAGCGCTGGCGTACATTCCCAAGCAGACGATCATCCTCTATTGGTTTTATGATTATCAGCCCAGTTATCCGGCGATCCCGTTTCTGTGCGAACAAGGTTTCGATGTGATCACCGCGCCGGGGTTGATTTTGCACCACGGCGGGGTCCCGGACTACGCGCGGGTGCTTCCCCATATCCAGGCGCATGCCAGGGAGGCAAGCCGGTATTCGCGGCCGAGCAACGGACGGGGCGGACCGGGGCGCGGAAGCTGTCTCGGTACGATGACGACGATCTGGGAAATGTTGCCGTGGCAAGAAGCCGCCCTGGCCACTTATGCCACTGGTCGCTGGACGCAGAATTCCCGGCTATCGCTGAATGCGGTGCTCGGCGATTTCGCAAAGGATGTTTTCGGCATCCGTGCCCGAAGCTTGTCCCCCGTTTTCACGGGGGCAAGCTCTCGCGGCTTGCCCGCCGAAGCCTCGGCGAAGGCGGGAAGCGGGGGAATGGCCGCCGCGTGGCGGGACGCATCGCTGGAAGCGGAGCGGTTTGCGCTTGCCGCCCAAGCGGTGCATTACAGCCATTCCGCCAAGGAATCGGCGGCGCTTCAATCTCTGATGAAACAAATCCGGCGAAGGATTGAGTCCCATGCCAAAATTTTGGGAACGGGACGCGCTTCTCGCAACCTGGACATCCATCGCAGCGTCCGTTCAGTCATCCGCCGAATGACCACATTCCGGGTACGCCAGGGCGAACCGTTTCAAGAGCGAAAACTTTTCAGCCCGTCCGTGGCGAGCACGAAGGACCTCTCCTGTCGTATAGAAAGAATAAAGACCTCTTATGGCCATGACCTGCTGGTGTTGACCAATGGCCTGATCGCCGTCGCAATCCTTCCGGAGTTCGGCGCGGCGATGATCGAATGGGTCTTGCTCGGCGCGAACCCGTGGTCGGTCGTCCTGTCGGATTACCCGCGATGGGCGTCTGCGAAGAAGCGCCGACCGGGTGACGTTGCGCTGGAGTCGCCCTGGGGGACGGGCCGCCTGGGCGGCTGGCGGGAGACGATCTTCTATAACGCGCGAGTGGGCGCTTCGTCGCTATGGGGGCGCCCCTTTCGGGTCCGCACCATTCGCGCCACAGCGGCGGAGGTTGCTGTCGCCTGCGTTGGCCGCAATGAGATTGCGGAAGTCCGCCGGGTCGTCCGCCTCCAGCGCGGAAAGAGAATCATCGGGATCGACACCTGCGCTGCCAACTTGATCGGCCCGTGTTCTCTGGCGTTGCAGCCCAACGTCGCGCATGCCTTACCGAGCACCACCACGCCCTTGTTGCGACTGGTCGAAGGCCGGGGCGCGCGGGACAGGGGCCAACCGCTGATCAACCACGACGGCACCAAGCTGTTCACTCCGAAAACCAACGTCGTCCGAATCGTTTCGCCCCTTTCGGGGCATTCGCTGAAGCTTCAGTTTCGGCGACCGGAGGTGTCTCGATTCCTGACGGACGCAGGGGCGACGCATTTCACGCTTGAGCCGTATGGAACAATCCGAAACTGCACGAAAGGCGAATCGGTGTCGCTCCACCTCAAGTACGAACTTTCCGCACCCGGCCGCTAGCCTAACTTCTCACCAGCAGGTTAAAATCATGACACGCTGTTTCACACTTTCCCCCTCCTGATTGAGCGCAATAGGACCAAATCCGGACGTAAGGATGGTTCTTCGAGCGAAACGAGATCAATGAATCGTCGATAACGCTGTAGCGGCGGTCTATGACCGCCGACGGGCGGTTCTCAACGGAGAATGCGGAGCGACGGTCATAGACCGCCGCTACAGGTGACGTTTATGTCCAGATCTGGATGGGACCTGATGGCTTGACCGCTGTTTGATCGCCTTATAAGGTTGGCGTTCAGAAAAAGGGCTTTGCTTTTATCATGATCGGTTTGGGAAGATACAATCTGCTTTTGAAACTCGGTCAAGGGGGAATGGGGGCCGTTTATCTCGCCCGCCAGAAAACGTTGCGCCGCTTTTGCGCGGTCAAGGTG
This sequence comes from Verrucomicrobiota bacterium, assembly GCA_016198745.1. Taxonomy (GTDB): domain Bacteria; phylum Verrucomicrobiota; class Verrucomicrobiia; order JABWAM01; family JABWAM01; genus JACQHZ01. The sequence continues at coordinate 10,547 of JACQHZ010000289.1, forward strand.
ATCAGCCCGCAGTTCGCGCAGGACCGGGATTCGGCCGAGCGATTTCTGCGCGAGGCTCGCGCCACGGCGGCGTTGGCGCATCCCAATCTCGTGGCCGTGTTCGACTGCGACCAGTTCGACGGGCAGTATTTCATCGCGATGGAATACGTCGAGGGAATGAGCCTGGGAGAAATTCTCAAGAACTACGGGCCTCTTCCGGTTCCGCTGGCGCTCTTCTGGCTGAACCAGGCCGCGGTGGGATTGGAATACATTCATGGCGAGAAGATCATTCATCGCGACATCAAACCGGACAACATGATCGTAAACGGAGCGGGCGTATTGAAGATCATGGATCTCGGGCTGGCGAAGGCGAAAGATCATTTCGAAACTGACCATGGCATGACGATGACGGGCACGGTGATGGGGTCGCCCCATTACATGAGTCCCGAACAGGTCAATGACTCGAAAACGGCGGATCATCGTTCCGACCTCTACTCGCTCGGCATCAGTTTTTATCAGATGGTGACGGGGCGGGTGCCTTTCCAGAAAACCTCGGCGGCCGCCGTCTGCGTGGCGCATCTCCATGAGCCGATACCGTCGGTGGGACCTGTCCTGAGCGGCTTGTCCCGAGCGGAGTCGAGGGGAGTCGAAGGGCTCCCGGACGCCGAACTGACGCAAGCTTTGGATGCGCTCATTCTCAAAATGGCCGCGAAAGACAAGGCCGAGCGATTCCAGTCGGCGTCCGAGTGGGTTGCGGCCCTTGCGCCGTGGATTGCCCATTATCCGATGGACGAACCGGCTCAGGAGTTTTTCGGCAAGATCGAGTTCGCCCAACGAAAGGTTGCCGCTCTACTGGAAAAAGAAGGCATCCATCCGGCAGAGGTTGACGCTGAAATTCCGTCCCCCGTCGCTAAAGCTATGGAGGACAGGTCGCCCGTCGCCAAGGCTCCCGCGCAGTGGCCTGTGGCTGTAGCGGCGGACAAGCCAACGCGCAAACCGATGGTCTGGGCTTGGGCTGTGGGTCTGCTGGTTGTGTTGCTTGGTCTTGCCGGCTGGTATTTTGGCGTTCATCACCCGGCGGAAAAAGCGCGGTTGGAAAAAGTCGCGGAAGTAGAGAAATTGAAACAGAAAGGTGAGCGTGTAGGAGCCGCTGCCAGCGGCGACCGGGAGGAGAAGTCCCGTTTGGTGGCGACAGCGCCTAAAGCCGCTGACGAAGCTGAACAACTGCGGACTGAAAAGGAAAAAAGCAAACAAACGCAATTGGAAGCGGAGAAAAAGGCGTTGACCCTTGCGCTGGAAGCGGCGTTTGGTTTCAAGAAAGACGGAGATTGGGCCCATGTCGTTGCGTCGCTGGAAAAGCCCTTGAAAGCGCCGGGCGCGGCGGATCATCCGAACCGCGAAGCCGCCGAGGCGCTGTTGAGCCAGGCCCAGGCGGAAATCAAGAAACGTGATGAGGCAGCATCTGCAACTGTAGGGCAGCGATCTTCGCCGCCGATTGCGCAAGACGGCGGCCAGGATGGCCGCCCTACGTGCGAGTACAACCCCATGAAACCAACCAGTGAAAGTCTGAGTTCTGATGAA
>JACQHZ010000302.1 GCA_016198745.1 Verrucomicrobiota bacterium
CCGGTGAACAGGTCGGTGGCCAGGAAGGAGCCGATCCCGCGCGTGTGGGTCTGCGCATTTGGATCAAGGATTTTGATGGGGTCTTCATTTTTATTCTACTCCCGGTGGAGGCTCGGTTTCAGAAGGGACGGAATCAGTTTTGACCGGATTCACCGATTCCTTCGGCGACCAGAAGAAGGCGCGGCGGTAAAGCCCGCCAACATCGGCGTCGTTCCAGAGGCGGATGGCGACAACGTTATCCTTGCCCGCTTTCACCATGGACGTGACGTCCAGGTCATAATCAGGGGTCTTGGTCCACCAAGGGGTGAACGGTTTGTGGCCGGCATAATCGCCATTGATCCACACCCACCCCTCATTGATGGCCCCGCCGAGCCAGAGATGGACGGGTTTGCCGGCGAATTCGGCAGGTACTTTGACAACCGCCCGATACCAACCGTAGCCATCGTAATCGTGACCCGCAGCGTCTTCGGGCGGCTCCTGCGCATTCCAGACGTTAAAGGTGCTGTGCTTTCCCCAATTCCTGTCGTCGAAACCCGGGGCATACCATTCGGCAATCACGCCTTCATTGAAGCGATCCCGCATGAAGTTCATCTCCAACGGCAAAGGGGCGACCATCCTGCCTTTGCGTCCATCCGTAAAAGCCGCGAGTTTTTCGTAACGATCCTTGTGGCCGAGGGTGAAGGTGTTTCGCTGTTCGCGTCTTTCGCCGAAGGTGTAAAGAAACGGGTTGACGGCCTGAATCTTCTTCTTGATCTCGAGCATGCGATCAGCCTCTTTCGCCGCAACCGCAAAATCCAGATTCTTCTCGGCGGCGTGCATCGCCGCATAGGCCTCGAGATGGTCCGCGATGAGGGCGAAGGCGTCAAACCGTTTGCGCTGGACGTCGGTCATGGCGGCCTTGCGGGCGGATTCGACGTTCGGGCGGATGCTTTTGACAAAATCTGCCGTATAGACGTGGTTGAGGAGCCAGTCTTCGTGAATATGAACGGTGGCTTGGGTAAGGGCGTTTTCACAGGCGTCCCACCATGCCTGAATGGGGGGGCCGGCGTCGGGGCCGAAGAATTTCTCGTAAAAATCCTTCTTGATCGTGGCAACGTCAGTCTTGGAATTCCAGAGAAGTTTTGAGGTGAGATAATAGCTGATCCAGGTCTGCATGAAAACCTTGCGGCCCTCGCGCGCCATTCCCTTGATGCCGATCTCCTTGTAGATCGGGATATTGGCGGCGATGACCGCCGCCTCGTTTTCCGGCACAAAAACACCGGTGAGCAGATGGGGATCGTAGTCGCGAAGCACCAAGTGGGGCGTCAATCGTCGCCACTGGCGGACGGTCCGGATCATTTCCTGGCGGCGCCAGCAGGCGGGATCGTTGCCCCCGTGGAGGGCGCAACAACTGATGGGGGCGAGTTTCACCATCACGTTGGGCGGAAGTTTCATGCCTTGCGGCGGCAGTTCGCGAAGCGAATAAGCGTAGGTGGAAAAATACTTGCCGGGAAATTCCTTGGCCAGTTTTGAGATGAACCCGAAAAATTCCTCGCTCTGCATCCGTTCTCCGATGCGGGTCGGAAAATAAAAGTTCTGATTGGCGGCCAGGCATTGGTCGCAATAGCAGAAGGGCGCCCCGTCGGGAGGGCTGAGGCCGATGCCGTTGGAATCGGCGATCCTGATCCTCCTTTTGCCTTCGAAACAGGCTTTCAGGTTTTTGATGGACTCGGCGAGAACGGCGGGATTCGAGAGACAAAACATCGCGTGCTGGGGGGAGAACTGGCCTTTTGCGTTCTTGTGAAGCTCACGGCGTCCATTCTTGTTCATGGCATAGAATTCCGGGTGGGTGTTCCGGTATTCATCCGGCGGCAGCAGGTTTCCGAGGTAACCATCGCCGACGGTGGGATACATGCTGTCGCCTTTAGTCGTCATGCCGATCCGCGCGCCCCATTCGACGTAAATCAGATGTTCATCCTTCGAAGTCGGCAACCAACCCGAGAGCCAGACGCTGCGAATCGCGAAATCGGGCTTCGACTTCACCTGCAGATCGGGAACGTTGATCGTTTTCTGCCGGGGGATCACCTCGCCCCATTCGCCGGGGAAATACCAGCGACACCCAAGCTTCTCCAGCAGCGCGTAGGCCGCATACAACGTCCCCTGATACTGGCCATCGGAGTTGCCGCCGACGATGAGGCTGTTCCCCTTGGTCATCAGAACGTAGCCTTCCTCCTCATTGGCATCCGCACAAATCGTGGGATTGAACCCGGAAGGAATCTTCACGCCCAACTTCTGCGCTGCTGTGGTGTGGCCAACAAGAATCGAGATCGGCGCCTTGACGGGATCGCCTTCCTTCACGATGGGAAGCTTCGCGCCGCTCATCTTCTCGACGTATTTCTGGATTTCCGCGGCAGCATTCGCCGCTTTGGGTTCATCCGCGGCGACAACGATGGCCGCGCGCGGCTGGCCATTTTCAACGATCACGAGCGGTTCGGCTTTCATGGATGCGTTCATCGCAATGCCAAGCGCGGCGCATACAAACAATCGTTTCATCGTATGAACTTTCCGCAAAAATTCTCCGTGTTCCCTGTTTTCAACCGTTCACTGGTAGGGATAGGAATCGTAAGGCGCGACATAGGTTCCGCGCGACATACCGGAATCGTATGTTGGGTTGCCGGTCTGCCGAATCCCAAAAAATGATCTGTGCGTCCATGGGAGCGTGAAATCGGTTTGATATTCCGAAAAAGGAGGGACCCGTCTCCAGAATTCCGCGTGACCATCCACATACCCGATGGGAAGCCCCTTGCCCCCATGCGCCGGGGCGGCAACCTGTGGGCCGGCTGGATGACCATAAAGACCATATTGGAGGAAAGGCCCGTGGAGAACATCGCCGTAAACCCCGTTTTCGGTGAATGCCATCGCCTTCGATTGATCCACGACTTCCGAAATTTTCTTGTCGGGACGTGTTCCTGAGGCATTACACCGGAGGTCGTGATTCATCGCATACGGCCATTTGCCTGACGCTGGTCCCGAGGTTCCGGGCTTGATTTTCACGGGACAGTAAAACACGGAAGAGGTCGAAAGAGCGTTTGTCCCCGGCATCACGTAAGGCCTGATCTGGGAGACCCAGCCGCCGTAATCGTAACACACGGCAGGCGCCTGCGGGCTCGGAAAGCAACCTTCATTTTCATTGACATATAAAGTGAGCCCCACACCAAGCTGCCTTACATCGTTGATGCATTGAGCTTGCATCGCGATTTCTTTTGCCCTGTTCAGGGCCGGCAACAGCAAGGCGGCCAGAATGCTGATAATGGCGATGACCACCAGCAGCTCGATCAGGGTGAAGGCATGGAGTGATGGATTGTTGGGATGATTGAATTTTGGAATGATGGAGTGATGGAATAATGGGAGACGATGGTTGTTCCGTCTTTCAACCCTTCCCATTACTCCAGCCTTCCAGCATTCCATTGTTCCATGCGGTTGCATCGTGAAGCGTGAATCATTCATGGTAGGATGCGGATTACTGCTTACAGATTGCTCTTTGGCGGCTCCAGCCATTCCACCGCCGTAAGAATGCTGGTGGATGGCGCCAGGCCGGGGGTTTTAACCAATTCCGCGAGCCGTCGGACCGCCAACCGGCCAAATCGCTCCAGTCCAAGATTCAAGGCGCGGCAGCGTGATCGCACGCGGCGGTCCTGGGCGGTCAATGACACGACTTCCACCCGGCCGGGCACTTCAATCTGGCGAATCCGTAATTCCGCCACGCAATCGTCGGCCACGCGCGTGTCGGTGGTAATCAGGGCGGTCGGAAACGGGTTCAGACGCAAGAAGGGTTCAATGAAGGCCGCTCCGGACGAGTAGAACTGACCGGTGGAAATGATGTTTTTGTCCGGCAGCGAAATTCCATCCCGCGAAAGACGCATTTGAATGCCTTCCAGGCATAACCGCTCATAAGCGTAGTCCAGCTTTTCCGCGACAAAAGCGATTTGTCGGTGGCCATGCTCCAGGACCCTTTCGGCAAGCGCGGAACCAACCTGATGCATGTCCAGTTCCACCCGCGTGACCGGAGTTTTCAGGTCGTAGTTGCCGAGAACCACCAGGGGAATCTGCTGACGCTGGAAGCAGGCGACCGCCGCGTCATCCACCATTCCGGAAACAATGATTCCGTCCACGTTTCCATACTGCAAAATGGGAGGAAGGGAAAAATCCCTGTTGACGGGAGCTTCCAACGGCTGGGCGAAGAATCGCAGATTTTGTTCACGGCATTCGTTGGCGATTCCATGAAGGAAAGGAACATAAGCGTCATTCTGAAAGGAAACGCCCAAGAGGCAAAAAGCAAGCTGTTCAAGACGGGTTTGGGAACGGGAGCCGGATCGCGCGCGAACCATTTCGCGGGCAAACCGATTGATGCGGTAGCCCAGTTCGCACTGGGCCTTGAGAATGCGCTCGCGCGTCTTCCGGCTGATGGAGGAGTGGTTGCGCAGTGCGAGCGAAACGGCGGTGGCCGACACACCGGCCCGACGACCGACATCGGCCATGGTCGGAGGGGGCGAGACGCCGCGAGATGGGTTCTTCAGCATGGTCTTGATAGATAAACTACATCGATAAAGTGGTCAAGGATTTTTAAACGTGTTTCAATCCGAGAACTGGATTGCTATGGAACCGCGTCATGTAATCGATGCCCTTGCGCACCGGCTCCGAAAGAACCGCCTTTCGGCCAACAAGGGTGACTTGATTTTCGATAAACAAAGTCCAATATCGAGAGCCTCTTGCAAAACCCCGAAAGGCAACGACGGAGCGTTGCCCTCCCGTGGGGATTTCTGGAGGGTCGCGCTCCGTCGCGACCGATCCAAGGGCAGAGTTTTGCAAGAAGCTCGATTGTAGCCGCGATCACCTGATCGCGGACGTAGGAGGCTGCCCGCGATCGGGTGATCGCGGCTACAGCCTGAAGCCCGCATTCGAGAGATTGTGAAATTTCCGGGGTAGCCCAGCTTGCGAAGCGCCTTGATCAGTTCAGCACCGGGAGACATCGCGCGGCAGCTTCATCGCGCGAACACTTCGTCTCTCACAAAATGCAGCCGGATCACCGAGGGCGTTTCCATTTTCTCGTCGAAGTAGCAGTCCACCGCTTCGCGCACATTGTCTCGAAGCTGCTCCAACGTGTCAGCCTGGGTGTGGATTCCGTAGCCAAGCGCCGACGCGGTGAAGCCTCCATCGGCCTCATCTTCTCGGACCTCAAAAATGATTTCGCTCATGGAGGAAGATTACTCGATGAACCGCTCGCCGGCAAGCTTCTCAGCCGGCATTTTTTTTCACCAACCGAGGTGTTCGCCGTCGTCTCCTGCAGCAGACCAGGACGCCCCGCGCACCTGCCTGCCCCGAAAGTATTCGGGGCGCAGGCAGGTCCCCGCCCCCGTCCACCCTGCGACCGGAAATCGGTCCTCGCGATCGTTGATTCCCTCCAAAATACAATGAAAGCGCGGTCACATCCTCAAAATCCTACGACGCCAATTTAGTGACGAACCATTAAAAAATCGAGCGCGAATGACGCGCCATCAGAGCGCCAGCCAGGAGCGCACCACATCCTCGACCTTGGCAAGCGTTCCCGCGTCCAGCGACGTGATGTGCCGCACCAGTTTTGCGGCTGGCATGGTGCCGATGCTTTGGGCGTCGAACGCCCCCGGCTCGAAGCCTCGGGCTTGGTGCGGGACTTCAAAGCGCGTGTCCCGCAAGCTGGTGGTTCTCGGAACGTAGGTGATCAAGGCGCGTTCATGTTCGAGGTAGGCGACGCTCAAAATGACGGCGGGCCGTATTTTCTGCGCCAAGCCAAGATCGACCAGCCAGATGTCGCCGCGTGTTACTTCGGATCGCGCCATTGCTCCCCTTGGCCTTCTTCGGCATCCAGCATGGCAAAGACCTCTGCGGAGGCATTGATCGTTGCCTGGTATTCGTCCAGCCACGCCGCAACCTCGCGCATTTGCGGGATGGGCAAGCGCTCAATGGCGGATTCGATTTCAACGACCGTGGTCATGCTTTTACCTTATCCGTTTCTTGCTCCTGTGGCAAGCCCGTTTGCCGTTCCAATCGGGCGGGATGGGCCAGGGAATGAACTTCCTTGAGCTTGCGGATGCTGACCTGGGTGTAGATTTCAGCGTCTGGATGCGTTGCCCACCCAGCGTTCGTTGGGTGACATTCCCCTCGGCGTCATACTGGCTGGTCACCATCTGGCACAGCGCGGCATAGCCGCAACC
>JACQHZ010000303.1 GCA_016198745.1 Verrucomicrobiota bacterium
AAGGCATGATGTTGATGGGAAAATGAACTTCAATGGGGCCGCGCTCTTTCGAGCGCGGAATCAGTGTGCTCAGGATGTATTTTTGAAAGGATTGTATACTTCAATGGGGCCGCGCTCTTTCGAGCGCGGAATCTTGAAGAGGTGAAGGCATGATGTTGATGGGAAAATGAACTTCAATGGGGCCGCGCTCTTTCGAGCGCGGAATCGCCTCCGCGTCTGCCGGGTGGGGGTGCCGGTCACTGACTTCAATGGGGCCGCGCTCTTTCGAGCGCGGAATCCTTTTCTCCTTCGGCGCAGTATGCTCCCATGCTTCTTACTTCAATGGGGCCGCGCTCTTTCGAGCGCGGAATCGCGCCCCCAAAAAGCGCCTCAAACTCGTTGGCCGCCATACTTCAATGGGGCCGCGCTCTTTCGAGCGCGGAATCCGCGCGCTTACCTGCGGTCGTCATCCAGGTGCATTTACTTCAATGGGGCCGCGCTCTTTCGAGCGCGGAATCGGGCGGCATGGGTTTCACCGAGTACGGCCCGCGCAACTTCAATGGGGCCGCGCTCTTTCGAGCGCGGAATCTGTCCGATCCTTACTCTTTCTGGCGCAAGCTCGCAAGGTTCCAATTGCGAGCGCCTGCGTTTTTTCCAACGTCCTTGCCGGGGTCTGTTCTCGCCATCCTGTCTTCATCGTTCGCCACAAGCAACTTGCGTGGCGCGAGCGCGAACGGAGCGCGGCGCATCACCCCGCCACTCGCGCCTCAAATGTCAAAGAACATCGGAAAAAGTGTCAAATCACGTGCCAAAACGCGTCCAGTTCGGCGTCTATTTCTTGGCACTCTTGGCGGTCTTGGCGGTTCATCTCAAACCACGTAACAGGGCGCATCGAGCTTGGTGTAGGGCAGCCCCATGGCGCTGATGACACGATCGCCCCGACCCTCCGACGGTCCCAACGCAACGAAGAGCACTTGATCTTCATTCTGGTTGATGATGTCGCCCAGGACCCGTTCCATCTCGATCTTCTCGGTGGGATTCAGGTCACACTCGAAAACTGAAAACTGCAAATGATCGCCAAAATTACGGCAGGCCTTGAAAACCTGCCGGAGCCGCTTTTCATCGGCGATGTCGTAGCAAACCAGGTAGGTCGTGCGCATCAGGAAATGGAAAATGGAGAATGGAGAATGAAAAATGGAGAATGGAGAAAGCATCAGGAAATGGAAAATGGAGAATGAAAAATGGAGAATGGAGAAAGCATCAGGAAATGGAAAATGGAGAATGAAAAATGGAGAATGGAGAAAGCATCAGGAAATGAAAAATGGAGAATGAAAAATGGAGAATGGAGAAAGCATCAGGAAATGAAAAATGGAGAATGAAAAATGGAGAATGGAGAAAGCATCAGGAAATGAAAAATGGAAAAGCGTGAAGGCGAATGAAAAATCACGGGTTGTCTTGAGCGCGACGGCGGATGGTGGTGAGGATTGCCACGAGTTGGCTGGCTTCGTCGAACAGGGCAGCCAGTTTGGCCGGCTGAACAACTTCTTCCGCCGCCATCAGTTCCAGCCAGTAAGCGGTTTCGTCGGCTTCTTTGAGGCAATCGCCGATCTTGGAAATGAATTCCGCTTTGGAGCGCGCCTGATCCGCCTCACGGTAATTCGCCCCAACGGAGGTTCCTGAGCGTAGCACCTGCTTTCCGAGTGTCTGTGCGAGCATGCCTTTGTCGAGCACGACGTAGAGTCGAATGACACGCCGGGCAAACAGAAATGTGCGCTCCCGCAAATCCCGCTTTCTGTTTTGTTCATTTTCCATTTTTCATTCTCCATTTCCCCTTTTTTCTTCTTCCTTCATCTTAAGTCGCCGGTCTCGCCCGCCCTCTCTGCGCTCTTTGCGTTCTCTGTGGTTAGAGATTCGACCCGCGCCTCGACCAAATCCATCTTTGCCGTCACGCCGAGCCGTTCTGACCCCATCTGCACGGAGCGGGAATGAATCACATCGGGCAATGGAGAAGGGAGAATGGACAATGGAGAAGCGGCATCACCGGACGTTGCGGGTAGGTTCTGGTCGGCCTTTTCCATCGTGCCTTTTTCATTCTCCATTTTCCCTTTTCCCTTTCCTTTTGGCAACGCGCCCGTGCCGGCATCGACGCGCTGATGCAGCGCGGCGCCGCGCGCGGTGTCCGCGTTTTCGACAAACACGCCTTCGACGAACTCGTAGTAAAACAGGCGCGGGCAATAGACGAACTCGTTCAGCATCCGCGCAGGAAGCGGGTCATTGACGATGTCCGATTTCCGATTGCTGATTGGCTCTGCGGCCGCATGCTCCGGCATCGCCGCCGCTTCTCCCTTTTCCATTTTCCCATCGAAACCGGTCTCGTTGTCGGTCAGCCGCCGCTCGACCGGCGCCACCGCGGCTTCTCCCTTTTCCATTTTCCCTTCTCCCTTTCCTTTCACCGGTGTCTGCTCCGGTGTTTCCGGATCGGCGGCAATCCGTCCGTGAGTTTCATGGAGAGGCGCCGGACGGGCAACCGGCGGGGTTGTCGCGCGGGCAGACGGTTCTGGCGGCTTGTTCTCCTGCGGCTCAATCTGGAGCATCACCACCATGGGTTCCTGGTCGTTCATGGAACAGTTCGGGTTGTCAGGTTCACGGTTCACAGTTCACGGTTGGCGACAGATGACAAGGAGGTTCACGGTTCAGGGTTCAACGGTTCAGAGGTTGGGCGCTTGTCGGCCTGCTTGACCATGGCGTAATGACGCGCGAGTCGGGCGATATACGCCGGGTCGGCCAGGACGACCTCCCGAAACAGGCGCAACAAAAACGGGGTCATGCCGGGGAGTTTGCTCATAAAAATCGTTTCCAAGCCAGATACGCCGCCAAATACAGATGCCCCTTGGGCAACGGCTCGATCAATTCCACCGACCGGGCCTCGATCCGGTGTCGTTTCCCGTTTCGTTCGCAGACCAGATCAAGCCCAAATTCATCATTCTCCGGCCACTCCATGCCGACAACAGTGACAACTTCGCCCATAACCCTGGCCTGAAATGGAAACGACAACGCATCCTCGATCACGGAAAGCAAGCCGCCATGTTGTTCGGACTCATCATTCGCGTCCACGGTCGCTTCCTCCAACGCTTCGCGGACTCGTTCCTTGTCGAGGCCACGAGTCCAGGACTTGCCAGCCTTCGGTCTTGATGATTTCGCCATTACGTTTGGATCGGTTGGAGTTATGGGGTATGAGGGTTTGAGAGTGATGCTTCAACCGGCACGAACAGACCGAGACCAAAGTGGCAGGAGTGGCCGAGGGCGATCGGCCCCGAAATGGAAACCGGGAAATGAATTCGGAAAAAACCAGCGAGACGGCGCGAGCCATCATCGCCATGCTTTTGGCGATTGCGCTTGAATTGTATCGGGCGGAGGCCGCCACGTCCGGGAAGGCGGAAGTTCCCATTGAAATCGAGCACTGGTTCGATTCGAATGCCTTCGCAGTCCAGGCCGGCAAGGTCCGGTCGCCGGCTGACAAGACGGGCCAGTTCTTCACGGAGCGCGACCACAAGAAAATCGCGCGGTGACGCGAGCAGTTCAGGCGTGTCGCGCTTCGCGCCACGCGCTTTCGGATGACGCGGGGTCAGGAACGGTGTCGCTGAAATCCATTCCGACGCGGTTCGAAGCGGGCCGGGCGTAAAGTTTTCAATTCTGCCAAGGCCGAGCAGAAGCGCGCGCAACGGATGTCCCGACTCTTCGCGTTCGCGGCTCTTGATCTGGCGAAGTCGGTCGATGGCCCGTCGTTCAGCTTCACCGAAGCCATTCACGGCAACAAGAGTGAGATGATCTAGGCGTCCGTCGCCGTCTTCATCGGTGGGCAGATAGCGGGCGTGTCCGTGGCCTGTGCATACTTCGCCGTCATCGGTTTTCCCGGAAAAGATGGGTGAGTTGCTCCGTTGGCCGGTATCGGACTCCATCAGCCGGCCAAAGATGCCCATGAGGTTTCGACGGGCACACTCGGCGACCGGCAGCGTCTCGGTGACGAGCGGGAGCACGGTGGAATCGAAGGCGAAGCGCGCCACCTGCGGCGGAGCCGTTTTTTGCGCACGAGCGCGGCGGACCTGAATAACCTTGAAACAATCCGCGCGACGGGAGTAGCGCACCCATCGGCTGCCGGGGGCGTCCGACCAACGTTCGGCGTGGAGCCAGAGGGTCTCGCCGCAAAGATGCCAATCGGGGTCGTAGAGCGGCCGCCGATGCTCATCCCCGGTCTTTCCACGTCCGGTTGTGGGGACCGTTTTGGGAGTATGTGCGCCGCTGAATGCGCCCGCTGGATCAGGACACAGCACACGCACGATTTCAGCGCCGGATTCAGCCGTGCGAGTGCCCAATGGACGGCAGTTGATTTCCGCTGTGCGCTGATTGGCTTCGGCTTCGTCAAGCAGACGGCCTTCGCACCATGCTTCAGCGCGTCCGAGATATCCGAGATGCTGGAGCCATTGTTGGAGCGTCGTCCTCTGCTCGGGCGACAGGCAACCGTCCGGCCAGACGATGAGCACTTCGCTTTCGGGTGGTAATGCGACGAAGGCGTCAAAGACAAGCGTCTTGTCGCCGGGGCCTTTCTTGAACCAAGGCATGTAGTGCCGTGTATGGCCGGCGCCGGCAGGTGGAAGCAGGAATTCCGGCGGTTCAACGAGGGCGTTCAGGATGGTCCTGGCTTCGGTGTCATCGAGCGAATCATCGAGTTTGCCTTTCCAGGTTGCCACCAAACTGCGTAGGAGGCGCCAAGGGGAAGGCGGCCATTCCGGCGCGCCCTCGTTCACATGCCGACCCCACGGCGTGGCGTGGAAGCGTCCAGCCAGAAACTTGAGGCCAATGGCAATCACTCCTCGCCTCCAGCGTCGGCGTCTTCCTCCTTCTTTTTTTTCTTCTCCGGCTGCCACGTCACTTCAGTGACGCGAGGGGCAGCGAACAGTTTGGCATTGGCACATTGTTCGATAAGCCGTCTGCATTCGGTCAGCAGGGTGCTTTCGTCGGGCACAGTGAAACCCGTTCCGGGACGTATTACCTGCAACTCGCCCCCCACTTCGAGGTCACAGGCCGTGCGCAGGCGCAGGCCAGTTGCAAGGAAGCGGCGCACTTTGAATAACGCGAGCGTGATGAGCAGCGCCGTAGCGTCGTTGCCGAGACCATAGCCGCGCAGCAGGGCAAGGTCGAGGTTGAAAAACGCGGTGATGTTCTTCGCGACAAATTCGGTGCGATGGAAGGGCACGTTGCCGAAACCGGCCTTCGTATCGCCCGAGGGGTCAACGCGATCGTTCTTCACGCCGCCACTTTCAGCGATTCGCACGTCGGTGGCTTCGATAAATCCACTGATGGCGCGCGCAAGACGGAGACGACCGCCTGCCAGTTCGCTTTTGGCGATGAAGACGCCGTGGAGGATGGCGTTTGCGTCGTATCGGAAGACGAGCCGGGCGAGATCTGTGAGCTTAACCGGGCCGCTTTCAAGCCCGGCGGCGTCCTTCTTGAGTTGGTCGAAGACGCGCTTATCTTTCCCTTCAAGGATGTAGGGCGAATTGATGCGATGCGCTTCAAGAATGGAATTTGTGAGCCGCCTGTCATCCGGAGTTTTCACCCGGATATAGGGCAAGCCTTCGAGTTCTGGGATGAGTTCATCGCTCGCGTCGTCCCAGCAGGCAATTTCGAGGCGATTGGCGACGGATTGCGCGGACTCGACGAGGAGTTTTTCGGTGCCGTCGGGCAGGGTGTAGCGAGCGGGGCCGAGGTCGGCGAAGCCGGTGACTTGAAAACGCTCGCCCTGGAGCGGGCGGAGCACGGCTTGAATCAGAAGGCGCGGCGCCTTCGCAAGAACGGAGTAGTCGATAGGCATAGTCTTTATGGGTTGTTTGGTTTCGGGGGACGGATGACGAGATCGCGGAGTTTGAGCGCTGAGTTCGGTGAAACGGGCAGGAGCAACGCTGCGGCGACACGGGTTGCGTCAAGCGCGGCAAATTCCCGGTCACGCCCATTCTCATTTTCCTGCGCGCGGCGATGGCCGGCATTCTTCTGTTGCGGCATGGGAATGAACCCCTTGGCGCGCAGCTTGCGACCGGCCATCAGCCATGCTTCATCCACATTTCTTGAACGAAGAACCGCGAGCAACGCGGGATCAGGCGGAACAAAGACGTCACCGTTCTCCGTGGCCAGTTTGAAGCTGAGGAAAAGCAGCTTCAACAAGGCATAGGCGCGCGGTGGCAGCATCTCGGTGTCGTTCTCAAAGCGACATGACGCATGGTGGACATCGCAGAGCATCAGGCCCCGGAGCAGATCATGGATGCGCTCATCGTCGAGTTCAGCGGCAAGGAAGCGGGTGATGGCGGGCAGCGAAACATGGTGGGACGCAGCCAGAGGCCCAATCTGTCTTTGCCGTGGATGTTCAACGCCATAGCTGCCGGCGCGGTTGGCATCCATCAACCGGCGGCCGAGTACGGCCGCGAGGTTGGCGGCGAGGCCCGCGGCGTTCCAGACCACAGCGCGGTCTTTCTCCGCCCAGGCGGGTCGCGACCTGTCAAAAACCACGGGCTCCAAATTGGCGCGAATCGGCGGCGTGCGTTCGCTGGCGTCATGCAAGCTCGCCAGCGCCAGCGCAATCTCGAATTCGGGCGATTCATCGTTCGCGGCGACAATCCATTCCGCCGACAAGCCGGCGAGCGGCCGCAATCCCTTTGCTTTTTCGCGGAAACCCGGCGCTCCAGCGATGACGGCTTCGGCCTTTCCGAGCGCAACGAGCACGCCCTGAAAGAACTGGCCCCCACCGTGACGGCAGAAATCGAAGATGGTCCGTTCAATTCCACGCAATGCGAACGTGAATCGTGCCGGGGTCTTTTCCCCACAAGCCAAATGGAAAGCCCTAAGCCAAGGATCGATTTTACACAGCAGATGCGCCTCGCGAAGTATTGCAGCTTGATGATGCCCTAAAGAAATGCCCATGAAACTTTGCCCGTTTCGCATGAGGAAACCGATGCGAACAAACTCGTTGATGCCACGGTCAGTCCCAAGTCCCGAAGCCGACCGGGCAAAATCGAGGCCTGTTTCCGCAGGCCGTCTTCCGACACTCGCTCGTCCTTCCGCCAATAGGGCAGAGAGTTCACCGACACCTGTTGGCCGATGCCAGATAGGCAACCACATTTCTGCAATGTCACGTTTTGCCTGTTTTGGGCGGCGATTGTCATTCATGCCAAGGGATGACGCGCCGGCAGCAGAAACCTGAACCGTGAAAGGGAAAGCGGCTACTTGTCTGCCCGTGGTGCCATGCTTTCGGAAAACCCCTGACGCCCACATGCAGGCGCCTTCGATTGCCAGAAGGTAATCCCATGGGTTTGTAGTGACACTTCCCTCAAAGCCTTGGGTGGCATTTGGTCCCCCAGCATCACGCGGAGAGAAGTGTCCGGGCGTTTGTCCGGAAGACGCTCCCTTCGCCACACCCCCAAAAAGCGCAACTTTCAAGGCTTCGTCGTGGCTGCGCTTGACCAAGCAAGCGACCACTTGCTGTGCGAAACCCGATACATAACTACCGCTGCCTTCATTCCCGCCGGTCCCAAAGATTGGTGGAAAACGCCGTTCGTCCCCCGTCAGCACATAGCAGGCATCCAACCATTGCAGCGTGGACTCATCCAGGACAGATCGACACCCGGCAAGGAGTCGGAGTTTTTCTTCTTCCTCTGCCTTCTCGGTAAGCCCAAGTCTTTCAAGAAGCTGCCTCACCTCATCAACCACTCCCTTGAATGCCACGAATCGGTCCTCATTCTGAGCTTCGATTGCGCTCAGGGCTTCGCGCGCTTTCTTTTCGGATGAGCCTGCATAGAAACCTGAACGAGCACCCCAAGGTGCAACGATTGGCGACGGGGAATACCTTGTAAGAAAGAAGCCTGTCAAAGCCTCTTCGTCGAGCGTCGAGTTCAGGACGAATACACCATCATGCCAGCAACCACGGGCGGCTGGATCGGCTTGCTCGGCAACAAGACGCAGAATTCCAAGGGCCTTGAGGTAGCTCATCAGCGGTTCGGGTGTGCAGCCCGGTAATGGCAGTTCGCGGCGCATCATGGTTCGGTGGGGCTGGATGCGGCTTCGGAGAATCGCTCCTGCCAGACTTGAATCAACGGCGCCCAGGCGCTCTCATCCGCCCCGCGCAAGGCTTCGAAGTAGCGCCGCTTTTCTTCGTCGTCATGAACCGCCAGGCACACGGGTGGAAGCTCCGCCCGGCGCAGGATTTCCAAAAGAAAAAGCCGCGTCACCCGGCCATTGAAATCCTGGAAGGGATGAATGGAGAGCAGCCGGCCTTCCGCAAAAGCAAGGGATTCAAGCAGGAGGTTTTCGTCTTCGCCCGCCAGGAAGTCCCATCGGGCTCGAAGATCAGCGCCGTAATCGCGCATTCGCTGCGCAACGAGATGGGGCGCGGGCGGTGTGTGGCCCCCCACGGTGACGGCGACCGAACGCCATCTGCCGGCCCAGTCGGGAACCAAGTGACCGCACAGATCGCGGTGCAGGGTCGAGACAATATCCTCCCCCAATGAAGATGGGGCGTAGTCACCTGCCAGAATGGCCTGCCGGATCTCGACCGCCTTCAGCGCGAGCCGTTCGGCAACTTCGGAAAAACTGAGGATTCCAAGGGTGGTTTCAAGGTGACGGGTGCTTCCATACGGGCGTGAACTTCCTTCAGCCAGGATAAGCTCACCGGTTCGCCTTCCATCTGCATGCTCAGAAAGATATCCTCGGGTCCCATCTGCCACATGCGTTGCAGACGGGTTGCCGGGGGAAGTTGCCGCCATCGCCGAATTTGATCCAGCAGTGTCACAAGGATCAATATGCACGCTTTTTCGGGATTTCGCAACAGCGGAAGCGCGTTCGTCGGCGGCGCGAAGCAAGACTTCAAGAAACGCCAGGCGGAAAGGCCCAATGCCTTTGTGGTCGCGTAGAGCCAACATCCGCTCGGCCCAGCTGGGCAGGCCGATGAACGGATGTTGCTGGCCAAGGCCGAGTTCCATCGGTTCCAACGACAGTTGAAGCTTCGGCACGGAATGATTCGCGCCAAGGTCAATTGCGTCAAGCGGATCAGGAGGAAGCCGATCGCCGTCCCAGATTCCGCGCGCGAACCGGCGTCCATCCTCCGGATCAGTCTCTTCCGGGAACGAACGAATCGAGAGGCGCACTTTTCCGTGATGCGCGGCCACGAGGTAGGCCGCCAGATCGCGTTCCAAGCCTTGAACTGGCAGAGGCGACTCCGGATGAAGCATCACGAGCGCCGAAGCCAATTCGTGGCGGAAGTGCGGGCGTTCGTAACCGCGCGTCCACCAACCGTCCGGGGCTTTGGCGATGTCCGCTCGGCCAACCCATTCCGGAGGACGCGATCCCGATTCCGTGGTTGTTTTGATGGCATTCTGGAAGACTGCGTGGGCTTTGCCCAGGTCATGATGGCGGGCCGCGAGGCGCAGGGTATCGGTGAAGACGGGTTGGACGCGAGTTAGAATCTGTTCGAGTTCCCGGCAGACATCATTGGTGTGTTGAGCAATGGATTGCCAGATCCCTTCGGAAACGGCATCGGCGTCGTATTCTTCCGAACGCGTTTTATCTTCCGTCAAAGGAAGCGGTGCGACGGCTTCCTTGACACTGGGATTCCAACCGCTCTCGGACGAGTAACCTCCAGCACCGTCTGGCAAGAGATAGGCTTGGCCGGGGAAGGCGGCGGCGCCTTTGACGCAAACCCATTTGCCATCCAGGAAATCCCAGCGCCAAACCACCGCCTTGATCTTCTTCACAAAATCACGGAACTCAACGACAGGCGCCGGGCAGAGTTCACGCCGCTGCGCGGCGGGGAATTCCCGTGGCGGGGCATCGCCTTCCAGGTCACCCTTCCAACTTCGCCAGAAAACCTGCACGCTCCGGTCCGCAATCTCGCGCACCCACCGGTCGATGTCGAGGTCGTTGCCGGCGAGGTCGGGAGTGGTATCGAACAATTCCACGAAGTCCTTTCGACGAATCACCTGTCGCGCGCGCGGACGGTCCACTTCCGGAATTTCCACGCGAGACAGATGATCGGGGGCGGCGGCAGTGAGGCCGGTCAGCCGTTCACGGGCGGCCGCAAGTTGTTCAGGCGTGTATGGAGCGGGGTCTTCCGTGTCGAACCAGATGATTTGTGCCTGCGGCTCATGCCCGCGCCGGTTGCAGCGCCCGAATCGCTGCACGAGCGAGGTCCATGGCGCCAGTTCGGTGAAGAGAGTGGCGGTGGAAAGATCGACACCCGCCTCGATGACTTGCGTGCTGACCACCAGCCGCCGATGTCCTTCCGACGCGAGCACTTGCTTGAGAATGGCGGCACGCTCCTCGGGGCGGAAACGGGAATGTAACAACAATGGTTGGGCTTCTGGGCCGGCGGCGCGGAGAAGTTTGGCGAATTCAGCCCGGAGAGTGCGAGCGCGGTTGACGGTATTCATCACCACGAGCGTGAGACCGTTTGATGGTTGCGTCGCCGTGAGAATTTCTTGCGCTAATGTCCTCAAGTCGCCAGACGTTGCGGCGGCTTTGCGGACCGGCTTTTGCGCATTGAGAAGTTTCTTCACCGACTCATTCTGCGAATCTTCATCCTCCAACCTCAATGTTGGACCGAGCGTGGCGGGGTTGAAATCCACAGTCTGAAACCAGCCGACTGCGCTGGTTGCGCTCATCCACCAAGAGCGAGCGGTAACGGCGGTGAGGAATTGATTCCGGAAGCCTTCCAGTTGCGCCGTTGTCGCCAACCCGCTGCCCATCAACTGGACTTCATCGAAAACCCACAGGCAGTCATTGTTCAGCAGTCCGAAGTGCATGGGCCAGCGGTAGCGGCTCATGCCGTAGCCGCGATTGAGCGCGCGGGAGAGCAACATGTCCTGCGTGCCGATGAGGATGGCGGGCTTTTCAGGATGGATGTCCCACTCGGCTTTCTTTGGATCATTTTCCTCGCCGCCCATGAGGAGGACCGGCGAAAAGGATGAAGGATGAGGGATGAAGGATGAATTTCTTGTTTCGACTCCCACGAGCCAAAGTAGCCGTTCGAGCGCGTCGTTCGTGAGCGTTCCGGCGAGGGAGTCTTCGGCATTCCAGCCACTTCCGCGAACGGTGTCCTGGAGGGATTTACCTTGCTGTTTGAGAACTGTCTCGACGGCTTCGCGTGATGGAGAGACGGTTTCCGTCGCGGCAAGCGCGAGGCGGAAGAGCCATTTTTCCACTTCGCCCGCCATCTGCTCCACCAACGTCCGCATGGGCAGGCAATAGACAAGGCGACGAGGCCATGACGAATGCGGAGTGTGGAATTCGGATTGCGGAATGAGGACCCGGTTCCAGAGCCAGGCCATGATGACGGCAGCGGTTTTGCCCAGGCCGGTGGGGATGTTGATGAGTTGCGATGCGCAGGGCCGGCCCGCGTCACCGCCGGCCAGCCGACGCTGATAGTCGTAGGGCGGATGCCCGGTCGCCGCCTGGAAGAATTGTTCAAACATCATCACCTGGCTCCTGGTTGACCGCAGAGGACGGGGCAAATACTGAGGGCGCACTTCGAGGTTTTGCAAGGTGATTTCCCGGCCTTGAGATTGTGCGCGAGGGGAACGGGCGCCCAGCCGGAGAGGGTGTGGGTGCGGGGGGTGAAGACGGCGTTATTCACCTTGCTTTCCTTTCCGCAGGGCTTTCGTTTTCACCTCGGGCAGTTCCTTGAAATTCGCCTTCGATGAGACCTGAGTGCCGCTTTTGGATTCGAGTTCGCGGCGGGCGTTGCCGGCAACAGCGCCTCCGGCGCGGGCGGCTTGTTTGTTCTCGGGGAAGCCTTGGGCGTCTTTCTTCTTGGCGATTTCGGTGGTGGAGGCTTCACCGAGCATGGTGAAGATGAGTTCCAAGTCGGTCATGTGGTCGCGGAGATTGTCCTTGGGATTCGCCAGCGACTTGAAGTCTTTGTATTCGGAGGGGGTCATGCCGAAGGTGGCTTTGCTGATTTCGGCGGTGAGGATGGCGAAGTCTCTCTGCTCCTTTACCCCGCGCTTTTTCCATTCGTCCGTCAGCTCATCTCGCACCGCGATGCCGCGCAGGCGCTTTTCGATCCATTCCTCGGAGTAGCCTTTTTGCTCGTAGAGGGTCCGCATCCGTCTGGCGGCGAGTTCGGGGTTCTCGATTTCTTCGAGGCGTTCGTAGCCAACCCTCGCGAGCCAAAGTTTGAAAGGCTCGGCTTTCGGGGATGGGATGGACTGGATCAGCCGGAGAAGTTGCTCGGTGTCCGCCACGTCGGTAAGGCGCTGTTTGCCATCGGCGGCAGTCATTTTCAAACCGTGACAATCCGTCACGGTTTGATTTCCCTCCTTTTTCAGGCGTTCTTTCAGCTTCCGCCAATAGGCTCCGGGATCAACACTTCCCGTAAGCACGGCGATCACATCGACGATGGCGAAATACCACTTTTCTTCGTCTTTGTTCCAGGCGCGCCGGACTTGCTTTTCTTCAAACAGGATGATGGCGCTCATGGGATGGTCTGGTTTTTTGCAGAGGCGCGTTCATCGTCGGCGCGCAGCCGGAGCGGGTGAGGGTGGGCATGGAGTTCAGCGGCTGGCGGTGAAGCGGCTTTTCCAGATGGCAATGAGGAACTGCCAGTTCCCGCGGTCGGCGGCCTCCAATGCGGCGAAGTATTCCACCCGTCCCGCCTCCGTTTGAGGAGCAAGCTCCACGCGCGGCAGATCAAGACGACGAAGGAGTTCCAAGAGGAAGACGCGGATGGTGCGCCCGTTAAAATCACAAAAGGGATGGATACTGAGAAACCGTCCCTCGGCAAAGGCGAGAATCTCCAGTGTCCGATCGGAAAGGGAGACCGCAGCGTCTTGCCAGCGCGCCTGAAGATCGAGTCCGTAGTCCCTCATGAGCATCGGCAACTCATGCGGCTGCGGTGGGGTCAGGCGGCCAACCGTGACGGCAACGTTACGCCAGCGCCCGGACCATTCCGGCACCAGGTCCGCACAGATGGCCCGATGGAGGTCGAGGACCAGGTCGGCATCCAGTGGATGACTGGCGAAGGTTCCCGAATAAAGCGCTGCCTCTAAGCGGGTGACCCGCTCGGCCAGCAACGGGGCTAGTTGCGTGTAGCTGAGGACGCCGTGGGTGGTTTCGATGAAGCGGGTGGCTCGATCCGGGCGAGTATCTCGCGAACCATCGTCTCCGGCACCGGTTCCCGCTCGAAAGCCATGCTTTGAGTCACGTCCGCCGGGATGGCTTCCCAACGGAGTTGCTGCTTGCGCTGCGGCGTCAGGGCTCGCCACTTGAGGACGTTGCTGATCCAGTTCATGGGTAACAGTATCGGGCAAATTGGTTCGTTGTGCAAGGATGGAGGCGCGCATGTCGGCAGCGGTTTTGCCCAGGCCGGTGGGGATGTTGATGAGTTGCGATGCGCAGGGCCGGCCCGTGTCGCCGCCGGCCAGCCGACGCTGATAGTCGTAGGGCGCCTGCCCGGTCGCAGCCTGGAAGAATTGTTCAAACGTCATCACCTGGCTCATGCGCATTTGCGTCCGGGAAACCGTTCCCGCCGCCCTACACCCAGG
The DNA here is from genome assembly GCA_016198745.1 of Verrucomicrobiota bacterium. Lineage (GTDB taxonomy): Bacteria > Verrucomicrobiota > Verrucomicrobiia > JABWAM01 > JABWAM01 > JACQHZ01. The sequence goes on from JACQHZ010000303.1 coordinate 13,563, forward strand.
TGAACTCGCTGATGTCAAGGTGCCAGTCGCTGCCGTCGGTGACGCGCAGGAAGCCTTTGCCGGTTTCATAAACGATCTTGTTCAGATCCACGGTCGCGGGAATGACGTTCACCAGCAGCTCGCCGGACGCCAACGAGATGACGCGGGTGCGGACTCCCGGCCGCCGAACAAATTTGTACGAATTATGATCCACCGTATAGACGTATCCAGCCACGCGGGCAACGCCGTGCTCGTATTCCTCCACCATCCCCACGAAGTGACGTCCGATGTCCTTCTCGAATAACCGGCGATGAATGACGTGAATTTTTTCACCTTTGGAAAGAATCATGGGAGTTCTCCGGATTGGGATCTTTTCGGCATTGTGACGCGATGCAATGGGTTGGACAAGCAGAAATGGGAGAACGCGACTGGGCGGATGACAAAATTCTTGGTGTAGGGGCGTTCAAAGCCGAAAGCATTCGGCTCCCCGAAACCAATCGGGGTTGAACGCCCCTACGGCGGACGTTACGATGCGACCAAGCAATTGACAGGGGCGTGAAGGGGGAGGGGGCGCCCTTGTCATTTCCTCACGTGACCGGCAACCGCGCGCGATACGCAGTGGGCGACTGGCCGAGCACTCTTTTGAAGACGCGGTTGAAGTGGGTCAGCGACTGAAAACCGATTTCGTAAGCGATCTCGCTGACGCGCAGATTGGGGTTCAACAACAGGTTTCTTGCCTTCTCGATGCGAACACGCGAGAGGTAGTCGGTAAAGTTCAAACCCGTGGCCTTCTTGAAAATCTTGCAGAAGTAAAACGTGCTGGTGTTGACGGCCTTGGCCACTTGTCCGAGAGAAAGTTCCTCGGCCTGATGGTTGAGGATAAATTCCTTGGCGCGCACGATCACTGGGGGTTCGGCGTTTCGCTGCTGAACGGCAATCTGGTTGCATACCAACGAGAGATGCTGAGCGAAGACCGCCAGGAGCTTGACCATCGCTTCGTACTGTCGCGGGTGCATCACGCGCGTCTGGAAATAAGCCTCCCTGAGACGGGCAAGGTCCACCTGTAACCCCCATTTGGAAAGCTGCCGGGCAACACCGTTGAATTGAACGATGGTTGGCGCTTTGCGGAACACCTGGCCCGTGTGCAGGAAACCGATCAATTCCTGTCCCATCTGCACCGGCACCACGCTTTCACTCATGCCATGAGGGCATGTCAATGTGCACGGTTCATTGGCGGCAGCCCGCGCAAGCTTTTCCTGCACTTGAAGGCACGACGCACAGGAACGGCTGTTCGCCCCAATGATGGAACAAAACGTGTTTTCGTTCCGGCCGCCGTGGTGTGGAAGTTGCCAGGATCGGGGCGCATGCAACGAGGCGGGCAGGCCGGTTGCATCGGTGAACGCCCGTACGTATTCCCGATAAATATCGGAGCCGAATACCGCGTCCATCAACTTGTGGCTGCCATTTGATTTCATGTCTTCCCCTTGGAATCGGCCGCTTCACCCGATTTGGCCCCCAAATTAGCGATGCTTTTCGATCAGCCGCTTGGCAAATCTTGTTTGCACAACAGCAATTTACGCGAAGTGCTCGCCTTATGCAACTGGGAAATGCGCCGACTGTTCCGCCCTTCCATTTCACCTGAATGTGAAATATCCGGACTAATACGGGAGAGGAAAACGTTCCACGAGATGACGGACGCTTTCGCGGACTTCCGCCAGTTTGGCGCTGTCCTCGATGCTTACCAGGACCGTTGAAATCAGATTGGCAATCTCCCGCATCTCCTTTTCCTCCATGCCGCGAGTCGTGACAGCGGGTGTTCCCACACGGATGCCGCTGGTCACCGTCGGCTTTTCCGGATCATAAGGGATAAGATTCTTGTTGACGGTGATACCGGCTTTATCGAGGGCCTCTTGCGCCTCCTTGCCGGTCACTTTTTGCCCCCGCAGGTCCACCAGCATGAGGTGATTGTCGGTGCCGCCGCTGACAATGCGGCAGCCGTTCTTTTGCAGCGCCTCAGCGAGGGCTTGCGCATTGCGGATGATTTGTTGCTGATAAAGACGGAAACCGGGCTGCATGGCTTCGAGGAAACAAACGGCTTTGGCGGCAATGACGTGCATCAATGGCCCGCCCTGAATCCCCGGCAACACCATCGAATCCACGTCTTTCGCGTAACGTTCGCGGCAGAGGATCAAGCCGGCGCGCGGTCCGCGCAGGGTCTTGTGCGTGGTGGTGGTCACAAAGTCCGCATACGGCACGGGGCTGGGGTGCAATCCCGCCGCCACCAGTCCCGCAATGTGCGCAATATCCACCATCAGGAGCGCGTTCACGGAATCAGCGATCTCCCGCATCCTTTTGAAATCAATAATCCGCGAATAAGCGCTTGCGCCCACAGTGATCAAACTCGGTTTGTGCTCCTGCGCAAACTTCGCAGCAGCATCGTAATCAATCCGTTCATCATCGTGACGCACGCCGTAATGAACAACCTGATAGAATCGTCCCGAAAAATTGCGGCTGAACCCATGCGTCAAATGTCCGCCATGCGCCAGTTCCATGGTGAGAATCCTGTCGCCGTGCTTCAATACGCTGAAATAAACCGCCATGTTGGCCTGGCTGCCGGAGTGCGGCTGCACGTTGGCATGTTCGGCGCCGAAAAGCCGCTTGGCGCGATCAATCGCCAACGATTCGACCACATCCACAAACTCGCATCCCCCGTAGTAACGTTTACCGGGATAACCCTCCGCATACTTGTTCGTCAACACGCTCCCCTGCGCTTCAAGCACCGCCCGGCTGGTGAAGTTTTCACTGGCGATCAGTTCGATGCCGTCCTGTTGCCGCCGTTTCTCGCCTTCGATCGCCTCGTGGATCGCCGGATCCACCCTCAACAGATCGCCGCCGGACGCCTCGTGAAGCAGCGCATTCAGATCTTGCTCCGCGGCCATGTTGTCCAGTTTCCGGATCCTCTGCTCATGCCGTCCGCCGGCAAAATCGGTATTGAGCCATGCGTCCAAAATCCGGGTGGCATCGTCGGGACCCGTCTCCATGGCGGCAAGACACAGGACATTGGCATTGTTATGCTCGCGACTCATGCGCGCAAGGTTCTCGTTGTGCACCAGCGCGGCGCGCACACCCGCCGTGCGATTGGCGGACATGCTCATGCCGATGCCGCTCTTGCAGATCAGCACCCCGAAATCAGCGCGATGTTCCGCCACCTCCTGCGCCACCGCATGACCGTAATCCGAGTAATCCACCGAGTCCTTGCTGAACGTGCCCAGGTCGAAACACGGGTACTCCTTCTGGGCAAGGAAGGTTTTCACCGCGTCTTTCAATTCCACGCCGCCATGGTCCGCTGCGATCACAATGCGCGGTTTCCTCCGCTTCGCACGGAGGCGGTCGGGCACGCTGGACGGCTGGTTTTTGATGAACTTGAGAATGCTGGTCAAAGCCGATTGGATGGCATCCCGGCAATCCAGGTACGTGAAATAGGACTGGCCAATGGGATCAGGCACCTCGCGCTCGAAATCAGAAAGCCCTTCTTCAAATTCGCGCAAAAGAAAGGTCTTCGAGGCCGCCGTCGGATATTGCGAAAGCAACGATCGCTGATGGCCGTGCGTCATCACAAAGATGGCCTCGGCCTCGTGCACAAGCTCGGCGGTGACCGGCTGCGACCGAATACCTGCAATATCCGCGCCAATCTCGCGCAACGCGCGAATCGCATTTTCGCTGGGAGGTTGGCCGTGGCAGGCGCTCAAACCGGCGGACTTGACCTGAAGGCTTTTGTCCCCGCGAAGCATGTGGCGCATCAATCCTTCCGCCATGGGGCTGCGGCAAACGTTGCCTGTGCAAATAAAGAGGATGGTTTTCACGAAGATCGGAGCAGTTGATCCAGACTATTCACCGGCCCGCTCATCTCTGCAAGGCCAATTTGCGGTCTTCGCGAACATCCAGTTCTCCACCCCAGGAGGCAACCTGCGGTTCCGATCCACACCATTTTATCTTGTTCCAGGCCGGACTTTCGCTTTAATCGGCAGGGCGTATGCATGCGTTGAACGAAAGCAAGTTGCGGCTTTCCCAGGCAATCGAGTCGCGACCGTTGGCCGACGGCACCTGCCTGATGAAACAGACGGCGCGGGCAGAATATCTCGCCCTCAATCGGGAACAGCAGGAGATCATCGGCCTTTTCCGGGGCGGGGAGACCGTTCAGGCCATTCTTCACTCCATGCTCACACGAGGCGTTCACGTGAGGATCCGGGGATTCTATGATCTGGTGCTGAACGCCGTGAACAAGGGCTTTTTGATCGAGCACGAATCAGCCCCTTCCTCCACCGGCCCGGTTGGCCGAAAGTGGGGCATCGGTTGGGGTCCCCTGGCCGCAACGATCTTGTCGCTCCTGATGATCTTCCTCGGCGCATCCGCTTTCCATCTCTCCAATCTCTCCCAAATCAATCTGCCGGAAACACCGCTCAACTGGGTGAAGGCTGGTGTGTTTTTCGCATTGGGACTGAGCCTGGCCGGCGTCCTGGGCGGTTGTGTCCTCAGCGGCAGCGGGCGTCTTGTCTATTCGGCCGGAATCCGATGGAATCGAATCCTGCCCTTCTTCGCGGTTGATGCCCGCGATGCCTTCATGGGGGGGCGCTTTTGCGAGGCCGCCGTCGCGCTCCAGATGATTTCCGCCCCCTTTCTTCTCGCGGCATTCGCTTGGTTTCTCAACTCCGACGCCGGACTCCTGGGCTGCTGTCTGGCGGCCCTTGTTTTGACCTCGCCTTTCGGAAACACCGCTGCTCACAACCTTCTGCACGCCATCTTCCGCAAGCAATACCAACTCCCCCGGTGCGCGGAGAAGTTCCTCGGCGCCAAGGTGCTGACCCAGATATTCAACTGGAAGGAATCGCTTGTCGAAGAAAAATATCTGCTCGTCTATTCCACCTATGCCATTTTCTGGCTCGGCGCCCTCGTCCGCATGGCGGTTGCGGTCTTTCATGAAAAAGGCAACGTCCTGCTGTGGAATCTGAGCCATCAAACGGGATGGGTGGGCCGGTGCCTTTCTTCGTTGTCGTTGGTGTTCCTGGCTCTGGCAATCGCCGCTCCGCTGGGTTACCTGCTTTGGGTGGTCCTGAAAAACCTATTCCGTGCGTTGGCGCCGTACATTTTCAAGGCCGAATCGTCGTTCGCAAAGAAGCGGACGGGCGAGCCGCGTCCCGCCGATGATGTCATCGCCGGATTCCTCGGTTCGACGCTTCTGTTTTCACAACTTTCCTCCGAGGATTTGAAGAGGGTTGCCGCGGCGGTGAAATTTGTGGCTGCTGTGAAAAACACCCTCATCATCCGGGAACGCGACCTGGGCGATTCCATGTTCGTCGTCTATTCCGGCAAGGTCGAGGTGCTCAAGGAGGATGAAGCCGGCGAAAACATCGTCATCGCAAACCTCTCACCGGGCGATGTATTCGGCGAAATTGCCCTGCTCGACCGCGTGCCCCGCAACAGCACCGTCCGAAGCGTCGAGACAACCCGTCTGTTCGCCCTGGCCAAGGCCGATTTCGAACGGCTCCTGGTTTCATCGCTCGGCTCCGAACAAATCAAGACCATCGTCCAGGTCTGCGCCTTTCTGAGGCGCAACCCCCTGTTCGCCGACTGGCATCCCCAGGCGCTGCTCAATTTCGCAAAGGAATTCCAGTTCCAGGATTTCCTTGGCGGCGACACGGCCATACGCGAAAATCAGCCCAACGAATTTTTCTATATCATCTATGAAGGTAAATTCGAGGTTCGCAAAAAAGGCATCGCCTGCGCCACGCTGGGACCGGGCGAGTTTTGCGGCGAAATCAGCCTCTTGCGCGACACCCTCGCAACTGCCGAAGTGGTGGCTGCGCGTTCCGGCCGCTGTCTCAAGCTGGGCAAGGAACAATTTTTGAAATTCGTGAGCCAGGATTTTCTCAGCGGCCTCGCGATCGAGACCGCTTTGGAATCGCGAATGCAACCAGCGGGGACGTCATGAGCAGTTTGCTGAAACTCATGCCGCTGATGGCCCTGGGGTACGTCGGCTACTCGAACTCCGACGCAATCCTCAAGAGCCTGGACCTCATCGAAACCGTCAAGGTCGAAGCCACGGTTGGCATTGAGATGAGCAGCATCGCCCAGGTGGTGGCGCACGAGTACGTCGAATCCAACACCATTCCGCTCGATAATTTCCCGGAGTTCCTCCGGGCAAACCTCAAAGAGGCCGGCGGCAAGCAAACGCGCGACCACGCGCGCGACATGTGGGGCACCCTCTACCGCATCGCCCGGAGCACCCCCAATGGTTTTGAGATTCAATGCGCGGGTCCTGACAAGAAATGGGGCACGACCGATGACCTCCGCCTGGTCCATTCCCTGGATCAGTACGGAGGCGTGGGCGAGGCCGGCGTCACGCCGGTCCAACCCGCAGGTCCGGCAACTCAAGCCGCGACGGTTGCGACAACACATCCCCCCGCGCAAACCGGGGACTCGCCCGCCTCCGCCCTGGCGCCGGCTTCGCAAAACGACGGCGCTTCCGCTCCTCCATCCGCACCGCCGTCTGCAAACCCGTCTCCATCCCCCACCCCATCCTCCTTTCCTCCGCCCCCAAAACTGGACAAGAAACCTTATCAGTGGAAACGCGGATAAACAACACAATGTGACCATGGTCCTCCTCAACTTCAAATGGCTGGTTGAATCATTCGAGGACAGGCCAGTTCACCGCCGGACAAATGCCAGCCGCGCATGTAAACCATCATGCACATGAATCGTTACGGTGTTGCCAGAAATCGCTACTCTCGCCAAAGCTGGTTTGCTATCTTGTTGTCATCACTTATGGCCGGGTCAATAACACCCACGGCTTGGTTGGAAGGCGAAAACGGGGAAACGTTCCCGATCACGGGGACTTGCTCGGTGGGACGCGTGGCGTCAAATCAGATCGTGCTCGCTCGCGATAACGTGTCGCGGCGGCACGCCATCGTGCACGCGCAGGAGGGAGCGGAGTATTCGCTGGTGGATTTGGGCAGCAGCAACGGGACGTATCTGAACGGACGGCGTGTGGCGCAACCCACGGTGTTGCGCGACGGCGACGTGATCCAGATCAGCCAGTTTCGCCTGACTTTTCACGCACCGCATGGGACCGTCAAGGCCCCGGTGAATGAGGACACAGGAAGGGCCACCGAGGTTCAGATCAAGACCACGCCATGCTGGCTGCTGTTGACCGACATCCAAGGCTCGACCAAATTGAACCAAATGCTGCCTGCCGATGAAGTCGCGGTCATCACGGGGCGCTGGCTGGCCGAGTGCAAGCAGATCATGGAGGAATGCGGCGGCACCATCAATAAGTTCCTCGGCGACGGTTTCTTCGGCTACTGGCATGACCGCGAAAAAACGACGGCGGACGTGGCGCGCGCTCTCGAGGCATTCAAACGAATGCAGCAACAGGCAATCCCGCCGTTTCGGCTGGTGTTGCACCACGGCAAGGTCTTGATGGGCGGCGTGGCGTCGCTCGGCGAAGAGTCGCTGTGGGGCACAGAAGTCAACTTTGTGTTTCGCATGGAAAAAATGGCGGGGAGCCTCGGCGAACTCCGATTGGTGAGCCAACCCGCGCGAGAACTGCTCGAAGGAATGGTCGCCACGGAGGAGGTCGGCCTACATCCCTTGCAAGGTTTCAATGACACATTTGCTTTTTTCAGATATTGAGAAAATCCGAGGACGAGTTTGATCGCATCGGCTGTTTCCATGCTTGCGACGGCCAATCCAACGTTTATGGTGAGACTCCATGCCCCCACCCCAACTGAGCGAACTCATCGCCCGCGCTGAAAAAGGCGACGCAAACGCGCAGCATCTCCTGGGCGGGATTCATGAACGGGGCGAAGGCGTGCCGCAAAACGACGCCGAGGCTGTCAGGTGGTATCGGTTGGCGGCTGAACATGGCCTGGCCCTGGCCCAGTACGATCTGGGCTGGATGCACGCGAACGGATATGGCGTGGCCAAAAATTCTGAAGAAGCGATCCAGTGGTATCGAAAGGCGGCGGAAAAAGGTCACGACCGGGCGCAATACATCCTCGGTTGGATGTACGCAACGGGTTCGCGCGTACCGCGAAATGATGCGGAATCGGTCCGCTGGCATCGTATGGCCGCCGAACAGGATTTCTGCACATCGCAACTCGCCCTGGGCGAAATGTTCGCCGAAGGACGCGGCGTGGCGCGGGACGACGTGGAGGCGTATCGTTGGCTTCACGCTTCCGCCTTGAAGGGCGCCGCAAGAGCGGCGGAGACGCGAGATCAAGTCGGCGCGCGAATGACCGCCGATCAAATCGCCGAGGCCAAACGTCGCGCCGCCGCGTGATCCTGCCCCTTTCCCCGGGGATCACTGGTTTGTCAATTTCAGCAGTCTGTATCGTTCGAAAACGATCTTCACACTGAAATTTCCTCCTTCGGCGGAGATTTTTTCGCCGGTGATCGCGTCTTCCACAGCCTGTTCCGTCTCACTTTATAACAGGGCGCCTTTCTCAAATTGAGGTATGGATCGGGGTGAGTTTTTCAGGCTGGGGCCTGGACTTTCTCAGGCCGTTTTTGAGAATCAAAAAAAATTGATTTTCGCGCTTGACACATTCCGGTCAACACACTAAACGATTGACCCATGCACTCAAGGAGGATGACAGAGGCTGCACAAGGCCCGCGTGATGTTCGCGACGCCATGCGCCGGCGCGCAACGCGCGATATCGAAGGGGAGACAGGGGGAGACAGGGCGGGTTGTCGCTCATCAAGAAATAGAGTGTCATTGGGCGGGCGCCCAGGAGTCGGCGTCTGCGTGTCTTTACGGGTCGCTCATCGTCGGAGCGCGTTACGGCTGTTCGACATGGTTCAGAGTTCAACGGTTCAGGGGTTTCCGCCGGGGCGAGCCTTCGCGGAAGCGAGCAGGGTTGAACCTGCAGCCGTTGAACCTTGAACCGCCTGTCCCCCACCAGCGGGGATGAACCTTTGAACATTGACGGCCTCATGAACAAGGTCTGGACGCTTCTCATTCTGGCAGTCGTCGCCCTGGCCTTCGGACTCTGGCTGGCAAGCGATCTGCGTCTGAAAAAACCGGTTCCGGATAAAACGCGCGCGGAACCCGCACTGGCCTTGCGCCAAACACCATCGCTCGTCGGCACAACCAACGGAGCGACGGTGGTTGAAGCGGAAACGTCCGGCGCGACTTCCGGCGGAGCGATCACGGCATTCTTCAAGCCCGGTGAAGAACGCTATGCCAACGGCAACCTCATGGCGCGCGGCACGCTGAAATCCCGCCCTGACGGGACCAGCGGTCATCTCCGCGGCGGAACAAACGAATGGGTCAAGCACGGTCCTTGGACCAACTACTGGGCCAATGGCGCGATCAACACGTTCGGCGAATACGAAAACGGCGAGAAAATCGGCGCCTGGCCCTTCTGGCTCGAAACCGGCGCGTTCCTCATCACCAACCAGCACGGCGTTTCCAAACTTCTCGTTGCCAGGAAAACCACACCACCGGTCC